>CALABM010000034.1 GCA_937885815.1 uncultured Verrucomicrobiales bacterium | reverse complement strand
GGACCCATGATGCTGACGGCCGCGGCCCGGCTTGGTGTAACAGCCTCTTCGAGGATAACGCCCAGTTCGGTCTTGGCTTCCGCGTATCTCTGGACAAGAAGCAGCAGTTCGCTATTGAGCTTCTGCAGGCCGCTGCTCCCACCATCGGTGCCGAGCTCATCCAGGAAATCATGGCTAACCCCCAGAAGACTGAGGCTGACATCGCCAACGCTCGCGCCACAGTAGCCGCCATCAAGGCTGCCTGCGGTGACAACGCTGACCTCGCCGCCCTGAAGGCTCACGCTGATTACCTCGTACGCAAGTCCGTATGGATTCTCGGTGGTGACGGCTGGTCCTACGACATCGGCTACGGCGGTCTGGATCACATCCTTGCCTCCGGTAAGAACGTGAAGGTGCTTGTGCTGGATACTGAGGTGTACTCCAACACCGGTGGCCAGTGCTCCAAGTCCACCCCGCGCGGTGCTGTGGCCAAGTTCGCCACCCGCGGTAAGGATCAGGTGAAGAAGGACCTCGGCTACATGGCCATGACCTACGGCAACGTCTACGTGGGCTCCATCTCCATGGGCTCCGATGACCAGCACGCCCTCACCACCCTCATGGAGGCTGAGGAATATGATGGTCCCGCCCTCGTTATCGCCTACAGCCACTGCATCAACCACGGCATCAACATGGCCCAGGGTCTGGACCGCCAGAAGGATGCCGTAGACTGCGGCCGCTGGCTCCTCTACAACTTCAACCCGGACCGCGCTAAGGAGGGCAAGAACCCCCTTACCATCAAGAGCAAGAAGCCCAAGAAGGACGTGCGCGAAGCTCTCCTCGCCGAGAACCGCTTCCGCCTGCTGGCCAAGAGCAACAAGGCCAACTTCGACAAGCTTCTGGATATGGAAGCCGCCGACATCGCTCGCCGCTGGCGCCTGTATCAGGCTCTTGCCGGTATCGACTACAGCCTCCCCGAGGGCGAGTAACTCCCGCCTGAAGGCTGACAGGCCTTTTCAAAAGCCGCTGCTCCCCCGAGCAGCGGCTTTTCTGTGCTTTACGCTTGCGGGAATAGGGGCGGATGTGGTAGGATAAACGGGAGCATGAACGAAATCCGGGCGGGAGCAGTGCTGAACTACGTGAATCTGGGGCTGCGCATAGGCGTGCCTCTGGTGCTCACGCCGTATATTCTCAAAGTTCTGGGCCCGGCGGAGTATGGCCTGTACATGCTGGCAAGCACGCTTTTGGTGCGGCTGTACCTGAGCGATTTGGGGCGCACCACCAGCACAAAGTTCCTCAGCGAATACCGCGCGAAGGGAGACAACGAGGGAGAAGCGCGCTTTCTGGGCACGCTGACGCTGCTATACTCCGCAGGTGGTGCTCTGCTGCTGGGGCTGGGGCTGGCTCTGTACCCCTTTCTGGGAGACATCTTCCCTAAGTTCACAGCAGGCGAACTGGGCACCTACCGCGTGCTGTACCTGATGACGCTGATAAACGCCGCGCTGATGTTCCCGGCGCGCAGTCTGACAGGCATTGCAGACAGCCGGCAGAAGTACACGGTGCCGGGGCTCATTGCCGTGGGTGCAAGCATACTGAATGCAGTGGGCACATGGGTGGTGCTGCAGTGGGGCTGGAGAAGCGTGGGGCTGGTAGCCTTCAACATCGGCACCGGCATACTGGCTCTGGCGCTGAACATGCTGTACTGCTTCATCGGGTTGAAGGCCCGTCTCAACCTCCGCCACGGCTGGAATCGTACCCTGTGCCACAGCCTGTTCACCTTCTCATGGTGGATGCTGCTGAACCAGCTCATCAACATACTGAATGCCGGCACCGGCAATTACCTTGTGGCCATCACGCTGGGAACGGATGCCGCCGCCGTGTACACTTGCGGCCTGCAGATATATGCAAATTACTTCCTGCTGGGCGGCTGCTTGGCACAGCTGTTCCTCCCCCGCGTAGTCGGGATGGTGACACGTGGCGCCAGCCCCGCGGCTCAAACAGAGGCTATGGCAAGGCTGGGGCGCGTGCAGCTGGTAATACTGCTTCCTGTAGCTGTGGCTCTCATCTTTTATGGGCGTGAGTTCTTCCACCTGTGGGTGGGTGAAAAACTGGGGGAACAAGCCGAGCTCAGCTGGCTCATCGCCTTGGCTCTCATCATACCGCAAACGTTCAGCCTCGTGCAGGCGCTCGGCTGGCAAATCAGCCAAGCGCGCGATGCCCTGAAGCAGCGCGTAGCCATCACCGCTTTCAACAGCGCGCTCTTCATCGCTGTGAGTTACTTCGTCTGCCTGTGGTGGGGAATTGCCGCTCAGGCGGCATGGGCGGCCCTCTCCATCACCATTCAGCTGCTCATGCTGAACCTCATCCACTACCGCTCGCTGGGGCTGAGCCCCCTGCGCTTTTACGCCCGCACCTTCTCCGGCTGGTACCTGTGGCTCCCTGCCCTCATGCTCACCGCTTGGGGCATAGCAGAGCTGGTTCCCACCGGCAGCTGGCTCACCCTCTCAGCTAAGCTCATCCTCTTTGCTGCCGCCTACCTCGTTATTTTCCGCCTTCTGCTGCGCCACCGCAAATCATAATCCCCTTTTCCTCCCGCCATGCATATCCACCCATGTTCCATCATTCGAGAGGCTGAACAAGCCACCTTTGCTCAGGGAAAGATTACTTCCACCGCTCTGATGAGCGCTGTGGTGGAAAGGCTGTGGCAAGCTGTACAGAAAGAGCCGGAACTCTGCGGGCTCAAACCTCAGCGGGTCGTCATCTATGCCGGCAAAGGGAATAATGCAGGGGATGCGCTGGGGCTTGCAGCTCGCTTTTCCTGCCCCATCACCCTGCGCAGCGTGTGCGAACCAGAGGATTTCTCCCCGGAAAGCCGTGAGCAATATGCTCTGCTGGCCGGGCACGAACTGAGCCGCAGCGCACCACAGCCCCGGGAAGGGCTTCTCATCATCGATGGTCTGCTGGGCAATGGAGCCAGCGGCCCGCTGCGTGAGCCGTATGCCTCTCTGGTTCATGAGCTGAATACCCTGCGGGCCTCTTCCCCGCGCTGCCGCACCCTCGCCATAGATGTGCCCACCGGCCTGAATGCCGACACCGGGGAACGCCTCGGCGAAGCCGTGGCGGCAGATGTGACAGCCACTATCGGCTGTGCCAAGCCCGGCCTGCTGGCTGATGGCGCGGAGAATTACACCGGGCGCTTGCTGGGCATTCCCCTCCCGGAAGTAGCTCTGCCGGAGAACTCCGCCGCAAACATCTCCACGGCTGAGGTATTGAACTGGCTGCCGAGGCGGGATTATTCCTGCTTCAAAAACCGAGCGGGGCGAGTGCACATCATCGCTGGCAGCGTGGGTTACACGGGAGCTGCACAGCTCTGTGCCGAGGCTGCTGTGGCCGCAGGAGCCGGGCTGGTGGCCCTGTACTGCAAGGAGGACATTTACCCCATTCTCGCGGCTCGCGTGGCGCCTGAAGTGATGGTTACACCCGTACGCAGTTACTCGGAAGTACCCACAGAGAACGCCCAAGCGGTCGTCATCGGCCCCGGGCTGGGGAAACTACGCGGAGCGGAGGTGCGCACCCTGCATGATTTACTGCTCCGTTGCCGGGTGCCCCTTGTGATGGATGCGGATGGGCTGAACTTGGCAGCAGAATACGGCTGGGAGCTTCCGGCCAACAGTATCCTCACCCCGCACCCCGGCGAAATGCGCCGCCTCTTCCCGGCCTCCGCAGGGCTCAGCCGTGCCGCCTGTGTGGAGCAATTCCTGCAGCGCACCCCCTGCACCCTTCTGCTGAAAGGGGCTCGCAGCATTATATCTGATGGTCGCGAAACTTGGTATAATACTACCGGCGGCCCCTACATGGCCAATGGCGGCCAAGGAGACGTGCTCGCCGGCGTCATCGGCGCGTTTGCAGCCCAGGGGCTCACTCCTATTCGTGCCGCTGTGCTGGCTGCCTATGCCTGCGGACAGGCCGCCGCCACGGCACACATGAAGGCCGATTACCCCACAGCCATCAGAGCTTCCGAGGTAATCGGCCATCTGCACAGGATTCACGCCTGAAAACAGGCGCCGCCTAGCTGAGCGTCACTTCTTGGTATAATAACGCACGTAATCAATCTCAAAACGGGCAGGATAATCCTCCGGGTTGGCACGCTCCGGCCAAGTACCCTCACCACCGATGGCGGTGTTGATAATGATGTAACAGGGAGTACGCAGCGGATTGCCGCCATCCGGATAATTAGCGTCAGCTATATTCACGCGGCCCACCTCCTCATCATCAATGAGGATACGCATAATCTGATCATCCCATTCCAGCACATAGGTGTGGAAGTCACGGCTGTAATTCGGGATTCTGCGTGTGCGAACAACCTTCTGCTCCTCATTAGTACCATTGCGCCCCCAGCGGAAAATGGAGTAGCAAACATCCGGCTCCTGAGAAATGTGCTCAAGAATATCAATCTCACCATTGGCAGGCCAGCCGTATTGATTCTCATGCATGGTCCAAATAGCCGGCCACACACCGCGACCACGAGGAATGCGAGCACGGAACTCCAAGCGCCCCGGTGCCTCAAAGTTCTTAATACCGCGCGTGGTAATGGAGCCACTGGCAAAGGGCTGAGTACGGATTCGCTCATTCCAATGCTGCGAGCCTTCGCGGTAGTTGCAGTTGCGAGTTTCACGAGCGCGAGACGTGATAACCAAGCGCCCATTGCGCACACGCACACAATCACGCGTGTAAGCCTGAGAAGCGCCGGGATTTCTCACCACGCCCAGCTCATAATTCCACTTATTCGTATTCAGGCGCGAGCCGTTGAACTCATCACCCCATTCATACACCCATCCACCGGGCAGTTCACGGGGAGCTCGCTGAGGAGCTGCTGCCAGCACCGGAAATGCCAGCGCGCACATCGCTATAAGAAGTTTCTTCACCATATTCCTATACTACCTGATACCTACCTGCACGTCCAGCAAAAAACGCTCTGTGTACCATTATGGTGAGTTAGAAAATCAAATACAGCTCTTCCCCATGCAAAAAAAGCCGCTGTCCCTATCTTGGGACAGCGGCTGTTGTTAAGGAAATTCACCCTTACTTGCGTCTACGGCGCATGGCCAGAGCTGCCAGTGCCAGTAAGCTCAACGTCGCCGTAGTGGGCTCGGGAACCACGTTATTGACGCCTTGCAGGTATACCGTTTTGGAGGTACTGTCGTAGGCCAGTGTGGTGTTCTCGTTGATGTAATCACCGGTGAAGAAGTCGCTGGCCAACAGCGTGGTGGAGCTGTCTACTTCTTCGCCATCCATGAGGAACTTCACGATGTCTACATTGGAGAAGAGCAGAACTTCATCATCCTCGCTGTATTCCGTACCAAGGGTGAGCACAAGATTGATTTTCTCTCCGTCACTGGTAGCATTGAAGGTCAGAATATTTCCTTCTGACATGGCGGTGCCAGTACCATCCGTGACAAGCGTAGAACCGGCAGCGAAGGTCAAATCCGCATTGATAACATTGAGACTAGATAAACGATACGCCGCAACCATTGCATCGCTTGTTGCTGTGGTGGTAGCTACATCACCAAGAGATAAGGTGGCACCAGCAGCAATGTTGATTTCATCGGCTGTGACGGCGGCGCCATTACTCAGCTGCAGCGTGGCGGATTCCCCTACCTCAATCGTGGCATTCGCGGCAACAAGCTCGGCATCGCTGATAGCAAGCGTAGCATTGCTTCCGGCGGCTATGCTTACCGTATCGCCATTTACATTGAGCACAGCACCGTCCTTAACCTGCAGACTGCCACCGTTCAAGTATGCGTTCCCCTCAATAGTGCTGGTCTGCGAATTCAGAATTTCTTCAGCTGTAGCCGTCCGTTCTGCATTATTATCTGCCAGAATTTCATTCAGATGCAGCTCAGCATACTTGCCGCTGAAGATGACGTTGCCCCCGGCACTTTGAGTGTTGCCCTCGGCATCCGTGTAATCGCTGTTGAAATGTGCATCGCTTGTTGTATAAACGGAATCGTAAAAAGTGATGTTTCCTCCGGTCTTGGCAGAAAGGTTCATGCTACAGGAGCTTTCTGCAGTGTATATTCCGTTATAAATACTGCGCAGGAGATATGTGTTCCCTATTTGTTCATAGTTCTTTTCAAATAAGACGCTATCATTGCCTTGGATGTATAAATCTCCGTCAACATAGATAGCGCCGCCGGCGGAGGCGTAGTTCCCGCTAAAGGAAACGGCACCATTATTGCTGATGGTCACGCCGTCGTAAGCAAAGATAGCGCCGCCGAAGGAGTCGTCAGAGGCGTAGTTTCCGCTAAAGGAAACGGCCTCATTATTGCTGATGGTCACGCCGTCGTAAGCAAAGATAGCGCCGCCGCCGGAGCAGGCGTAGTTTCCGCTAAAGGAAACGTCACCATTATTGCTGATGGTCACGCCGCTGCTTGCATGGATAGCGCCGCCTTCGAAGGAGGCATAATTTCCGCTAAAGGAAACGTCACCATTATTGCTGATGGTCACGTCGCCGTAAGCACTGATAGCGCCGCCGGCGGAGGCGTAGTTTTCGCTAAAGGAAACATCGCCATTATTGCTGATGGTCAAGCTGTTGAAAACAACGATAGCGCCGCCGGCGGAGGAATCGTCGGAGGCGTAGTTTCCGCTAAAGGAAACGGCCTCATTATTGCTGATGGTCAAGCTGTCGTAAGCACAGATAGCGCCGCCGTAGAAGGAGGCATAATTTCCGCTAAAGGAAACGTCACCATTTTTGCTGATGGTCACGCCGTCGTAAGCAATGATAGCGCCGCCGAAGGAGGAGACATAATTTCCGCTAAAGGAAACGTCACCATTTTTGCTGATGTCGGCACCTTCAGCATAGATAGCGCCGCCTGCATCGGCGATGTTTCCGCTAAAGGAAACATCGCCATTATTGCTGATGATCACGTCGGCACCTTCAGCATAGATAGCGCCGCCGTAGTAGGAATAGTTCTCTACATCCTTAAACAGCACATCTACTGTTTCGCTCTGGCCATCATCAACATTGGCGATGGTTAAAGTGGCACCGGAAGCTAAACTGATAGCACTCGTGCTTGAGAACGTCAGGTTGCTTAAGGTATCGAAAGTTAATGTCATCTGATTACTGAAAGCGAGATTGCGTCCATCCTTAAAACTCAGGGCAACCGGTGAGTTGGAATTACTGGAACCAAAGAAAATATTCCCCTTACTGATGAGAGGAGTGGAAGAGGTCCAATAGGTGCAGTTTGTGGGGGAGAACTCCAGAGAGTTTTCCAGCAGATATGCCATATAGTCTTCGGCTGTAAGCGTGGAATAGTTTTCCAGTGCGTCAGGGGAGTTCAGGTAAATGGTGGTGTAACCTTCCGGGGCTTCTACGGCTTGAGCGGGTAAGGCGATAATGGTTGTCAGAACGGCAGTTAACAGGGAGATAGGTAAGTGTAATTTCATAACTATAAATTTATAAGTCCTTACAAACTACGCTGTTCAAAACCGCAAGTCAAGCATAAAGAAAGTATTTACGCGTTTTTGGGGTCTGTTTCAGATTTGCTGGTGTTTATCTCCGGTATGGCTCGATACAATGAAGTTAAGTCATTGAATATCTGATTAAGAATATTCGGTGTCATAAAAAATGCATTTTTGTAAATTTATAAGCACTCTAAAAAAGTGTTTGAAAGGTCTTTTCTGAAGCAGATGCAATTACTTGGTTATGGTTTCGTTCTCCGTGGGTTATAGAAAATATCTGCTTCATAGTCATCCTTACTCTATACTCTCAAGAATGCTCTATTTTACCTATTTTTACCAGCAGATTTGAAACAGACCCAGACATTCTGGTGTAGGTTATGCAATCGACGAATGCAAAGACGAGGATGTCGCCAACTTTCCGTAGTAGATACCCCCTACATGCAGTACGATATTGAGCTGCAGATAGAGACACCCTGTTTATTCTGTCCCCATTGCAATAAATACGCTGTTGTCAGACCTCAATGCATACACCCAAACGTTGCATGGCTCTTCGCCTTATGGGGTACATTGCAAGGTTAATGCAGGAGACCTCGGCACGACTGCTTTCTAAGCTTTTACGCCTGTCACAAAGCCGTATTCCACGAGCTGACAAGGACATCCTCACCCTCTTGAATGAAAAACGTTTTCAGAGCATCTGGCATCAGCAGCAGAAGCGGGTGATAGTAAAATGGTTAATTTACTTATCGCGGCCGAAGCAGATGTCAATGTGAAGAATCAATATGGTTCTTTTCCGCTTGAATTAGTTGCGCAAAAGGGGTACATGGATTGCCTGAAAGCACTTGTTGACGCAGGGGCTAATGTTAACGCGTCTAATAAAACAGGAGCTACGGCTCTGATGGGGGCCTCTCTCTGCGGAAAAGCGGAATGTGTGAAAGCTTTGCTTGAAGCCAAGGCGGAGGTTAACCGTACCAACATGCAAGGGATAACAGCTCTTCACATGGCAGCTGTTCGTGGGCATTCAGACTGCATCAAACTCCTGCTTGCTGCGGGGGCAGATTTGAATAAGAAGGCTAATGATGGCCGTACGGCACTCGATATGGCAGTCGAGAACAAGAATGAGGATTGTGTAAAATTACTGAAAACAACACCCCATATTAACAGCATGGACAAAAAAGAAAGCATTGACGATAAGGCATGTAAGCTTTACAGCGAGCTATTTGCTCTGAAAGGTTTATTCCTAGTGGGAGATAGCTTTGACTTAAATGAGGAGATGGATGATGAGACTCTTCTGAAGCACCCTGTGACAAGGATGGTGCATGAGCATCTGAGCATGGGCCATGGGCCGGAATCGCTCGCTATGCTTAGCATAATGCACATGGAGTCTTATAATAAGCTGTCGCAACTTCGTTTTTGTCTCGCCGCCGGAGCGGAGGTGTATAAGGATAAAGCGAGCGGGGAGGTAATGGTGAATCTTCCTAACTCAAAGAAAGCGAAGCCTGTCAAAGCAAGTACAGTTTCTCCACAGCGCAAAATTAAAAAGACCGTGGGCACCCTTCAACTTCCGCCGGTACCCAACAAGGAAAAGAAACCCGGAAATGACTTTGTGACCTACATGTTGATTACGCTGATAATAGCGCTAATCGTTGTTTGCGTTATACTTGTTATGTGAGTTTTATCTGCTGAGGGAAGTTTCTGTATAACAGGTTCAACCTTTCATCATTGAATGCTAAAAAAACGCCTGTCCCCGGATTGGGGGCAGGCGTTTGAAATTTGAAGTTACAGCAAAACTTAACGGCTGTAGTTGCCGGGGTCCTGAGTGATGGTGACATCGTGCGGGTGGCTTTCCTGAAGACCACCGGTAGTGATGCGCACAAAGCGAGCATGGTCGCGCAGCTCCTGAAGGCTCTTGGCACCGAGGTAACCCATGCCGGAGCGCAGGCCGCCCACCAGCTGGAAGATAACGTCTGCCAGCATGCCCTTGTAAGGCACGCGAGCCTCCACACCTTCAGCCACGAGCTTGCCGCTGCCATTCTGGCCGTAGCGGTCACCGGAGCCGGCACGCATGGCGCCCAGGGAGCCCATGCCGCGGTAGGTCTTGAAGTTACGGCCCTGATAGTGAACGATAGCGCCGGGGCTTTCCTCACAGCCAGCCAGCATGCCGCCCATCATGATGAGGTCAGCACCGGCAGCGAGAGCCTTCACAGCGTCACCGGAGTAGCGGATACCGCCGTCAGCAATCACGGTCACGCCGGCAGGACGAGCCACGGTAGCCACCTCCTGAATAGCGGTGAACTGGGGCATACCCACACCGGAGATGATACGGGTGGTGCAGATGGAGCCGGGGCCCACACCCACCTTAATGGCGCTGGCACCGGCAGAGATGAGGTCACGAGCGCCGTCCTGAGTTACCACGTTACCGGCAACCACGGGCTTACCGAGCTCGGCAAGCTTCTCAATCACGTGCAGCACGCGGCTGGTGTGACCGGTAGCGGCATCAATGAAAAGAGCATCAGCACCGGCATCCACCACAGCCTGAGCGCGAGCCATGAACTCCGGGCCCGGACCTACGGCTGCACCGCAGCGCAGACGGCCAAGTTCATCCTTAGTGGACTCTTGGAAAGCCTCACGCTTACGGATGTCGGTATCCGTTATAAGACCTACGAGACGGCCGGCCTCATCCACGAGGGGCAGCTTCTCGATGCGGTTGGAATAAAGAATCTTGCGAGCCTCCTCCTGAGTAGTAGCAGGGGTACCGGTGATGAGGCGGGTCATGGGGGTCATCACATCAGCCACAGTGAGCTTCTCCAGGTCATGGCCATCCACCACGCGCATATCGCGACCGGTGATGATACCCACCAGCAGGTTACCCTCAGCCACCACGGGCAGACCGGAGAAACCGTTCTCCAGCATGATACCCTTCACGCGGCTCAGGCTCATGTCGCTCGTAACAGTGAGCGGCTTGGTGATAACGGCGTTCTCGAAACGCTTCACCTTGGCCACCATCGTAGCCTGATCATCGATGCGGTTGTTGCGGTGAATAACACCCAGACCACCCTCACGAGCCATGGCGATGGCCATGTCTACCTCTGTCACCGTATCCATCGGAGCAGAGAGAATGGGCAGGCGGAGTGAGAAACCCGCACACAGTTGAGAAGAGGGATCGGCCTCGCCGGGAAGAATGGTGCTCAGGCAAGGAAGCAGGAGCACGTCGTCAAATGTAAGTCCAAGCTGAATTTCTGCCATAGCGGAGGATATAACGCCTCGCCACCTTTTGCAAGTCTAATCTGACAAAAAAGTGCATTTTTCTGCATTTTTTTCTGTTGGAAGAGGTATCTGTACGTCATTTTGGCCGGAAGAGGCAGCCGGAATGATTGACGCCGCGCTGCTTTTCGTGTAAACTAAGGCCATGAGCACCACATACACGGCACCGGCGAAAATCAACCTCTCACTGCGCATTCTGGGAAAGCGTGATGACGGCTACCACAACGTGGACATACTGATGGCACGTCTGGACCTGGTGGATACGCTGAATTTCCACAACTCCCGCACCACCACCCTGCTCTGCGATACTCCGGGAGTCCCCACGGATGAGAGCAACCTCGTCATGAAAGCCGTGCGTGAGTTCGAGAAAGCTTACGGCCGCAAAGCCAAACAGAAAATCACCCTCACCAAGAGTATTCCCCACGGCGCCGGCCTCGGCGGTGGCTCGGCAGATGCCGCCATCACCCTGCGCGCTTGCAATGACATCATCGGCACCGGTTATTCTGATGAGGAGCTGAGCACCATGGCCGCCGCACTCGGCAGTGATGTTCCTTTCTTCCTGAATCCCGTCATCAGCCGCTGCACGGGCCGTGGCGAAATCGTGGAGCCGGTGCCCGAGCTGGCAGAGTGGCGCAGCCCCATCGTGCTCATTAAGCCGCAGTTTGCCGTTTCCACTCCCAGCGCTTACAAGCTGCTGCGCGGAGCTCACCGCATTAAGGGCGTAAATTACAACGCCCAGATGGTGGATGGTATCAAGTTTGTCAACGAGCTGGAACGCGCCGTGTTCACTAAGTTCCCCGTCCTCGGGTTCTCCAAGATGTGGCTTCTCGGCCAGCCCGGTGTGCGCGCCGCGCTCATGTGCGGCAGTGGGTCCACCCTCTTCGCTCTCACCGAAACCATCGAGCAGGCACAGGCCGTGGCTGAAGCCGCCCGCGCTGAGCTGGACCCGACCCTCTGGACCTACTGCGGGTACGTGAACTGATTATCGGTTGGCACAAGCCAATCACAAATAATCAAGAGTGATAGTTCTATCCATAGATCCGGCCATCCGGAACACGGGGTACGCGGTACTGGAAGGAGACCACCGCAACGCCTCTGCGCTGGAGTACGGCACACTTTCGCTGCCGCAGAAGCTGCCACAGAGCCGCTGCCTGCTGGCAATCCATGAGAAAGTCTGCTCGCTGATAGAACAATGGCACCCGGATGAGCTGGCCATCGAAGGCATCATTTACGTGCAATCACACCGCACCGCCATCACCATGGGCTCAGCCCGTGCCGCCACTGTGCTGGCGGCCGCGCGCTACGAGCTCCCCATCATGGAGTACCCGCCTACCTGCGTGAAACTTGCCACCGTGGGCCGAGGCGGCGCCGGTAAACAACAAGTAGCTTTCATGATGCGCGCCATGCTCCGCCTCACGGAAACACCTGCACCGGATGCCGCGGACGCTCTCGCCATCGGCTTCACGCACCTTGCCGCTACAGACCCGCTGAAAGCGCACGTCTTCCGTGACCGCCGCTACCTCTGACGCGGAAACGGCATCGTATCAAATTCCCTTGCGCCCCTCAAAGGCACGGGTAAGCGTAATAGCATCCGCCTGACTGAGACCGGCACCGGCAGGCATACCCTGAGCCAGTCGGGTAACACGACAATCCAGCGACGCCAGCTGCTCCGCAAGATATAGGGCTGTCACTTCACCCTCCACATCACTGCTGATGGCCAAAATAACCTCGCAGCCGGGCAGTTCGCGCACGCGCTCCAGCAGCTGAGCCACAGCCAAATCCTCCGGCAGCACATTGTCCAAGGCAGATATCTTACCACCCAAGCAATGATATAAACCACGGAAAGTACCACAGCGCTCTATGGGCAGAACGTCCGTAGGCTGTTCCACCACACAAAGCAGCGAGCTATCTCTCGCTGGGTCAGAACAGGCCGTACACAGCTCGCCATTACTTGCAAAAAAACCACAGCGTGGACAGGGTGTCACCTCATCCGCCGCAGCTGTAAGAGCAGCCGCCAGAGCCCGAGCATCAGCCCGGCCATGCTGAAGAAACCAGAGGGCGTGCCGCTCTGCCCCACGTGTACCAACACCGGGCATGCGCTTCAGGCGGGCTATAAGCTCCCGCACAGGCTGTGGATAATCCTGAGCCTTCATGAATGAGATACGCGGAAAAAGGGAATAATGGCCGTCAACAGCCACAGCAAACACACGCTGAAAAGCAAGGGCGCCACATAGAACACACAGTCCCAAAGCACACAGAGCATGCCCGGCAGCCCCAGCGCCACCAGCGCCAGAAAAGCTATCTGCAGCCGCCCTGCAAAGCTAGGCACACGCAGCAGAACCACGCTCAAATACAGCGTTACAGCGATACAAAGGCCGAAGGTACCGGCCAGCCCCAATGCCGAACACTGGGCGCCCTCAGCCTCCAGATAAAAGGGATTCCCACACAGAAGCTTCAGCTGAGCATCATCCAGCGGCTCAAAACAGCCGGCGAGCATCAGCCCCATGGTCACAAGCAGCACAGCCACACTCAGCAGCCCCCAGCGCAGCCAGAGCATATCCGTCTCACTTCTCTGGGTGTGGAGCTGTTTCCCCACATCCGAGCGGACAATCTGCACGCAGCGCACCACTTGCAGCCGGCATACCTCCCAAATGCGGCGCGGTGTTTTTTCACGGCTGTTCGGTTCCTTTTCCATACCGGGAATACAGCGCGGCGGCGGGGTATTTCCCCGGCCGCCGCCACTGGTTTTCAGTTTAACAGATAACTATGATATTCAATCAACAAAACGCTTCACGATAAGAGAAGAGTTATGACCACCGAAGCCGAAAGAGTTGCTCAGCGCCACATCCACTTTCTTTTCACGGCCCACGTTCGGGCAGACGTCAAGGTCACACTCGGGATCCTGATTGAATACGTTAATGGTGGGGGGAATGAAGTTATCCTGAATAGCCTTCACGCAAGCCAGAAGCTCAATACCGCCGGCAGCGCCCAGCAGGTGACCGGTCATGGACTTAGTGGAGCTCACCACAAGGCCGTTCTTGGCGTAATCACCGAAGGTGCGCTTGATGGCCTTCACCTCGCAGATATCACCCACCGGAGTGGAAGTGCCGTGCGTATTCACATAGTCCACGTCCTCAGGCTTAAGGCCGGCATGCTTCAGAGCCATCTCCATGCAGCGGCTGGCACCCTCGCCTTCCGGAGCCGGAGCGGCATAGTGGTATGCGTCAGAGCTGAGGCCATAGCCCACAAGCTCAGCAAGAATCTTAGCGCCGCGAGCCTGAGCGTGCTCCAGAGTCTCCAGCACGATAACACCTGCACCTTCACTCATCACGAAGCCATCACGATCCACATCATACGGGCGGGAAGCCGTGGCAGGATCATCATTGCGGGTGGAAAGGGCCTTCATGTTTGCGAAACCGGTGATACCGATAGGCAGAATAGCAGCCTCGGCACCGCCGCAAATCATCACATCTGCGTCACCGAACTTCATGATACGCCATGCCTCACCGATGCAGTGGTTGGAAGTGGCGCAAGCTGTGGAAATACTCATATTCGGGCCACCGAAACCATACTCGATACTCACAAGGCCGGAAGCCATGTTCGTAATCATGTAAGGAATGCAGAAGGGAGACACACGGCGGGGACCGGACTTAATCAGAGTCTCACAGTTCACACCGTGAATACCCAGACCACCAATGCCGGAACCAACCATCACACCCACGCGGGTCTTGTCCACCTTCTCGGGGTCCAGCCCGGCGTCCTCCATGGCCATACCGGCTGCAGCCATGGCCAGCAGCTCGAAACGGTCACAACGGCGCACAGCCTTGGGATCCTTCTTAAAGTAAGGAGTAGCATCAAAATCTGCCACCTCACCACCTATATGAACAGCGTAAACTTCCGTGTCAATGCTCTTGATTTTGGTAATGCCGGAGCGGCCCGCCTTCATACCAGCCCACGTCTCCTCAACACTATTGCCGAGGGGAGAAAGGGCACCCATGCCAGTAATAACGATTCGACGGTCTTTCATGACTTTTGTGTACTCACATTAACCGATAGTTTGAGCAAAGTCAAGCATAAATCTCCATCTTCCCCATATAAAATCAATTTTCAAAGCATTCTGAATCCGTTAAAAGCAGACATTCAGAAGTGGGCGCGGGTTTTGGCTTGCCAAGTCTGAAAGCGGGTGCTATAATGTCGCGCGTATGAAGCCCCTTACAAAACTCGGTGAAAGCAAGATGGTAGATGGCAGCGTGTGGGAGCTGTGGGAACGCGATGGTGAGCTCTCCCTGCAGCACGATGGTCTGCCCTGTGCAACCTCATTCACCCATGGTAGTGAAGACGCCATGGCGGAGATTGCTACCTCTCCCATCACCCGCGCCACTCAGCCTTGTATCATGATAGCTGGTCTGGGGCTCGGTTATGGCTTAGCTAAGGCCATGGAATGCCTGCCCCGCGAAAAAGCCAAGTTCATCGTAGCGGAACCGATTCCCGCCATTGTGGCATGGAACCGCGAATACAGCGCGACCAAGAGTGTATGGGAGGACAGCCGTGTAAGTGCAGAAAACGCTACCGCTGCGGATTTGTGCCGCAAGCGCACCGGCTCATTGCATGCCATTCTGCTGCGCCACGTACACGCCCGCTGCGAGATGAATCTCAGTGATGCTCAGGCCTATTTCAATGCGCTGAAGGGCGGCAGTCTGTTGGCCATCACCGTGGCCAAGCGCGACAAGCGCCTGGAGAGCACCCTCATGCGAGCCGGTTTTGAGGTAAGCACCACACCCGTCCCCGCCTCATCCAAAGGCAAGCAGCTGCGCATGCACACCGTGGTGCTGGCACGCCGTGGCCGTTTCGTGCCTTTCGCTGAGCGCCAGAACAACAAGTAACCCCTCCCTCTCCCAACCTCTATGAATATCCCCCTTCTTCGCCGCGCATACCCGACGCTGGAAGAGCTCGAGCTTCAGCGAGCCCAGCGCACCATGGGTATTCGTCGCGTCATCGGCGTTTCCGCCCTCATCTTTCTGGGCTTTGTCTCCTTTCTGGGTTCCATGCTCATACTGAAACCCATGCTGGAACTTGAAGACCTCAAGCATCAGAAAGAACAGGCAGAGTTACAACTTATCCGCGCACAGGCAGAAGAAGCCAGAGAGCATAACCGCTACCTCTGGATGAGCGACCCCGAGTACTATATGGAAATGGCACGCGACCGCGCAGACATGGCTCAGGAGAACGAAACCATCCTCCGCCGCCCCTCACCGGCAGAACTGGAAGAGATGCGCCGCAGCCAGAACAACAGGCGCCCCGCACGTAATTAAATTTTACCCCGGCTTCCATCAGTAAGCCGGGGCTTTTTTTCGTCACGCTTAATGATGGTGGTGACAACCGCAATCACAATCATGCCCATGCTCCTCATGAGGCGGCACATAATCGGCATCCTCAATCTCCGGAGGCAAGGGAAGATCTTCATCAAAAAGGGAGGGCGGAGCCAAGCGAGCCTTCAGCTCCGCATCATCCGTCATATCCGCGGCAAACTTACCGGCATGGTTTCTCACCGTCACCTTAGCACCTGCAGCCAGCAGCATATCCACAATAGCTACATACCCATACTGAGCAGCCAAATGTAAGGGTGACTGCCCATACGCATTCAGAGCATTCACGTCTGCCCCTGTAGCTATCAGCAGCGTGATAAGCCCCATATCAGGCTCAATCCCCATCTCCGCCAGTTCCGGAGAAAAATCTACTTCATCCTGAAGTAGCAGCGTGGACGCCTTGCGAAGGTCCGTCAGGTCATCCGTCTGCATCAGCTCCTCCAAAAACTCCTGCACAGGCTCATCATAATCATCCGGGTCCAAATCTGCCGCCAGTTCACGCAGCTCAGCCACACTCACCGTGGGCTTCTCTTCATCACCGATTGTCACGCTGTTCCACTCATTATCGCTCATGCGCGTATTGTAATACATTCCTCAGATAAAAGCGAGTCTTTTATCAATTTCCGGCTTGCCAGAATATAGAGCGAAGTGATAAAATGTGCGGCGCTAAACCTCCTCTGCATTATGATACACGCACTGGTCATAGGACTCACCGTAGCGCTCGGGCTGGGAATTCTGGCCCACAAACTGAAGCTTTCCCCGCTGGTAGGTTACCTGATAGCGGGCATTCTTGCTGCACAGCCGTGGTGGGGCGAGCCGGTGGACAGTGAGATAGTGGAGGACTTTTCGCATTTGGGCGTCATCCTGCTGCTGTTCGGCGTGGGACTTCAGTTCCACATCAAAGACCTTCTGGCCGTGCAAAAAGTGGCTGTGCCGGGAGCCCTAGTCTGCATGGCAACCAGCACCGCCATGGGCGCTCTGGCCTTCCACACCTTCGGAGGAGAATCGCACTGGGTAAACTGTATCATGTTCGGCCTCTGCATCTGCGTGAGCAGTACCGTGGTACTCACCCGCGTACTGGGAGATAACCGCCTGCTCCAGACCCCCACCGGCCACACAGCTCTGGGCTGGCTGGTGGTGGAAGACATCTTCACCATCCTCATGCTGGTACTACTGCCGGTGATGATAAGCGGCAAGGAGCTACTGCCTGCCCTCGGCAGTGCAGCCATCAAACTCACACTGCTCGTGCTGTGCGTAGCCTTCTTGGGGCGCAAAGTCATCAAGAAAGTGCTCACCTATGTATCCCGCAGTGCCTCAGGGGAGCTGTTCACGCTGGCTGTACTCGTCTTTGCACTCGGCTTCGCGGTACTGGCTGCAAAGGTATTTGATGCGAGCATGGAGTTCGGCGCCTTCCTTTCCGGCATGGTAGTGGGGCAAAGCCGCTTTGCTAGCAGAGCGGCGAGTGACGCTCTGCCCATGAAGGACGCCTTCGCCGTGCTCTTCTTCGTATCAGTAGGCATGGGCTTTGATTTCATGGGAATGATGGAGCATTGGCAGCTGGCACTTGCCACCTGCGCCGTGGCCTTCCTCGTGAAACCCATCATGGCGTTCATCATCATCCGTGTGCTGGGCAAACCGCTCCGCATGGCCATGAAGACAGCCGCCTCCCTCTCCCAGATTGGTGAATTCTCGTTCATCCTCGCCACCCTCATCGCCACGCAATACCACATGCTTCCGGCCTACGCCGCTAACGTCATCACCGGCGTGGCTATCATCACCATCACCCTGAACGCCGCGCTCTACCGCTTCGTTCCCAAAATTGCGGATAAGCTGGAGAAGCGGGGCGTGGGCGCACGGAAAAACGTGGCCGGTAATGTACCACCCGCCTCTGACGAGCGCCACCGCATCATCGTGGTAGGTTACGGCCCGTGCGGCGAAATCATGAGCGACATCCTGCGCAAGTATGATTTGGAAGTTGTGGTACTGGAGATGAATATAGACACCGTCAATCGTCTGGCAGATAAAGGCATTCCTGTTCTTCATGGCGATGCCCGCCTGCGCAACATCCTACAGATAGCCGGTGTGGAATATGCAAAAGCCATCATCATAACCTCTGCAGCGGCCCCTGCTCATGACATTGCAGAAAGCGCCCGCGGAATTAACCCGAATATTGCCGTCATGGCATACACTACCTACATCCGCAACGCCCGTCTCCTGCGCAGCCAAGGCGCCGAAACCGTCTTCTCCGGTGAGGAAGAAGTGGCGCTCTCCATGGCCACTCACACCCTGCGCTCCCTCGGCGCTACGGAAGAACAAGTGGCGCGCGAACGGCTCGAAAATCAACGCCGCCTTGCCGGCGAGCCGCCCACCCAGCCAACCGCCTGACCCTCATGCCGCCCTCCCCCAAATTCCCGAACGACGAAAAGAGCCTCTTCCCTTGGGAAAAAGGCTGCTATGTGCTTTTGCTCGGTATAGCACTGGTACTTCTGGCCTCGTGGATGAATGATATATTTGAGGTAATGAGCGGCCTGATGATGGGCATATTCTTCCTTTGGCAAGTGGTGCGAGGGCTCATCATCAAGCGCTATTACTGGCACATAGCGGAAGAGAAAGTCAGCTTCTGGAGCCTGCTCGTTGGGCTACTGCTGGCTATCGGCTTTTACTTACTCTGCAAAAAATAAGCTACTGCTCATCTTGCGGTGTAGCCCCCACAGCCTCCAATAACTCCTGCGGGCTGAGGTGCAGCAGGAGATTCTCCAGTCCACCGGAGAGGAGTCTATCAGCCATAGCGCTCTTGCGGGTGAGCATATTGTGGATATTTTCCTCAATGGTGCCGCGGCAGATGAGCGGATGAATCAGCACGGGCTGTGTCTGACCCAGACGGTAGGCGCGGTCGCTGGCCTGATTTTCCACAGCGGGATTCCACCAGCGGTCAAAGTGAATCACATGTCGAGCCCGGGTGAGAGTAAGCCCCGTGCCGGCCGCCTTCAGAGAAAGCACGAAAAAGCGGGGCCCACCCGGTGCCTGAAAAGCGGCCACAAGCTGCTGACGCTCTGCTATAGGGGTGCCACCATGCAGCATCAGCCCCGGAGCACCGAAAATATCCGTCAGAAACTCGTGAATGGGGTCTATCATACTACGGTACTGAGTAAACACTAGGCAGCAATCCCCCGCAGCCGCAATACTGCGAGCTAGCTGTCCCAAGCGTTCAAACTTACCACCGGAGGCGGGCTCAAACCACGTCTCACCCCGGTACTGAGCAGGGTGATTACAGATTTGCTTCAGGCGCCCCAAAATGGGCAGCACAAGCGTGAGGCGCGTCTGCGGGTCCGGCTCCGTAATGACAGCCCGGAGATTTTCCACCTCGCCGGCATACAAGCGCGCCTGTTCCGGAGTGAGATGACACCAAGCAGCCACCTCCGTTTTAGGCGGCAGCTCAGGCAACAAAGCGGGGTCGCTCTTCAGGCGGCGCAGCATGAAGGGACGCACGAGGCGGCGCAGCGGAGTATAATCACAGCCCATGCTCTGCACCAGTGAATTAAACTCCTTCTCTGTCCCCAGAAGACCGGGATTCAGGAATTCAAAAAGGCTTCTCAGCTCAGAGAGGGAGTTCTCCACCGGTGTGCCGGTCAGCGCCACACGCCGCGGGCTGCCCAAGCGACAAATGGCACGGGTACGCTGCGAATCCGCATTTTTGATAGCCTGAGCCTCATCCAGCACAAGAGCAGGATACTCACAACGAGCCAGCAGTTCATTACGAGTGGCAATTCCGTATGTGGTGAGAGCCACATGCGCTCGCCGCATCAGCCAAGCGGGATTCGTGCGCAAATAATCTGCATTCTGCCTATTCAGCGCATAAGGATGCAGCACGGCCACCTGCAGTTGTGGCGCAAAACGGCGCAATTCCTCCTGCCAGTTCATCAGCAAGGAAGCCGGCGCCACAATAAGTGCAGCCCCCTTCCCTTCGCCCAGCACTCCGGCACCGGCCAAGTGCGTAAGCCAGCTGATGACCTGCAAAGTCTTCCCAAGCCCCATATCATCCGCCAAACAAGCGCCGAACCCAGCCTCCGTGACATTCAGCAGGAAGCGCACGCCGTCCATCTGATAATGGCGCAGAGTATCCGCCAGAGGTTGAGGAAGAATCGGCGCCACATTTCCGAACTGCAAGTTGGAAAGCGCCAGCGCCAACCGCGCGCCGACCGCGGCCCGCATACCATCCTCCGGCGGAGGCAACTGAGGAAGGGCCTCACTACGCTTGCCCAGAAGGTAGCGCAGCCCCACCAGCAAAGGAATCCCCCCGGCCGCCATTTTCATGGCCTGCCGCCAGCTCTCCAGCAGATTCTTCAGCTTATCACGGTCCAAGCGCACCCACTCACCGCGGAAACGCACCAGTCCGTCATCATCCCCGGCCAGCAACTGCTCCAGCTCTTCATCCGTAAGATTATAATCCCCCAGCACCACACGCGGGAAAAAGCGCAGCAGGGAGTTAACATTCACCGAGGGAGCGGCATCCGGCTTTCCGGCGCCGGGCTCTGCCACATCCAGCCGCACCTCCAGTTCCACGCGCGGAGGCTGGGTCTTCCACAGGTTCACCATGCGAGTCTCAATCCCCGCGGCTTCCAGCAACGGCAAGGACTCCAGATAGGCATGAGCCTGCCGTGCACTCCACCCACAGGGCTTATACACCGCCTGCGAGTTAATCAACTCCTCCAAGAAGGGGCTCTGCCCTGCCACCTGTCGCAATGGCCGGAGCAAATCCAGCAGAGCTGCCGAATCCGCAGCCAGGAGGCGAGCCGCCATACCCAATGGCGCATGACGAGCACGGCCATCCTGCCCCACCTTATGCACAAAGGTAGCAAGAAAGGCAAACGGCGCACTCTCCGCCGCTTCACCGGCATTCTCTGCCAGATGGAAACAGAGCATCCCCAGCTGCTGCCAGCCTTCGCCCAAGCGGCATAGCCAGCCCTCCGGAGTACAGCATTCCCTGTCAGCCAGCCAAGCCAGTGCCGGCTCCAAACTCTCCAGCCAGCCCATCACATCCCCACTGCTCACCGCCTCACCCTCCATCGGAGGCATTGCCTCCAGCAAAGCACCGGCCTGAGCCGGAGAAAAGCGGAATACCACGGAGGGGTCCTCCCCGCGGCGGAGAGTACGCAGGTACAGCATCATACGCTCACGAGCCTGCTCCCTCAGCCAAGCCAGCACAGGTGCCGCCCCCGCCGGCAGTCCGTAGCGCAGCAAATCCAGCATACCACGCCCGGCAGATGCAGCAAACGCGCGCTCCAGCCGGGGCTGAACCCCGGCCGGCGTAAGCACAAGGCGCCCCGCTGACTTAGTTAGTGTGATATGCACGCCACCATTTTAGCGGCTAAGCCCTCAGCTGGCAAGCTCCTACCATGACACAGCGCATAAATACCTTCTTTTTTTCATATCGATACATGCCCCGGCTGCGTTCCGAGCCCCAAAAAAGGCATGACTGAGCGTGACACACTTCCTGCTTGCTTTACCCTGAGAATAAGCTACCATGTAGGAAGCTCATTTCATGTCTCCTCTCACCACATACACCATTCTAGCGCTCAGCGGCATAACCCTTCTGAGCAGCAGCACCTTATGGGCACAAAACACAAACACAGCCCGTCCGGGCACCGTAACAGCAGGCCCCCGCAACAGAGTACCTCAGGATCCCGCTGAGGCCCTACTGGTGGCTTATGGCCTGCGAACAGATGCCGCCAGAGAAGCGGAGAGAGGCAACTATAACCAAGCCCTCACCAAAGCCAGACGCGCCGAGCGCATTATGGCCATCATTGTGCGTGACCACCCTCAGTGGAAAACCAGCATGATGAACCACCTGAGGCAGCAGATTGCAACCCACATTAAAAGCTATGAGGAAGCAGCCGCACGGGCGCCCATTCCAACAGGTCGCCAGCCCGGCCGCCCCGTACCCCAAGAGGTGAATATCGACCTACCTGGCATACAAGCCAACGTAAACGCCACAGAAGGCATCTCCCCCTCCGGAATACCGGATGCTAACGCCACCGATCGCGAGCTGCGTGAAGAACTCTCCCGCCTCCGTGCAGAGTGCAGCAACATGGCCAGAAGCATTCTGGACCTCAGTGAGCGATATCGCCAGACCCAGCAGGAACTCATCACAGCCCGCCGAGAGCAAAAAGAATACCGCGAGCGCTATGAAACCCTTCTCAGAGAAGTCACCGAGGAACGCAGACTGAATAACGAAGTTGTGGAGTCCTTCGCTCGCCGCCTCGCGGAGGCAGAAGACCGACTCCGCAAGTCAGAACGCGCCAGAGAAGAGGCAGAAGCTCGCGCAAATGAACTCGCCAGCCAGCTGAGCCAAACCCGCGCTGAGCTCGAACGCGTCACCCGCGAGCGTGACCAGCTGCGCGCCGAAAACGAACAACTGCGCGCCATCGTGGAGCTAAATAGCCCTGAAAAAACACGCGCACTGCTGGACCAGAACCTCACCCTCGCCGAACAGCTAAATGCGGCACGTGCCAAAGTGGAAGCGCTGGAAGCACAGATTGCCGGCAATTCGGACGCCACAGATGTCCTCACCCAGCAGCTCACAGAAGCACGTTCTGAAGTGAATGACCTGCGTGAACAAATGAGCCTCGTCTATGATGAGAACCGCGGCTACCGCCGCCGCATCTCCGAACTCTCCGAAAGACTTAATAACCTGGAAGCAGAGCTGAACAGCGCCGCTGAAACACCGGAAGTGGATCCCGCCGTAGCTGAAGAAAACCGCATTCTGCGTGAAGTTATTGCCAAACAGCGCCGCACCATCCAAATGCAGGAGGAAGGCCGCCGCCTCCTCATTGAAACCTACCAGCAGATTCGGCAGGGAGATGGTAACGTCGTGGCAGAACTGGAACGGTTAGACCAGGAAAGCAGACTGGAACTGACAGATACCGAGCGAAGACTAGTGGAATCCATTCGCAGTGGTGCCGCCTCCACCGAGCAGGACGCGGACGGCACCAACGCCGTGCGCCGCAGCCTCGAGATTCAAACGCTCGCCAACTTGGCGGATAAAGCATTCTCCCGCGCCCGTTACACCTCCGCGGAACAGTTATACCGCACCTTGTACGAGTTCCAGCCGGACCACGTACCGGGGCTGGTGAACTTGGGCACCATCCTGCTGTACCGCAACAAATGTGAGGAAGCCACGGAGTTCCTCACCCGGGCCACCCGTTTGGCACCGGAACTGCCCATCACTTATTACCTGTCCGGCATTTGCCACTACCGCTTGGACCGCATGGAGGAGGCCGAGCGTATGTTCACGCGCACCATTGAGCTGGACCCGGCTAATGCAGAAGCCTTCTTCTACCTCGCTAACATCGAGGCTATCAGCGGACGCGCCCGCGAGGCGCTCACACACTTCGCAGCCTCCGTGAAGCTGCAGCCAAGCCTGCATGATGCGCACTACAACATGTCACGCCTGTACGCCGAGGCTGGCAACATTGCAGATGCCGCCCGCGCTTACGACCGTGCTATCCAGAGCGGCGCAGAACCGGACCCCGAGTTTGAAAACTTCCTGCGCAGCCACCCGGATGCAGCCAAAACTCCGGGAGCTGACCTCGTGGCAGACGTACGCCCGGAGGAAGAAGCTGCCCGACTTCGCGCAGAGGACGAGGAAGTACAACGCATCATTGCGGATAATGCAGAACCTGAAACAACAGGTAACACACCATCCACCGCAGAGGGAACACCGGCAGAGAGCACGCAAACGGAAGCAACAGCTAATGCGCCTCAGCCCCAAGAACAAGCCGAGACACCCCCAGCAGCGCCTGAAAGCACAACCGAGGCCAGACAACCTGCTTCTCAAAACGTGGCTGAGGAAATAGAACGCCGCCAATCTCGCAGAATTCCCGCCGCTGCCACGCCCTCCGGTGCCGGCCGTCCCGGCACTGTGGAACGCCGCTATTCCTCCGTACGAGTCCGCACGAATGCAGGTGGATATCGCCACCGCATTCGCCTCCGCCACAGGCACCCCATGACCCGCCGAGTTCGTACCCGCGGCACTGATGACATCCGCAATACCGCCGCAGAGAAAAATAACGAGCAGGAACGCAATCAGCGCCCAAGACGCCGCAACCGCAATCGTAGAGACTAATTTTCCCCGCCATGTACATCCAGAACCAACTGCGCCAAATCCGCGCTGATATCGCAGCTGCTGCACAGCGTGCAGGCCGTCCCGCTGATAGCGTTACCCTTCTCGCAGTCAGCAAAACCTTCCCGGTGAGCGATATCATGCAAGCCTACGAAGATGGCCAGCGCCTCTTTGGCGAAAACCGCCTGCAGGAAGCGCTGGAAAAAATCCCGGCCATGCCACAAGACTGCGAATGGCACATCATCGGCCCGCTTCAGCGCAACAAAGTACGCAAGGCACTGCAAGCCGGCGTCACCCTCATTCAGGCAGTGGATAGTCTGAAACTGGCCGAAGCCATCTCACGTATCGCCGGCGAACTGGGAATGACAGCCCGCATCCTTCTGGAAGTTAACGTGGATGGCGAAGAAAGCAAACACGGCTTCACCCCTGAAGAAATTCAGGAAGAATGGGCCACCCTGACGGCGCTACCGAACTTGGAAATACGCGGGCTGATGTGCATCCCCGCCCCCACGGAAAAAGCGGAAGACGCCCGCCCGGCCTTCGCGGCCCTGCGTAAGCTGGCAGAACTCCTCCGCGAGCGCGGCCCGCTCCCCCTGCCTGAACTTTCCATGGGTATGAGCCATGATTTCAGCATCGCAGTAGAAGAAGGCGCCACCATTGTGCGTGTGGGGTCAGCCATTTTCGGAAAACGAGATTATTCCACACACTGAAACAGCAAAGCTAAAACATCACTAAGGGACAGGCCCGCGGACAATTTATTCACGGGCTGTTTTTTTTCTTGCGCTCATAGGTTCATAGTGGTAAATTCAGCAAGTAAAATACGAATTTTATTAACATGAAGTACTTATCCCTTTCTCTAATTCTCACCGCTCTTCTTGCGTTTACCCCTGTATTTGCCCAATCCTCTCGCACCAACCGCGCTGCCCGCGGTGCAGCCGCCGCCGCTGCCGCTCAGGAAGAACCCAGCACAGGCGTACGTTTCGTCATCTGCGCACCGAATGGTGGCAGCCTGCCCAACCCCCTCTACTACCAGAGCGGTGAAGAGTTCAAGAGAGTACGCATCTCCAGCCGCGTGCCCAGCCAGCGTATTCGCCCGATCGGTGGCGAAATTAAGTTCTACGATAAAGATCCCGCCGCTGAGACCGCCCAAGATCAGGGTGATGCTCCGGCCGCTCGCCCGGCACGTACTTCCCGCCCCGCTCGCCGCGGCCAGCAGGCTGCAGCAGCTCTTCCCGAGCCTTACCTCACTGTAAATGTACCTCAGACCGCAGGTAGCAAGTCCATCTGCATTGTCATCCCAACTGATAATCCCCGTGCTCCCCAGACATTCTTCCTGAACGAGGCTCAGTTCCCGGCCAAAGGTGTGCATGTGATTAACCTGTCCCCCCGCCCCCTCATTGTTCAGACGTCAGCGGCCGGCAACTTCAGCGATATTCAAAACTCCTCCATTGGCGTTTTCAAACGCAATGAAGGCATAACTGATTCCAACTCCTGGCACTACACCTCCGGCAACCATGGTGATCAGGTATCATTCCGCCTCTGCACTCGCCAGAATCGCCAGACAAATGGCCGCAACGCCGCCACACTCGTTCCCTTCAAGAGCGGCAAATTCATCGTCTCCGAGCGCCAGTCTCAGATTAATGTCGTGGTGGAATCCGGAAACACGCTGAAACTCATCAGCATTCAGGCCGCCAACTAATGACAAGCGCACCTCCTCTCCTGCCATGACAGCAATGCCCGCCAAATTATCCGAGGGCCCTGTGGCCGAGCGAATCGCCCGCATTGGTGACCAGTTCGCTATCAGCGGCGAGTTCCTCTACGGAGAGGAACTCTGCAACGGCCACATCAACACAACATACAGAGCATGCTACCGCACTGAAGACGGAGCAGAAGACCGCTATATCCTTCAGCGTATCAATGACTACGTATTCAAAGACCCCGTCATGGTCATGAAAAACGTAGAAAAGGTCACCCGCCACATCCGCTGGAAGACCATGCGCCGCCGCAAGAATACAGCTGGCCAGCCCCTCACGCTCTACCCCGCTCGCGGTGGCAGAAACTACATCAACCTTCCGGAAGAAGGCGGACTGTGGCGTTGTTACAACAATATCGAAGGCACACACACATACGATGTGGTGGAAAATACCCGCCAAGCGTACCAAGCAGGTTATGCCTTCGGCTCCTTCCAGGAACTCATCTCGGACATGAACCCGGAGGACCTCCGTGAATCCATACCGGATTTCCATAACACCCCCAAGCGTTATGATGCACTGGTACAGAGCGCGGAGGCAAATGTGATGAACCGAGTAAAAAACTGCGAAGCAGAGCTGCTCATGTTCAAAAACTGGGCCCCTCGCTACGGGCGACTGGTAGAATTACAGGCAGAAGGCAAACTCCCCACACGCATCACGCACAATGATACGAAAATCAATAATGTGATGCTGGATGAAGATTCGGACGAGGCCGTATGCGTCATTGACTTGGACACCGTCATGCCCGGCCTCTCGCTGTACGATTTCGGTGATATGGTACGCACTGCCACCTGTACAGCCAGCGAAGATGAGGAGGATTTGACACAGGTTGTCATGCAGATGCCCTTCTTCGAATCCCTTGCAGAAGGCTATCTGGATGCCGCTCACACCTTCCTCTGCAAAGAGGAAATCGAGCAACTTGCATTTGCCGGATGGCTCATTACCGCGGAAATCGGCATGCGCTTCCTTACGGACTACTTGGACGGCGATAAATATTTCCGCACGGAAAAGCCGGAGCACAATCTCATCCGCGCGCGCAATCAGCTGGCCTTGGCCCGCAGCATTGAGACAAACCTGCCGCGAATGGAACGCTACATCCGCCGCCTCGTGAAGGGGCTCGAAAGCAAGCACTAATCCCGGCTGAGCGCATCATGATAAAGCTCCGGCACATAGTCAGCTTCTTGGCAGGGGTGGCCATCACCATGGTCAGCCCTGCACCACTGGAGGCTGCCACAACTCTTGCGGAATTACAGAATGAGCTTACTCACTGCAGCAAACAGGGTGAAGATGCTCTTACCTTCCGCACACAAGGCTGCCGGGCGATGGTTCTAGCGGATAATCAGGGCACCATCGGCGCCGTACTAATACACAGCATCACGCGGCGTAATAGCACGGAAGCCACGGTTCGTATGATGTCCAATCTGATAACTCATGGGGAAAAACCGGAGCTGCGCTTTTCAGAAGACAAGCACTCCGCCATGCTTTTCTACCCGGAAATCTGCAAACGTGAGGCAGGTAACCGGAAAGATATGGTAAGCACACGCCGACTTTCCGTGCTTCACAACATCATCAACAATTCCCACGGTAACTGCACGCCTTACCGCTGGCGTGACAGCGGCATATCCTTCAGAGTGCAAAACTCCGGCCAACTTCTCTGTGAAATCACGCCGGACATGAGCGCCACTATCGTAGAATACGTGGAAATACGCCAGCCCCGGGAAGCCCGCGCAGCGCTCATTCCGACTATCACCGGACATAATCATGGCCCCCGAGTAGATTCCAGACAGCTGCGCATGCTTTCTGCCTCCCTCGGCGGAGCCACTGTCATATCTAATCACCCGGCAGATGGCACCTACCTCACTCGTAAGGCAAACGTCTTCTGCCTCGGCACACAGACGCGCCTCCAAGAAGCTAATACTCAGCGCACAAACGCAAACCACTACATCTTTCCTTCCCTCCGATTCCCGGACGCTCCGGTTCCCACGCCCACTCCGGAAACAAATTCAAGTGCACCACAGGGCGGACAAGGCACTTCCACGCCTTCCGATACACATTCTGCTGCCCCTGCTGAGGCTTCCACAGCCCCCGCTATACCCATGCCCACTCCGCAAGAAGCTCGCAGAGAGTATATCCGCAGCCTGCAGGAAATGTGAGTTCACAAGGTCTGAATAAGCAAATCAGGGATTGCCAGAGCGCAAAAGATGTGCTAAACTGGCCTCGCAGCACATGATAGAAGCCTCCACAGAGGGCATCGGCAACATACCGCCCACGCCCACCCTAATTATCCCGAACCGAGTGGATTTACCCACGCTCCGCGCCATGGAAGAAGCGCTGGGCGGGCGGGATCGTGTATCTTGGATGGTAGAGAACTCTCTACGGCCGGATGCTGAGGTCATGATGTACCTTTCCCAATCCCGGGCAGCCGGCTTCCTGTGCGCCATGGAACGCTCGAACAGGGAAGATTTGGTAAACATGGTGAAAGACCGTCTCGCACAGGGACGCCATGTAGTACTGCTCTGCGGAAAATCCGGCCAGCAGCCTGCTGGAATCACGGATATACCGGGAAAGCTGCTCAGTTTCGCTGATAACAGCACCCTCTCTGCCGTCCCCGTGTACGTGGGCATGTACCGCGATACCCTCATTGACGCTATCGCGACCTCGGCACCCTATGAATATTTGGGCCTGCAATTCATGCCTGAGCAAAAGGCCGGCCCTGCTCTCGGTGCCAGAATACGCAGCTCTTGGATGGACGCTGCCACCGAACAGATGGTAGAACACCCCGCCCTTCAGCAACCGCTGGCTCATACCCTCATCAAAAGTCTTGTTACGCACCAGAACGCCCTCATTATTGATGGCGTGGATGACAGTCAGCTAAGCTTCAGGCGCCTGCTCATATACGCCCTCATCCTCAGTGATAAGCTGAAAAAGATGGTAACGAACCGCAGGCTGGGTATCATCCTGCCGCCCGGCAAACTGGCCGCAGTGGCAAATGTGGCCTGCATCATTGCTGACATCATCCCGGTGAACATCAATTACAGCGCCGGCCCCAAGGAGTTCAAACACCAAGTAAGCATGGCCGGAGTGAACCGATTCATCACGGAAGTTCGCTTCACTCACAAACTACAGGAATTCCCTTGGCCGGCACCCAGAGACCTCATCTTCATTGACCGTGAGCTAGCAGAGGCCGGCACCGGTGGTGTGAAACTGCGTGAGATTGCAATCCGCCTAGGTAAGGTGGACATGCTCACCCGCCACATGAAACACCACCCCAGGCAGACAGACAATGAAGCCGTGCTCCACTTCACCTCGTCTGCCGAAGGAAAGGCCAAAGGAGTACCCTGCTCCAACCGCATGCTCATGGCTGGCATCATGCAGCTGAGCAGTCGCCTACCCATCGAATCCGGCCGCAGAGTACTATCCGCCCTGCCACTTTATATACCGACCGGTTTCATCTGCGGCTTACTGCTCCCGCTACTGCAAGGGCTGGACATCGTCACCTACCCCGATATGCACGCCCCGCGCCGCCTTTGCGAGCTGGCGCACAATTATGGCACCGTACTGACGGCATTTACCCCCGCGCAGACACACGCCATACTCAGTGCCGCCAAGCCTGAGCATTTTGCATCCCTGCGCTATTTCCTCATCACCGGCGGCAAACTCCCCGCCGAGCTTGCAGAGCGAGCGGCCCGAGATTATAAGCTGCACCTGCGCGAGTGTTACTCCTTGGCGGAGTGTACCCTGCCAGTAGCCATCAGTGGCCCCACTCCTCAGCCGGCACCGGGCACTCCGCACATCATCCCAGCAGGAAAAGCGGACTCCGTTGGCGCTCCCCTTACTGGCATAGCTGTTCGCATCAGTGATTTAAACCGCCCGGAACACAGCCTCCCCATCACATCCACCGGGCTCATCTGGCTGAAGAGCCCCGCCCTTATTAGCGCCTATCTCAAAGACAAGCCTGAGGCCACCACATGTATGCGTGGCAAATGGTTCTGTACAGGTGACGTAGGGTATATGGATAATGACGGCCTGCTGACCATCTGTGGCCGTAAGGACAGATTCAGCAAAATCGGTGATGAACTGGTACCCCACGAGGCAGCTGAGGCTGCCCTCTGCCAGGTACTCGGCGCCTCCTCAGCAGACGGAGTCAGAAAGCTGGCAATAGTCGGCGTTCCGGACCCCAGAAGCGGTGGCGAAATCCTCGTACTGCTTTCTACTCTGCACAAGAATGTTGTACCGCAGGACCTCATCACAGCCCGCTATGGCCTGCTGAATGCTCGTTATCCGGCGGCATGGGCCCCCAACCGCATTATCCCCGTAAGCACAATCCCGGTACAACCGGACGGAAAGCTCAATTACAATCTCTGTTATCAGGGTGCCTGCCAACTTCTCGGCATCCAGTTGGACTAATCTCCCCACCCTCACGTCGCTATGAAAATGGACGCAAGGCCCCTAACACCCCCCACTGGACCGGGTACAGGAGAAACTCCGCAGGATATCATGCCACACACCGGAGAGCCGGGGTATGATATATGCCCTGCCCCCAAAGAATTACCGCCCAACTACATGATTAACGGCTACCGCATCATGCACTGCCTCGGCGAGGGCGGATTCGGTGTCACCTACCTTGCGACAGACGAGCTCCTCCAGCGCCGCGTTGTCATCAAGGAAAACTTTCCCCACTGCCTCTGCGAGCGCCGCTGCGGCACACTAAATGTTGAGTACCAATCACACATCGACCCGGAGGATTACCAACACGCACTGAACAATTTCCAGCGCGAAGTTCGCTTATTAGCCCGCTTGGATCACCCTAACCTCCTGAAAATTTATGCCTACTTCGAAGCGCACAACACCTCGTACTTCGTAACCGAGTTCGTGGACGGCATGATGCTTACCGATGTAGTAGCGGACTATCTCAAGCATTTACACTACTTTCCGCAACAGGATCTTTACTCACTCATGGTAAGAATACTGGATGCCCTCAGCTATATGCATGAGCACCATATCCTTCACCTAGACATAAAGCCGGATAACATCCTCATTTCCCGAGATGGTCGCCCCGTCCTCATTGACATGGGAGCCGCACGTGACATGACGGAAGACGCCCCGTCTGTCAGCGTAGAAACCCCATTTTTCAGCGCCCCGGAGCAAGGCGACCCTCACCTTCCTCAGGGCCCGTGGACAGATTTGTACGCCTTCGCAGCCACTCTGTATTGCTTGCTCGCCGGTACCCCGCCGCCCCCCTCCCGGCAGCGTGCATTGTACGATACCATCACCCCCCTAGCAGCCATGCCAACGCTGAGGAGCCGCTACAATATTCAACTGCTGGCCAGCATTGACAAAGCAATGTCCCCCGCCATCGAAGATCGCTACGAAAGCGTTGCTGCTTGGATGAATGACCTTAGAGAAAACTAAACAGCCTGAGTTAAAAGTTAGCTCACAAACGCACAACATAACTTGCTATACAGCGCATACTGTATTACCATGGAGGCATGAAAAACCTCCACATGATTACCTTCCGCTGCCGTGAGGATCTCTTCCGCCGCCTCGAAGTTTTCTCACAAGCCCGCAATCTGGATCGCACCTCCGTGCTCAAACTGGCACTGCACTACTACCTGAACCGCTGTGGTCTTTAACCCTCAGCGCCTGCGCCACCTGCCTCCAACCAAAAACGATACGCTATCATCAGGCGCAGAATAAGGGCAAAAAGCATCCCCCATGTCACAGCCAGCGTAAGCTTTCCCTTAGGAGTCAGCTTACTGCTCCGGCGCATCCAGAAGAACAGGATAGCCTGCAGCAGTGCGGATAACAAAAACGCTGCCGTACGGCCGCAGCCCCCTGCCCGCAGCAGCACAGCCGGGGGCTCAAGAAATGCGAAAATGCAGGCCAGCAAATCATTCACATTCCCATACGCCCACAGCACTATCGCGCTGGGTAACACCACGCATAAAAAAAGCGTATACCCGGCCACCTTGCTATATCTCTCCTGCTGAGTGGGAATGTACATATACCAAGGGAATCATAACGAAAGCGCCCTCGCTTGTCAAGATTAACCCGTGCCCTCCGAGCAGCGATGGCATTTTATCTTGCAGTAGCAGTTATTTCATGCTATCCTCTCGGTGTAACAGCATGTGCGCACGCTACAAGGACCCATCCTCCGGCACCCCGAAAAACAATTCTCAGGGTGGCGGCGCACTGTATAGTCAGGCCGCTCCACGCAAGCGCATACCCGCAGGACGTTACGAGGAAGAAGAGGAAGCCCCCGAACCAGCCTCAGAACCAACGCCCCCCGCGCCCATTGCCCCCAGAGCGCCACGCAACACCCCCGCCAGACGCCGGGTGGCTGACAGCCCGGCGCCGCTCCCCGGATACATGGAAACGGAAGACCCGCTGCAAGCTCAGGCAGGTGCTGATGGCCGCCGCGTGCTGCATTCGGATAACCCTCGCAACCCGGAAAGCGCCTTCGGCACCCCAGGACCCAAGCGCGAATACCGCCGCACACGCCCGGCACCGGCTCCGGATGCAGAAGAAAACCCATGGTCCGACCTCAAATACCCGCCGAAAAAAGGCACCAGCTTCTGGCAAGGGCTCGGCATGTGGCTCTTCTTCCCCTTCCGCATGATAGCTTTCATCACGCGCAAGCTGCCATGGATTATCAAGTGGGGGCTGCGCCTGCTCATCAGCGGCACTTTCGTAGGAAGCCTCTTCGCGCTCATCCTCATCATGTTCTACGCCATCAAATCCGGGCACTATGACCTCACACTGGTCATGCGCATGCCGGAGCGTACCATCGTACAGGATCGCAAAGGAAACGAAATCGGTACCCTGCATGGCGAAAATCGCCGCAGCATATCGGATTTGAAAAGCGAGGTACCCACATACTTCATTGATGCGCTCATACTGCAAGAAGACCGCTCCTTCTGGACGCACGGCGGCATAGACCCCCGCGGCATGCTGCGCGCCGTGGCACAGGTTTTCAAACACGGCCGAACCACTCAGGGTGGCTCCACGCTCACCATGCAGCTGGCCAAAAACACATACCAGCACCACGTACGAAACTTTGACGCCAAGTTCACGGAAATGGCACTGGCACGCCGCATCGAGGCCACGTACGATAAGGAAACCATCCTCATGTGCTACATCAACCGCGTGTTCTGGGGCCATACCTTCCTAGGCCTCAAGCAGGCAGCATACGGCTACTTCAGCAAAGAACCGCGTGACCTCACCATCGGCGAAGCTGCCATGCTCGCCGGCATCGTGTGTAACCCGAACACCTTCTCCCCCTATCGCAACCCGGAGTTCGCCCGCATCCAACGTGACAAAGTACTACGCCTCCTCATGGAGCATGGAAAAATCACGCGCACCCAGTATGAAACAGCCTTGGCAGAGGTGATTGTCACCAAGCGCCCTGAACGCCGAGGCATTGACAACTATGCGCTGGATCTCATCCGCAGCGAAGTGGACCACATTCTGGAAATGCTGGATACACGAGAAGAACGCCTCAAGGAATCCTCTATCATCTCCGGCGGCCTGATAGTCCGCACCACGCTGGACGTAGACCTGCAGGATGCCGTGATGCAAGAGATAAACAGCCAGCTGGAAAGCATGCTGGAAAATCGCAGCCGCTACCCGCACCAGACCCGCCGGCAATACCAGAGCATGGTGGCCGAACTGGCACCGGATGCCATCCGCCCTGCCCCCAAATACGTGCAAGCCGCCTGCGTGATGATAGACAATGCCACCGGCGCCCTACTCTCCGTGGTAGGCGGCCGAGACAGCACGGAATCCCCCCTGAACCGCGCCCTCCAAAGCCGCCGTCAAGTAGGCTCCATCTTCAAACCCCTTGTCTACGCCACTTTCTTTGAACAGGGGGGCAGCCCGAACAGCCCTATTTCTGACGGCCGCATTCAGCCCGGCGAAATCCCCGGCGGAAGCCGATGGAGCCCCAGAAACTCCGATGGCCGCTTCACCGGCAAACACCCGGCCTCATGGGGACTCCTCAAGAGCCGTAACACCATGTCCGTTCGCGTCGGAGCCCGAGCCGGTCTGCAGAACGTAGTGAATACCGCCCTCATGAGCGGCTTCCCTCAGCCGCAGCGTCAGCCCGGCCCCACCATCTACCTCGGCACATGGGAAGCCTCCCCGCTGGAAGTAGCCGGTGCCTACACGGCCTTCGCGAATGGCGGCGTACGCCCCACACCGTACATCATTGAAAGCATCACGGACGCCGAAGGCCGCGTCATCTGGCAAAACCCCCACTCAGCCTACCGCATCTACAGCCAGAAAACAGCTAATGCCATCTCCGCGGTACTCCAGCAAATAACCAAGCCCGGCGGTACCGCCGGCAGCATGCAGCGCCTTGGCTTTACCGCCCCAGCCGGTGGCAAGACCGGCACCACGAACGCATACCGGAACGCCTGGTTCTGCGGCTTCACATCAGATATCACCGCAGCCGTCTGGGTGGGATTTGACCGCCCCACCACCATCGCAGATAGAGCTTACGGCGGCACTATCGCCCTACCCATTTGGGTGAGCGCCATGAAACAAGCTCAGCGCCTCGGGTACCACATGGGCCCCATCCGCCAAACTGTAGCAGGACAGCGCAACAGAGGCGTGCGCCTCTGCCGCACCTCCGGCGGCCTCGCTCATGCCGGCTGCGAATACCGCCACACAGCCTACACTGAAACAATGACGGATATCACCAAACCCCGCAGCTTCTGCACGGAGCACCCCGTCATGCAATCTCACAGCGCAAATGATGAGCTCGCAGAGGATCCGAATGAAACCGAACTGCCGGATGATGACATTGCTGTGGACCCCGAAAGCGAAACGCCGCTCTTCACGGATGATGACGTAGCGGAAGAGCCCTAACTCCCGCCCCGTCAAATCTCCTGTCAGCGCAGTAGCTCCATCCGGAATACCAAACCGTCATCATTCTCCATAAGCACATATCCGCTGCTTTTCGGAGGACTAACCGCCCTATCGCACACAGAAATATGCCCATTACGTCTTTTCAGCTTGCATTGCGAGAAAAAAATAGTATAATCACACGCGTATCAGCATTTTAACATAAAAGCACCATGAATACAGTACGCACATTCACCACGGGCGCAGGAACAGAGGGTTCATATTACTCCCTGCCTGCATTGGCTGAACAGGGTTTCTCGGGCATCAGCCGCATGCCCGTCTCTCTCCGCATTGTGCTGGAGAGCCTTCTGCGTAACTGTGATGGCCTGAAAGTCACCGAGCAGGATGTTAAGAACCTCGCCGCATGGAATGCCAAAGAGCCCGGTAGCTATGAAATCCCCTTCACCGCTCCCAGATGTCTCTACGGAAGCGTACGCTTCAAGGGTCTTGAGGTATCCAGCAAGCCCATCACTCTCGAGAAGTACAAGGAACTCGAGACTGCTTGGGAAGCAAACAAGAAATAAATCATC
>CALABM010000033.1 GCA_937885815.1 uncultured Verrucomicrobiales bacterium | reverse complement strand
GTTCTCTGACTGCACTGCCCATCATCGAGACCCAGGCAGGCGACGTTTCCGCATACATTCCCACGAACGTGATTTCCATCACAGACGGCCAGATTTTCTTGGATACCGACCTCTTCTATCAGGGCGTCCGCCCCGCCATTAACGTAGGTATCTCCGTAAGCCGCGTAGGTTCTTCCGCTCAGACCAAGATTGTGAAGAAGCTTGCCGGCTCCGTTAAGCTGGACCTCGCTCAGTTCGAAGAACTTCAGGCATTCGCCCAGTTCGGCTCTGATTTGGATGCTGCCACCAAGGCCAAGCTGGAACGCGGCCGCCGCATCGTAGAGCTCTTCAAACAGGGCCAGTATAACCCCAAGAGCCTCAGCATTGAAGTCATTGACCTCTACGCCATCCAGAAGGGCTACCTCGATGATGTGGCCGTAGAGAACGTGCAGAAGGTCTGCCGCGAAATGGAGGAAGAGGCCACCACTAACCAGCCCGGCCTGATGGCTGACATCGAAGCTAAGAAGGAGCTTACTCCTGAAATCGATGAGCAGCTCAAGGCCTTCATGACCGGATTCAAATCCCGCCTGACGAAGTAATCCCCCATGGCTAACCTCAGAGACATTAAGCGCCGCATCAAGTCGGTACGCAACACATCGCAGATTACTAAAGCGATGCAGATGGTTGCGTCCGCCAAGATGCGCCGCGCGCAGGACTTGGCCATTCAGGGACGCTCCTACATGAGCGCCCTGGCCCGCGTGCTCAAGCACCTGCAGGAAACCATAGCCGGAACAGCCTCTCCGCTCATGGAGACGCGTGACACCGGCAAAGAGCTCATCATCGTCGTGAGCACTGACCGCGGCCTGTGCGGCGGCCTGAACTCCAACCTGCTCCGAGAAGTACTCACTTCCTGCCCCAGGGAGGCGGATTACGTCACCATCGGCACCAAGCTGAATAGCCAGCTCACTCGCTGCGGCCGCAAGCTTGCCGCCACCTTTGCAATCGGCGAAACAGTGGAGGAATCCGAGCTCAAGCCCATTTTCGACTTCGTGCGCAAGTCCTACACGGACGGCACGTACAAGAGCGTCCGCGTCGTTTACCAGAAGTTCATCAACATCATGGTACAGCGCCCGCAGATAACGAGCCTGCTGCCCATTACAACAGAAGAACTGCTGAAGGTAGCAGAGGAAACTGAGCATGAAGAGGACAACACCTCTAATTTCCTGCTGGAGCCTTCACCGAAGGCCCTGCTGAACTCCATCCTGCCGCTGTACTTCGGCCATTTGCTCGTTCAGATGATTCTGGAAGGCAAGGCCAGTGAACACTCTGCACGAATGGTCGCCATGAAGGCCGCTACCGAGAACGCCAAGACGCTCATCGGCGAGCTCACGCTCGAATACAACAAGGCCCGTCAGACTCAGATTACCAACGAACTTCTCGAAATCACCACCGCCATGAAGGCTATGGAGTAAACGTACGCTCCGCATATCAATCATTTTCAAACATATCATTTCCCAATCATGAACACAGGTAAAATCGTGCAGATTATCGGCGCCGTTGTTGACGTCGACTTCTCCCAGTCCGAAATGCCCGCTATCTACAACGCTCTGACAGTAGACTACGTAGTGGAGGGTGAACCCAAGCAGCTCGTGCTCGAGGTAGAGCAGCACCTTACGGACGGCTGGGCCCGCACCGTTGCTATGAGCGCTACGGACGGCCTCAAGCGTGGCATGGAAGTGGTGGACACCGGCGCCCCCATCTCCGTACCCGTAGGCCCCAAGGTGCTTGGCCGTATCTTTAACGTGCTCGGTGAGACCGTGGACGAAAAGGGACAGCTGGATGGCGTGAAGCGTTACCCCATCCACCGCGAAGCTCCCACGCTGGAAGAACAGGCCACCTCCTCCGAGGTGCTGGAATCCGGCATCAAAGTGATTGACCTCATCTGCCCCTTCCTGAAGGGTGGTAAGGCAGGTTCCTTCGGTGGTGCAGGCGTAGGCAAGACCGTGCTCATCATGGAGCTCATCAACAACATCGCTAAAGCTCACTCCGGTCTCTCCGTATTCGCCGGCGTAGGTGAGCGTACCCGCGAAGGTAATGACTTCTACATGGAAATGAGCGAATCCGGCGTTATCGACCAGAAGAACCCGGAGAACTCCAAGGTGGCTCTGGTGTACGGCCAGATGAATGAGCCCCCCGGCGCACGTCTTCGCGTGGCTCTCTCCGCCCTTTCCATGTCCGAGTACTTCCGTGATGAAGAGAACCGTGACGTGCTCCTCTTCGTGGATAACATCTTCCGCTTCTCTCAGGCAGGTTCCGAGGTATCCGCTCTTCTGGGCCGTACGCCCTCCGCCGTGGGTTACCAGCCGAACCTCGCAGAAGAAATGGCAGGCCTTCAGGAGCGAATCACCTCCACCAAGAAAGGCTCCATCACCTCCATGCAGGCTGTGTACGTGCCGGCTGACGACCTTACGGACCCCGCTCCTGCCACAACATTCTCTCACCTGGACTCCACCGTGGTGCTCGAACGTGCTCTGGCAGCTCAGGGCATTTACCCTGCTGTGGACCCCCTGGCCTCCACCTCCAAGGCACTTGCTCCCGAACTTGTGGGCGAAGAGCACTACCGCGTGGCACGTGGCGTGCAGCAGACCCTCCAGCGCTACAAGGACCTGCAGGATATGATTGCCATTCTGGGCATGGATGAACTTTCTGACACGGACAAGCTCACCGTGAGCCGCGCCCGTAAGATTCAGCGCTTCCTTTCCCAGCCCTTCAGCGTGGCAGAAGTCTTCACCGGCATCAAGGGCCAGTACGTCCCCGTGGCTGAAACCGTACGAGGCTTCGGCGAGATTCTGGACGGCAAGTGGGACGATGTACCTGAAATCAACTTCTACATGAAGGGTGGCATTGACACCGTAGAGAAAGCCTGATAACCATGGCCTTGCAATTCAAAATCATCACCCCCGTGCGCACCGCCTTGCAGGCGGCTGTGACCTCCATTCAGCTGCCGGCTACGGCGGGTGAGATGGAGATTCTGCCCGGCCACGCGGACATGATTACCGCCGTGGCCAACGGCGAGCTTACCTACAAGCCGGAGGGGGAAGAAGCCCGCAGCCTCTTTGTGGGTGGCGGATTCCTTCAGGTAGAATCAGAAAACGTGCTGCTGGTAACGGACACAGCTCTCGTTGCTTCAGAAATCGATCCCTCTGCAGTGGAGGCCGCCATTGAACGCGCGCAGTCTGCTCTGAGAAACAGCGCTACCGTGCTGGACCGCGAGGAACAGACGTTCCTTGCCGCACAGCTGGCGAAGCAGCTCGCATTGCTCGATTTCTCGCGCAAAAAGCGCCCCCTTGCCTGATTGGGATTTATCATTTAACTCACGGCCGGAACAACTGCTCCGGCCGCTTTTTTTACTCTACTCAGGCTAGATAGAGGATAAAATGCGTCAGCCGGCGGAATGCGCTTGCATTCTGCGCATGAAAGGAGTAGAATCGCGCGCATGACGAACGAGGAAAACACGCGAAAAGACTTCATCCGCGAGTGGATTGCAAGTGATTTAGCAAAGGGCCACTGCAAGACCCCCATCACACGCTTCCCTCCGGAGCCTAACGGCTACCTTCACATCGGCCACGCCAAGGCTATCTGCCTTGATTTCGGCATTGCGAAGGAGTATGCCCAACTTGGGGCCGTGTGCCACCTGCGTTTTGATGACACCAACCCCTGCAAGGAAGATGTCGAGTTCGTCAACTCCATTCAGGACGACATCAAATGGCTTGGGTTTGACTGGGGTGAGCACCTGTACTGGGCCTCTGACATTTTTGATTTCTACTATGAGTGTGCCATTCACCTCATTAAGAATGGCCTGGCCTATGTGGACGAGCAGGATAGAGAAACCATGCGTGCCCAGCGTGGCAACTTGGTAACTCCCGGCACCCCCTCCCCTTACCGTGACCGCAGCGTGGAAGAAAACCTCGCTCAGTTTGAGGCCATGAAGGCCGGCAAGTTCCCCGAGGGTGGCGCGGTGCTGCGCGCTAAGATTGACATGGCCAGCAGCAACATGAACATGCGAGACCCTGTCATCTACCGCATCTCTTACGACCACCACCACAACACGGGCAATAACTGGTGCATTTACCCGATGTACGACTTCGCTCACCCGCTGGAAGACGCTTACGAGTACATCACTCACTCCCTGTGCACGCTGGAGTTCGAAAATCACCGCCCCCTGTATGATTGGGTCATTGAGAACTGCCCGATTCCTGCCGGCTCTCGCCCGCAGCAGCGTGAGTTCTCCCGCCTGAACATCACCTACACCGTCATGAGCAAGCGTAAGCTGCGCCAGATGGTGGAGGAAGGATATGTGGCCGGCTGGGATGATCCCCGCATGCCCACAATCTGCGGTATGCGCCGCCGTGGCTACCCCGCTCCCGCCATCGTGGAGTTCTGCGAGGGTGTCGGCATCACCAAGTTCAACGGTAACACGGATGTAGCCCGCCTTGAAAACGCGGTACGTGCTGAGCTGAACACGAATGCCGAGCGCCGCATGGCCGTGCTCAATCCCCTGAAGCTCGTGCTCACAAACCTTCCCGAAAATCATGAGGAAGAGGTGGAAGTCGTCATCAACCCCGAGAAGCCTGAACTGGGCAACCGCAAGATTACCCTCACCCGCGAAGTGTGGATTGACCGTGATGACTTCATGGTGGAACCGCCCAAGAAGTACAAACGCATGAGCCCCGGAGCCTGCGTGCGCCTCCGTGGCGGCTACTGCGTGGTATGCACCAACTACGTGACAGACGCTGAGGGCAACGTCACCGAAGTGCATGCAGAGATTCTCCCCGGCACCATCGGCTCGAATCCCCCTGAAGGTATCCGCTGCAAGGGCGCCATTCACTGGGTATCCGCCAAGTACGGCGTCAAGGCTGAGGTTCGCTTGTATGACCGACTCTTCAAGGATGAAGCTCCGGATGCTAACCCGGACGGCTTCCTTGCCTCACTGAACGAAGATTCCCTCACCGTGCTGAAAGATGCCGTGGTGGAACCGGCCCTCGCTGCAGCTCCCGCTGAGTTCCTGTGCCAGTTTGAACGCACAGGCTACTTCGTGGCAGACCGCTATGACCACAGCGCAGAACATCCCGTGTTCAACCGCTCCGTTGGCCTGCGCGATTCCTGGGCCAAAATGAACAAATAACCCGTTTTCACAACCGGCAGCGCCTCGCTGCCGGTTGTGTTCCCTTCCCCAATCACTGAGCCTTACCATGAAAAACATTGAGTTTTCCTCCCGGAATGGTGTATTTGACATGAACAGCTTCATCTGCGAGTGTGATGCCGCAGTGAGCGGAGAGCCCCTGCAGGAAGAACCTCAGCCCTCCGCAGAGCCACAGAAGGAAGAGCTGACTCTTCAGCCCACGGAAGTTCCGGTGGCGGATGGCACGGACCCCATCATCTATCACCCGCTTGAAGAAGTGCTGGAAGACCTCCGCATGGGTAAACTTGTACTGATGACGGATGATCCTCACCGCGAAAACGAGGCAGACCTCGTCTGCGCCGGTCAGTTCGCCACCCCTCAGAACATCAATTTCATGGCAATCCATGCGCGCGGACTCATCTGCGTGCCCATGTCCGCAGAGCGAGTGGACTCCCTCGGCCTGCCCATGCAGGCTCAGCATAACACGGAGAAGCACCACACAGCTTTCACCGTGAGTGTGGACGCCAGAGAAGGCACCACAACCGGCATCAGCGCTTTCGAGCGCTCCATCACCACCATGAAGCTTGCGGATTCCCGCGCCACGCTGGATGACTTCGTGCAGCCCGGACACTGTTTCCCGCTTCGTGCTGTGGAGGGTGGCGTCATCCGCCGCGCCGGCCACACGGAAGGTACCGTAGATTTGCTGCGCATCGCCGGCTTGGAGCCGGTGGGTGTATGCTGCGAAATCATGAAGGAGGACGGCACCATGGCCCGACTTGGTGAGTTGGGCTCCTTCCAGAAAAAGCACGGGCTGAAAGCCTGCTCTCTCGCGCAAATTATCGAATACCGCCAGCGCACGGAAACACTCATCATTAAAGAAGAGGTGGTGAAGCTTCCCACTGATTTCGGTGATTTCATGTGCCACTCCTACCACTCCAAAGTGGACGGGCAGACACACCTCGCCCTCGTACATGGCAATATAGACCCGGAAAAACCCGTACTTTGCCGAGTGCACAGCGAATGCCTCACCGGTGATGTGTTCGGCAGCCGCCGCTGTGATTGCGGCAGCCAGCTGCACACGGCCATGCGTCGCATTGCAGAGGAAGGCGGTGTACTGCTCTACCTGCGTCAAGAGGGGCGCGGCATCGGCCTCTCAGCCAAGCTGCACGCCTACAAACTTCAGGAAGAAGGCTTGGACACAGTGGATGCAAACATTCAGCTGGGCTTTGCCCCTGACCTGCGAGACTACGGCGTAGGCGCCCAGATTCTGCGAGACTTAGGCGTACGCAAGCTTCGCCTCCTCACCAACAATCCTCGTAAAATCGTTGGACTTGCGGGCCACGGCCTCAGCATTGAAGAGCAGATGCCTATCAGCATCCCCGCTCACGATGATAACAAGCACTATCTGGATACCAAGCGAGAGCGCATGGGCCACCTCATCTAATCCCTAAAGAAACACAGCCATGAATGCAGCAGAAAAAGCACTTTCCACCTTCCGTGAACCACCGTACATGTATAATTGCGCACAGACTATCTGTGCAGCCTTTGACAGAAATGATTTGCTGGAAGATATGAAAACTTGCGGTGGTGGCCGCGCACCTGAAGGCATGTGCGGAGCACTGTACGGCGCCATCTGCGTGGCTCCAGAAAAGGCTGATATGCTTAAGGAGGCATTCACCACTAAAAACGGCGCTTGGAAATGCTGCGACCTGAAGGGCGGTACACCCCGAGTAGCCTGCCAACAGTGCGTGAGCGTCGCAGCGCAACTGCTTGAAGAGAGCTAAACCTCTCAAATTACAAATTTATTCAGCGTCATGTTTCTAACGGAACATGACGCTGAGCATTTCAAGTAATCACCTTCGTGAATTCCTTACTGAGCGGATACATTATTCCGCTTCTGCTCACGTGCTGCAAGGTACAGCTGGATAGCATTGGCCGTATTATGGCAGAACACATAAAAAACCGGGCCAATATAGGCAAGCGGCGTAGCATAACTCTGCCCTGCTATGTACAAGGTAAGAATAGTATTCTTCTGGCCAAGCGCCTGAGAACACTCGCGCTTCAAATCCGGATACCCCAGCCTGTAACCGGCAATAAAGCCGATAGCGCACACCACCACAGCGCCTATAGCCATGGGCAGCATATCCAAGAGAGTATAATCCATCTGAAGAATACGGTGAGTACCGATGGCGGATACAACGATAAGGTTAAAGTTCCATATTCCCAGAGAAACGTCCTTCAGCTTGGCAGACCATGCTTTGCATGGAGGATACAGCAACCGCAGCCCGCAAGCCACCACAGCCGGCACGCCTAGCACAATTCCTATCTGCCGCGCGACCATCAGCATCAGCTCCGAGTAACTCAACTCGGGTGAGTTCACAATAAAAGGCAGCACAAAGGGAGTCAGTACAGCAAACACTATCTGACTGAGCACCATCGCCGTGGTGATAAAGCCCACATTCCCGCGCAGCAAGTGCACAATAATGGGAGCCGCAGATGCAATGGGAGCCGCACCACAGTAATAAACAGACTCCGCCAATGCCGGATTCCCCAGTAAGCGAGCTCCACCCCACGCCAACACCCAGACAGCCTGCAGTGAAAGCAACACCCACAAATGCATCCACCGCAGCTTCATCTGTGATATATCCAGCCCAAGGAAGGTGATAGAAAGCATCATAGTGATACCGAAAGGCAACAGCCAACCGAAATCACAAATCTCTGCGTGAAAGATGCCCCCCACAATAAAGGAGAGCACCATCAAAAAGCTTCGCAGCTGTTGTTTCATACCTTACTTATCCGCATTCTTTTCCTCTAAACCACGTTTCTCTGCCAGCAGAGTCGTCGCATCACCGGGCTTGGCCTTCGGGTATGCAATTCGGTTGTGATTCATCGTACGCAGAGTGATGAAGAATGCTTCTTTCATACGGGCAATCTCGCCCAAGGTAAGACCGCTATCCTGTAAGTGCCCATCCAGAATACGCCCCTTAAAAATACCCTCAATCATATTGCGGATATCATCTTCCGTGGGATGCTGCAGCGAACGTGTGGCACTCTCCACGGCATCAGCCATACTCACAATACCGGATTCACGGCTCTGCGGTATAGGGCCGGGATACGTAAAGATGGATTTATCCACCTCATCCGGGCATGTATCAGAAAGGCCATCCTGAAACTTCTTATGCTCAGCCTCATAATGATCCTGCGCTTTGCGGTAGAAGAAATACGCCGTAGTCGCGCCATGATGCTCACGAATGGCATCAATAATACGCGGGTTCAGCTTGGCGCTGCGGGCCATCTGCTCGCCTTCAACCACGTGGCCGGTAATAATTCTGGCACTGGCTTCCGGTGTAAGGTCAGCATGGGGAGACATGGACTGGTCCACAATATTTTCAGCAAAGTACTGAGGATTCTTCACCTTACCGATATCGTGATAGAGACCACACACACCCGCACGAGTCACATCCGCACCGATGGCCTCAGCTGCCGCCTCAGCGAGTCGCTGAACATAAAGACTATGGTGGAAAGTGCCGGGTGCCGCTATCTGAAGCTTTTTGAGAAGCGGGTGGTTCATGTCTGCCCACTCCAGCCAAGTGATATGAGTAGAAATTCCAAAAAGGCTCTCCAGCATGGGCATCACGCCGTTCACAATAACAGCCAGTAGGAAGTTCACACCTACCGCCATCAGCAGTCCCATAAGAAGCGAAGAAACATCCACACCATCAACGAAAGGGGATGCCTCCCCACCATGAAGTGAAGTCAGCCCCAGCACCGTCACATACACAACAAAGCCTGTTTTGAAACCGGCATAAAGCATCTGCTGACGTTTCTGCAGGTGCCCGCAGATGGAGGCCGCCACCACACCGGTCAGCAGACTGAGCAGTACGTAGTCCGTGGTAAATTGAATATCATGCGAGGCCGGGAAAAACACGATACCGAATAACGAGCAGCACAGCGCCACATACACGCCCATGGAGCGATTAATCAGCACAGCAGTCACCGCCGGTGCCAGCATGTAAGGAAGCACCAGTAGCTTGTCCCATATATCCACCCCGGGTACCCTTGGCCATGCGCAGTTTATCAGGTAGATAACACTCATCTGCACCAAGGTGGACAGTACGCACAGCACGGCGCGCCCCGTCGTTAACTCGCCTTTGCGATGCCCCAGCACATAATAATATACAACGGCCAGAGAGCACAAAACCATCCACGACACACGGTACACGCCCAGTGTAGAATCACCGGCCTGACTGAATATGAGGGCACACAGCACCGCTATGCCCGCAACTGCCATCAAAAGCAAACGCTGCACTGCGTGTTTTCCGGCTGTAACGGAGTCCTGTCCCTTGCATCGGAATATCGTTGAAAGAAAACTTGCCATAATACGTCCAGTGGGATTATTATACTCACCGCTTTTTCCTTTGTCAAGTTCAGGATTCCCGATTCAAGCTCGAATATCCGCAAACCTATTACAGCCCCACAAGGCGCCCGATTTTCATTCAATGACGTATTATAAACTTGACAAGAAAGAAAAAATCTTGTCATTCTATAGATAGGCAAGGCGCTCTGCGCAGAGTGCGCCACAGATTTCACACCGTTATCCACATCATTTTCCGTTTAACTATATGGCAAAAACGCTCATCATCGCCGAGAAACCCAGTGTAGCCAGTGATTTAGCCAGGGTACTTGGCAAAAAGACCGGCAAGTTCCGCAAAGATGACAGCACCGGAAGCTTTGTCAATGACACGCTCATTATCACCTCTGCCGTAGGTCATCTGGTGGAGCAAAAAAAGCCGCAAACTGAAGATGGTAAGAGCCTGCCTTGGAAGATGGATTACCTGCCTGTCATGCCCAAAAGCATGGAGCTGGAGCCCATCTCCAAAAGTGCAGACCGCCTGAAAAAAGTACTCAAACTCGCCCGCAGCAAGGACGTAACAGCCCTTGTGAATGCATGCGATGCCGGGCGCGAAGGTGAACTTATTTTCCGTAACATCATTCGCTACGGTAAAATCAAAAAGCCGCTCAGCCGCCTCTGGATGCAGAGCATGACGGATGACGCCATTCTGGAAGCATGGGCCACCCTGAAGAGTGATGCTGCGATGACAAATCTGGCGGACGCTGCTGTGTGCCGTTCTGAAAGTGACTGGCTTGTCGGCCTGAACAGCACAAGAGCTCTCACCGTACTCCAATCTGCCGCAGGTGGTTTTAATATCACTCCCACCGGCCGCGTGCAGACCCCCACCCTCGCCCTACTGGCCGCCCGCCAAAAGGATATCCTCGCTTTCACCCCTGAAACATATTACGAAGTACGCGCCACCTTCAAAGCCCCTGCCGGCACCTACGAAGGCCGCTGGTTTGACCCGGAATGGAAAAAGGATGAAACCGCCCCGCAGCGCACCCGCGAAAGGCTCTGGGATGCGGATACAGCCGCAGCTATCGCCCGCCGCTGTGAAGGCAGACCAGCAACGGTAAAGGAAGCCAAGAAACCGGTTTCCATGCCGGCCCCTCTGCTTTTTGACCTCACCTCTCTACAGAAAGAGGCCAGCAATCGCTTTGGCTTCTCCGCCAGCCGCACGCTGCAGATAGCACAGGAGTGCTACGAAAAGCACAAGGTGCTTACCTACCCGCGAACGGACTCCAAGTTCCTGCCTGATGATTACCTGAAGATTGCTACTCGAACAGTAGCAGCCATCGGCGAGCAGATGCCCACCATGGCGCCTTTCACGGCTGACATTCTGGACAACCACCGCATTCGTCCCAGCAAGCGTGTGTTTGATAGCAGTAAGGTAAGCGACCACTTTGCCATCATCCCCACGGGCAAATTCACCAGCCTCAGCGGTGATGCCGCCAAGATTTTCCAGCTGGTAGTACAGCGTTTCCTCGGAGTCTTCCTGCCGAATGCAGAGTATGAGGATACGGACCGCACCAGCATCGTATCCAGCCCCGGAGCCAAAGACCACTTCCACACCCACGGCCGCGTGCTGCTGAAAGCCGGCTGGAAAGCCCTTTACGCCAGCCCGGACCGCAAGAAGAAGGATGAACTCTGCCCCGTGGCAGCCAATAGTGAGGTACTCACAGAAAAAGCCAGTGCTCAGGAAGACCACACCAAAGCTCCGGCAGCTTACACGGAAGCAACCCTTCTAACTGCTATGGAAACTGCCGGCAAGCTCGTGGAAGACGAAGAGCTGGCCTACGCCATGAAAGAAAGAGGCCTTGGCACTCCCGCCACACGTGCCGCCATCATTGAAGGCCTCCTTACTCAGGAATACATTGCACGTGATGGTAAGGACCTCGTCGCAACACGACGCGGAATAGACCTTATTGACCTTCTCAGCAAGATTGGCCTCAGCACCCTCTCCAGCCCGGAACTTACCGGTGAATGGGAATACCGCCTCAAGCTCATGGAAAGCGGTAGGCTGGACCGCGAATCCTTCATGAAGGATATACGCACGTACACAAAAGATATTGTGGATGCCGTGCGTGAATACATGAGTAATGGGAAAAATCCTGATTTAAACATCCCCTGCCCGGCCTGCGGACAGAGCCCGCTGAGCAGCCGAGTAGACGCCGTATCATGCACAGCATGCAAGTTCCGCATCCGCCGCGTCCACGCCGGGCTCGGACTGGGAGATGAACTGCTGGCTGAACTCATCAGCAAGAAAGAACTTCCCGTTATGGAAGGCTTCCGCTCAAAGTTTGGTAAGCCTTTCAAGGCCGGTCTGCGCCTACTGGCCCCGGAAAAGGAAGGCGGAGCATGGAAAGCGGAATTCTACTTTGACGATGGGAAGGCCGCAGCACCTGCCGCCACAGGTATACAGCGCAACCTCGGCACCATCACTGTAATGAATCAGGGTGAGCTCGAGCTTCAGGAAAATGACAAGCAGTGGAGCGTTCCGGAGTTCCAGCAAACCGGTAGTAAGACCGGCTTCACTATGTCAAAGACCATTCTGGGCAAAGAAATCGAGATTCAACATCTCCACAAAGTATTGGCAGAAGGCAAGAGTGAGCTTATAACCGGCTTCATTTCCCAGCGCACCAATCGCCCCTTTGATGCCTACCTCACCTTGGATGCCCGCAAGGGAACCGTAGGTTTCGAGTTTCCCCCGCGCGAGCCCAGAAAGAAGGACAGCAAGGCCACGGCAGACAAGAAGTTCACCGCGGCTGATGCCACCGCGCAGGATCTCACTAAAGCCACTCGACACGGTGTCATTAAAGTGAAAGGCAAAGGTGAGCACGAGCTTTTGGAAACAGAGGAGGCATGGCATGTGGACGGACTTACCTATGGCAAGAACCGTAAGCCCCTCGTCATCCCCCGCACCATGTGCGGTATAACACTCACTGCAGACGTAGTCGGCCGCCTCCTCACCAAGGGAAAAACGGAACTCATCAAAGACTTCATCAGCCACAAGAGCGGTAAGAATTTTGATGCCTATCTCGTTTTCACCCCCACAACAGGCCGCATTAGTTACGAATTCCCCCCGCGCAAGTAATCCGAACCGAATTTTCAAAGCAGTTTACACGCCCCCTCAACCTTCCGAAAAGGCTGAGGGGGCACTATTTTTCATACTCCACACAACGTAGATAGCAAACTCTGCCGAATGACTGTGAAATGATATCATTTACTGCTTGCAAGGCGGAGAGCGCTATGGTAGAATGAAGAGCGACATATGGCAGGAGAATACACGGAGGATGACATCAAATCATTAGCCTGGCAGGAGCATATTCGTGCGAGAGCGGGTATGTACATCGGCAAGCTGGGCGACGGCAGCATGGCCGATGACGGCCCTTATGTGCTGCTCAAGGAAGTGATAGACAACTCGATAGACGAGTTCGTGATGGGTGCGGGAAAAAAAATCATTGTACGCATCTCTCCTGATGGCCTGTGCGAAGTACGAGATTTCGGCCGAGGCATTCCCCTGGGCAAGCTCTATGACTGTGCCGCGCAGATAAACACCGGCGGCAAATATGACAGCGAGGCATTCAAAAAATCCGTGGGTCTGAATGGCGTGGGTCTGAAAGCAGTGAACGCCCTCTCCTCCTACTTTGAAATCATGGCCTGCCGCGAAGGACAAATGCGCCGCATTCGGTTTTCCGAAGGTGTCATGAAAGAAGGAGAAGATGTTAGCGGCCCTACGGATGAACCGGACGGCACAAAAGTCACCTTCATGATAGACCGCACGGTGTTTGCGGAAAATGCAGCATACAATCTGGAGTACGTGCACCGCATGTGCCGCTACTACTGCTACCTGAACACCGGGCTTACTATCAATCTGAACGGCAAGAACATCATCTCCCGCAACGGCCTGCTAGATTTGCTGAAGGAAGAGATGACTACTGAGCCGCTCTACCAGCCCATTTACTTGAAGAGCGAAGATATTGAAATTGCCTTCACCCACAGCGATCAGTACGGTGAGGAATATTACTCCTTCGCCAACGGCCAACACACCACTATGGGCGGTACTCACCAGAGCGCTCTCCGTGAGGCCATTGTCAAAACACTTCAGAACTTCTACAAGAAAAATTACGAAGCAGCTGACATCCGCGCCAGTATTGAGGCCGCTATCAGCATCAAGGTCATCGACCCCATCTTTGAGTCTCAGACCAAGACCAAGCTCGGCAGCAACACCATGGGCCCCGGTAAGGAAACAATCCGTACCTTCGTGAGTAATTTCCTCGCCCGTGAACTGGATAATTACCTCCACAAAAATCCGGAAACCGCCGAAATCCTCGAAGACAAAATCAAGGAAAGCGAGAAAACCCGTAAAAAAGTGGCGGACGTGCAAGGCAAAGTCGCCAAGGAACGCGCCAAGAAAGCCAGGGTTCATAACAAGAAGCTCAGAGACTGCCGCGTCCACTACGACACGAAGCACAAGCGAGCTAAAGACACCATGCTTTTCATCACCGAGGGTGACTCCGCTTCCGGCTCCATCACCACCGCACGAGATGCCGAAACACAGGCCGTATTCTCCCTGCGCGGTAAACCAGCTAACAGCTTCGGCCTGAATAAGAATGCCATACTGGAAAGCAACGAAGAGCTGGATTTCCTGCACTTGGCGCTGAATGTGGATAAGAGCATTGAAGATTTGCGATACAACAAAGTCATCATCGCTACGGATGCTGATGTGGACGGCATGCACATCCGCCTGCTGCTGCTTACCTTCTTCATTCAGTACTTCCCGGAAGTTATTCATGAGGGGCATCTCTATATCCTGCAGACCCCGCTCTTCCGCGTGCGCAACAAGAAGAAGACTATTTACTGCTACTCGGAAAACGAACGAGACAAGGCGGTGAAAGAGTTAGGCAGAAACCCTGAGATTACACGATTTAAGGGGCTGGGTGAAATCTCTCCGCAGGAGTTCAAGAGCTTCATCAACGAAGACATCCGCCTGGAAGAAGTCACGCTGGAGAATGCTCGCCGCCTGAGAGACCTGCTGCGCTTCTACATGGGCGAAAACACCCCGGACCGCCGCCAGTATATCATGGATAATCTCCGTATTGAGGAGGATCCCGCATAATCTTTCTTACAACCTGAAACAACTATGAAAACACTCATTATCGCACGACACGGTAATACTTTCCGCAAGGGCGAAACGCCCACGCGAGTAGGTTCCCGTACAGACCTCCCCCTCGTAGAGGAGGAGCGCGGGCGCGGTATCGGCAAGTACCTCACCAAGCTCGGCCTCAAGCCCACCCGCATTCTTGCTGCCCCCTTGCAGCGCACCATGTGCACAGCTGCTCTTGCCGCGGAAGAACTGGGTAACCCCTGCCCCGTGCAGCCGGATGCCCGCTTCATCGAGGTGGATTACGGCCCGGATGAAAACCACAGCGAGGAGGAAACCAAAGCCAGACTCGGCGCGGATATTGCCGCCGCAGAGGGCAAAGACCCGTCCGCACTCACAGCCGAAGAGCTGGACGCTATCGGCGCTGCCGCTATCGATAAATGGAATGCTGAGGCTATCGTGCCCCCCGGCTGGAAAGTGGACGTACAGCAGATTATCGATAACTGGACTGCTCTGGCAAATGAAGTTCAGGATGGAGAAACGCTCCTCTGCGTCTCCTCCAATGGTACTATTCGCTTTGCCCCGTACATCACCGGTGACTATGCCGGCTTCTGTGCCAGCCACGATATCAAGGTAGCAACCGGCGGCGTGTGCATCTTCACAAGTGAGGATGGTGCCACCTGGACCTGCACAGAGTGGGGCGTCAAAGCCTTCAAGCAAATCTAAACTCTTATCACGGAACAAACCATGAACCTTAAAAAACTGAAACCCGCATGGTTTAAGGAGTTCAAGGAATTTGCCATAAAAGGGAACGTCATTGATATGGCCATCGGTGTCATCATTGGCGGAGCCTTCGGCAAAATCGTCACTTCTCTCGTGAAAGACGTTGTCATGCCGGCCTTCTCTCTGCTGACCGGCGGAGGGCAAGACTTGGCAGCACTTACATACCCTGCTAATCCCGCAGAGGATGCTCCGGCCATTAAGTATGGAGCATTTTGCCAAACGGTGCTGGATTTCTTCATCATAGCGCTCTCCATCTTCTTCACCATCCGCATTATCTGTGCCATCAAAGCTAGGTTCAGAAAGCAAAAGGAAGAAGAACAGAAAGCGGCAGAGCCAGAAGCTCCGGCGCCCACACCTGAGGAGATTCTCCTGCTGAGAGAAATTCGCGATGCACTCCGCAAGTGAATAAGAAACAACTCATCGCCCGGGTTCAGCGGTATATGGGCCCGGGCGCCACACGCAACACCGCCTCCGCTGCAGTAGAGGCGGTTCTCTCATCTATACAGCAGGCTGCCGAGACGGATACGAAGCTACACATTTCACACTTCGGTACCTTCAGACGCTCACCGGCAGAAAAGCTCACGTTCCGTCCCGCAAAAGGCTTTCTGCCAAAAGATTCCGCAAATTAAAAATCCCCGCTCGGTCAGTATGACGAGCGGGGATTTTTATTGAACAAAACACAAACCTACCCTATCAACGCTGAGGCAAGGTAATAATGAAAAGAGGTGTATACGGACGCTCTGGCGTTCCTTCGTAAGGCTTAATAGCACCATCCTTCAGGATATAAAGCTGCTCTTCACCCTCGCGGCAACGCACCGTCTGACCAGACGCACTGACATAACCGGCATAGGTACAGGTGGAATCAGTAATCGGCAGTACTGCATTCAGAATTTCAGCGTAGTAATCATGCGCAGCCACCTGAGAGAAGAACTCCAGCCAGCGATTATCCACCGCTATGCCATGCATCACATACCAACAGCCGGGATATATCGGATTACTGGCCAGCATTGCCTTATAGGCGGCAATGTCCGCACGCAGACTCTCAGAGAACGCCAAACCGGATGAATACGGATCCAGAGCCTCAGCCATCTGTACAGCAAAGCCGAACATATATGCACGCGCCTGTGCAGGACAATTTTTCTCAGCATGGCGAGCCACATTCATCATGAGGCGAGCGGGTGTAACTTTACCTTCCATCAGCGCAGGCTCTTCAAAGCCCATAGCAGCACGCTGTCCGGCCAGAACAACCGGCTGAAGCTCTGCTACAGCAGCGGCTCTAAGATTGACTCGGCGGCGGCTGGGACGCCCCTGCCCATTTGCCAGAGTCATCACCCTTCTTTCTCCGCTTCCACTCACTGCACCCACATAAACGGACGAATCCTGACGAGCACACATCAAGCCATTGCTCCAAGCGTTATTTCTATCAGACAACATACGGCCGATGAGCTTATCCATCCGTTCCGGACGAGCCAACGTGTAGACCGAGGAGCCATCAGCATAAATGGAGCGGACTGCCTGAAGACTAGGCAATATCTGCGCTGGTTCCAGAGCATGCTCAGCTGCTGCTGCAAAATCAGCCAGTTTATATGCGCGCATAGCAGCATCTTCCGTACCACAGAGAGCACGCACCTCTTCTGGCGTTACGGCAGAATCCACGGATTTGTAGCAATCCCCGCATGCCTCAATAGCCAAGGCAAACTCCTCCAGAGTGCTTACAGAACGCAAAGTATCCGGCAGCGCATCAAACTTACGCGTCTGCCCGGCATACGCGGCCAACTCCGAACGCAAAGCAGGAAGAAGAGGAAGACTTTCAGCATACTTATCATACTCAGCCAAAGCGGACTCTGCCTGTCGCGGGTCAAGAGAAAGGCGGCTCATGCGATGAAGCCTTTCAGCCACAGCATCTTGAATGGCTCTGCGCACGGCGGCTGCTTCCTCCTCCGTGACCTGGAGAACATCCGTACATAAGAGAAACTCTGCATAAAGCGCACGAATTTCTTCCATACCATCAGCCGGTGTAGGCTGGCGGAAGCGAGCCAGCACACCGGGGCGAATTTCAGACAAACGGTCGTTGAACTTCTTCATCAGCACCGTGGGCTCCTCCGGTGCTGTGGAATTATATTCTTCCAGCAAACGAGCTTCCACGCGCCGCACCTTGTCCACCAATACGAGGCCACCGGTAAGCTGAGCAGCAGTAACATCCTGCTTACCCAGCAAATCAGTTGCTTCAGAAAGAGCCGGAGTAATCTCTGCGATTTCTGCCTGATAACCATTATAAATTTTCAGCCAAGCATCCGCCTGCTCCAGTGCCTCCACATACCCGGAATGGACAGTTTTGTAAAAGCCCCGCATGGGGTCAATACCGCCGACGAGATCACTTACCGCCAGCACCTGTTTTTCCTGCATGCCGGAAACGATGCTATTCCTGAGGGAGTCGGCCCTCAGATAGGTAAAGACGATGGTGGCAATTGCGAGGAAAATAACCGTCAGCACCACGCAGATAGTGGAGCGAATGATAATCTTCCTGCGGTGGCGAGCCACAAGAATACCACGCACTTTCTTCTGTTGCTTTTCTATAAGTGCTAAAAGGTCTTCAGCCTCATGCAACTCCGTGATTTCCGACACAGCCTTGTAACGCTCGTGAAGTTCAATCTCGGCTTTCTGAAGATTCTGACGCAAAAGAATATTCTGCTCCGTAGCACGGAACATATCCAGCTGCCGCGCATACTCTGCACGCAATTTTTCAGCACGGCAGAACCGGCTCCAATCTTCATGCACGCGAGTAATGAGAGCTGCTTGCTCAGGCGTAAAAGTCAGGCGCTTTTCGCGGGCATAGATTTCGATATTGATAGCCATGTCCTCCTTGGCGCGCAAGTCCGTTGCGTCACGCAGCTTAACAAGGGCAGACAATAGCATGGATTGCCAGCGCTTCTTCTCTGAAGCATCCACCAGAGATGCCGCATCTCGGTACCCCACAAGCCCGGAAAGTTCTTCTTCCGAAGCCATCTGTCGCAACTTACGTACAGACTGCGTTATAAGCCCCACATTTCCGCTCGCCAGTACTTCAGGCAGCTGAGCGGCCTCTGCCTTATACAGGTTCCGGCCCAGCTGGCGCGCAAGCTTCTGCAGAATCATATCCTGCGGTGCTTCTCTCAGCAACTGCTGCACCATGTTGAAACAATCTTCGTCCCGACCGGCATCCAACGCACTTGCCAATTTCCGATACAAGGCACGAGCAAATGCTGAGGCCCCCTTAGGCGCCACAAGATCAGAGGGTTGGACGATATCTTCCACAACGTCCGAATGAGGCTGCTCTTCTGTTTCAGGTGTCATGATGCAAGAGGATTTTTATGAGTTCAGAGCATAACACAAACATCACACGAACACAATCTTTTTCCGTGTCAAATATCACCATAACCGCCAAGCTGGCATGAAGAACTTGCCGTCATAAATAAAGCCGGCACAAATCCATCCCGAGCTTCAGCGCACGAGCTGAAGCACATTATCTTCATATGCGGAGATTAGCGCTTCAAACGCTGCTGCCAATCTCGCATAATGACAGCAAATGGCTCCGGGGATTCGGGGGATGAACGATAGGGATTTATTGCAAAGGCTGCATTATAATCTCCATTTATCAACTGTATGAGAGATGCCATCTCCTGAGAAAGCTTCTCCTTCCCAAGGGCAGCCACCATCTTACGAACATCCTCAGCACTAATACCGGCCTGATAATCATCACCACAGCGGCGCTTTAACATAGCGACCGCGGCCTCGGCTAGCTCACAAACCTCCAAAAGCACCTGAAGTTCTTCTTTCTTATCATCGCTCAGCTCCGAAAGGCCTAACAACTTCTGGAACCCTTCACGAGCGGCTGCTATATCATGCCGGCGAAGCGCCTTGCGAGCGTTTTCCTCTGAGGCGGATAGCGCCGTGGCCGCAGTATTGCGAGCCAGAGACTCCACGTCATCAGCTAGGGCTTTATATGGTTCCGGAGCCTCGCGGAAAGCAGTAGCGGCACGGCGGAACTTAGCAGCAGCCTCCACGGTTCTACCCTCCGCACACATGGAACGTCCGGCACTCACCAAATAAAGGGCCCTCACACATGGGTCCGGAATAAACTCAGATGTCACCTCGCGGTCTTCTGCTTCCGAGACGAGCTTCAGCTGGGCCATCATCCGGCTTCCAGCCGGAGATGCATCACTGCGCGCGATATGGGTCAGATACTGTCCGCGAGCGGCTGTCGCGCCATCCGAATCATTCAGAACATCAGCCAGAATAGCAGCGTGCAGCGCGGACCACGCAGCCAGAGTAGGCTCCACGGCTCCGGAACTCAACGCAGAAAAACAGGTATACGCCGTGCGAAAATCTTTAGCAACCAACGCTTGCTCAGCGTCATTCAGAAGAGAGGCTGATGCTGAAATACTATCCTCTGACGGCAGGCGGAGATATTCTCTCGCGGGGGGAGGAGCCATAACATATGCTGCACCGGCAGCAGCACACACACCAGCAACAAGGGTTCCAAATATCCCCATATGCAACTTACGGCGGTATTCGCGTTTAGCCTCAGGATTCTGCCCAGTAACAAGAGCCACCTGTACAGCTCTCAGTTCTGCCAGCAAATCACGATAACCAGCTGGGCGGCGGTGCCGTTCATACGCAGTCATGCGCTGAACCAAATCACTCAAGCTACGGCATACTCCGGGTACAACCTCCGAGAGCGGTTGAAGAAACCGCTTATATTCCAGCAACTGACTGACGGTATTCACCTGCTGTTCAAACTGGCCTATTCCGCTGAGCAAAAAGCGCAGCGTCATGCCTAATGCATAAATATCCGTGCGAATATCCTCCGTCTGGCGCTCAAGCGTTTCAGGGGCAGCATAATACGGAGTAGCCCATATAGTTTCTTCACTGTCAATATCAGACTTCGCCAACGCAAGCCCAAAGTCCAGCACTTTGGCACGGCCGTCATCAGTAATAATAACATTGCCGGGCTTCATATCACGGTGAAGCAACCCCGCCTTATGCGCGGCGGCCAATCCAAGTGCAGCCTGAATGGTATATTCAATGGCCAACTCAGCTGGCAATGGTCCCTTTTCAGCAACACAGGTCTCCAGGTCCTGCCCATTCACCAGCTCCATGGCAATGTAAAACTGGCGGCGTGCACGCCCTGCTGCATATACGGATACCACGTTCTCATGGCGAACCTTCGCCATCATGGCACACTCATTCTCGAAACGCTCTATGCGCTCCGGCTGGTCCCGGTACGTCTCATTTAGCAGCTTAATAGCTACACAACGGTTCAAAACCAAATCACGAGCACGCAACACCACGCTCATACCACCCACACCCAGTACTCCCTCAACGCGATAACTGGATACGATGGTATGAACCATTTCTGTATGTTCACACTGAGGGCAGGTCAACTCTGTATAAAAGCCAAGCTTGGCTATATCTAACTGATAGCCACAAACCGGACAACGCCAGATTTCAGCACGTGAACGCATACAAACTTAATGTATAAATGCTCGGCATAAAAAGAGAAAGCCGGGCAGCACTCTCGCACGCTACCCGGCTTATCTCACAAGTCTTCTCAGCCCAGCTTGGGAAGAGAGGCAGCAGCCACAGCCTGACCGTGGCGCTTGGTCTTCTCATCCGGCACGCAGAGCGTGATGGCAAGCTCGGGGAACTCAGCGCTGAGCACCTCGTTAGCCTTGTCGATAATCAGCTGACCACCGTCACCGGTAGCTACGCGACCGAGGAACAGGAGGTTGCGCACAGAGTAGAACTTGGAGAAGTAGGCGATGGTGTAACCAAACTCCACGCCGATGGTCTCGTAAATCTTGCGAGCGCGCTCGTCACCCTCAGCCATAGCGGCCTGCACCTTCTTGAGCTGCTCGGGATAAGGCATGCTGCCGAAATCAAAGCCGGCGCGGGGGGCAAGGCGAGCCACGGCCTGCTGGGAGAAGTACATGGCACCCACGCCCTTATCCTTGGACCACTCGTCCACGCCGCCATCCGCCTGATAGTCCACAGGAACGAAGGCAAGCTCATTAAGCCAGGGCATGATGTGACCCTCGGGGTCCACATAACCAGCGGCAAGAGAGGTACCCATGGCGATACCGAGCACGGCATCATCATTCATACCCATAGCACCGGCAAGAGCGGTCACCTCACCGTCATTCACCACCTCAAAGGGAACTTCCTTGCCCATACGCTCACTCCAGCGGTCCTTAAGGGTGCTGAACATGGGGCGGATCACATTCACGAAGTCATCAGGAGAGATACCACGGAAGAGGGAGCCAACGCGAGGCTCGCTGTTCACGTACACACCAGCAGCGGAGCCACCGATAGCGTCTACCTGCGGAAGGTGCTTAGCAGCGCGAAGGAGGGAGTCATCCACACCTTCCACCTGATACATGGGATCAGTCTGATGGTAGGGATCCCACACCACTTCCTCAGAGTAAACCACCTCACCATTCACCACAGCGGCGCACTTGCGGTCAGAACCACCAAGGTCAAAGCCGATGCGGTAGCCATCCAGATTGCGACCAAGGGAAACAGATGTGGAGTTCTCAGCGGGAAGCTCGCAGGCGCAAGCCACTTTCACCACCTGAATGGACTGGTCATAAATCTTCTTACCGATGAAATCCCAGTCGAACTCACGAGCACCACCGGCGCAATAGGTTGCGGCCAGCATGTCTGCAATCTTCTCCGGACCGGCCACCATGATGGTGCAACCACCTTTCATCCAGAGCAGGAATTTTACGATACGCTCGATGTACTGGTTGTTCAGAGCATCATTCTCCTCACTGGAGGAAAGCACCTTACCGCTCCAGCGGAAGCAGGTACCATCCATACGAGTAAGGGCGATGTCAATAGCCTCAGCAGCGGGGTCAGCAGCGACCTTGGCCTCAAAAGCCTTGTTCCAGAGCACCGGAGCAACGAAGTCCGGATCGAGCACGGGTGTGAATTTCGGTTGGATATTCATAACGTTACTGGTTTAGTCTATCATTTAAGAAACAGTATGGCAAGCAAAAAAGACAGGTGATTCTATAATCAGAACTCACAATTTCTGGGAGTACGAGGATACGGCAGGACGTCGCGGATATTCTGCACACCGGTCACGAACATAATCAGGCGCTCAAACCCCACGCCAAAACCGGCATGCGGCACTGTACCATAGCGGCGCAAATCATTATACCAGTAGTAGGCATCAATATCCATACCCAGGCGCTCTAGATTCCCCTCCAGCACCTCAAGGCGCTCCTCACGCTGACTACCACCGATAATTTCACCGATGCCGGGCACCAGCACATCCATGGCGGTCACAGTCTTACCGTCATCATTCAAGCGCATGTAGAAAGGCTTAATATCCTTCGGGTAATTGTACACGATAACCGGGCTCTTGAAATGACGCTCAGTAAGGAAGCGTTCGTGCTCACTCTGCAGGTCCATACCCCAATAGGGAGGATATTCGAACTTCTCGCCACTGGCCTGCATGATTTCAATTGCTTCAGTGTAGGAACAGCGCACAAAGGGCTTGCTGCTCACCTCCTCTAAGCGGTCATGAAGGCCTTTATCTACAAACTTGCAGAAGAACTCAAAGTCCCCGCTTTCATCCGCCAGCATCGTATCGGCAATATACTTGATGAAAGATTCTGCGAGGTCCATATCACCATAAATATCACAGAAAGCTACCTCAGGCTCAATCATCCAGAATTCAGCGGCATGGCGTGAGGTGTTACTATTTTCAGCGCGGAAGGTAGGGCCGAAAGTATAAATATTACTCAGAGCGCAAGCGAAGGTCTCACCTTCAAGCTGCCCGGAAACCGTCAGGCTCGCAGCCTTGCCGAAGAAGTCTCGGTCATAGGACTTATTCTCAGCAAGGGGATCCAGCGTGGTAACATGGAACATCTCACCGGCACCCTCACAGTCGGAAGCCGTAATAATGGGAGTATGCACCCAGAAGAAATCACGCTCCATGAAGAAGCGATGCACGGCACGAGCAATACGGGAGCGCGTGCGGAATACGGCGCCGAACAGGTTCGTACGTGGACGCAAGTGAGCAATACTGCGCAGGAACTCAGGAGAATGGCCCTTCTTCTGAAGCGGGTATGACTCCGGCGCCGTACCGACCAACGTGATAGCCGAGGCCTGAATCTCCCACTTCTGCTTACCGGGGCTCTCCACCAGACGGCCTTCAACGGAGACGGAAGAACCGGTGGTCATCTTACCGATGTTTTCATACCCGGGGATGCCGGCATCCGCAATAACCTGAATGGACGCAAGGCTGCTGCCATCATTCACCTCCAGGAAAGAAAATGCCTTAGAATCACGGCGGGTGCGCACCCACCCCTGCACCAGAATGGAATCCTGAGCGCTGTCACTAGCCAGCGCATGCTTAACCAGAGTTCTTTTCATGGCCACACTATAGCACTATTGGCTGCGCATGGCGAGTATTTTTTCCGCCTCGGCCAGCATTTTCTCCAGCGTATCAGCCATAATACTGGTAATCACGTAATCCCTATACCATTTTTTTTCGCAGGGAACGAGATAACAAGGAAGAATCGTATCCGGCTCTTGGAACTGACCATCTTTCGGATGAAGATGAAAATGCAACAGGCGCACGCCACTGGCAGAAAGCGCCATTTCATGCGTATCTATCTGCTCCTGCGTAAAGTTTCTATCCTGCATTCTGCGGCACATCAGGCGGATTTCGTTCTCTGCCGGGTACTGCTGCAGCGCCACCATATCATATTCCTCCGGCTGCCATTCCGGGCGGAAGGCTCGCGTGAGCAAAGGATCACAGCATGCGGCCACACGTCGCAAACACCCCCTGCGGTTACTACCCGGAGAACCACAGATGAGGGCGAGCATACGCAAAGGTGGTGTACCATACTCTCGTGTGAGAAAATCCATGCGCCGCTGCACCCGGTTTATGCGCATGCTTACCTCACGCAATGTATCAACCATTTCCTCTTTTCCTCCGGCAAAAAAGCGGCGGTCATCAGTCTGAGGATACGGGCGGTCCGGCCGATAACGATAGACGCGTGACATATCCAGCATCTGCAAATGCTCTAAAAATGTTTCCCCGCCTTCGGGCATAAAATACTTCAGCACCTTCGCTACGACCTCGCGCTTGAAGGAAACAAACATATCGGGAGTCACCTTACTATAGTGCACCCACGAAGCAATCTCAAACTCTGAGCTACCGCTTAAATTCAGGACAGGCGCTTCCTTTTTGCACCCCAGCAAAAACCACGTTTGCTGCTGCCCATCCCACTCCTCCTTTTTTTTATTTTTATCTCGGTACGAATAACGAAGCCCGCTCAGACGCCCGAGAATTTCATACGCTTTTCGCGGCAGGCCTACTTCCTCAAGCACTTCTCTTTCAATAGCCTGCTCATACGTCTCATCCGCTCGCACCCCGCCTTGCGGGAAGTGCATATGGCGGCTTTCCGCGTTCTTGCGTGCCAGTAGGAGATTACCGGCGGGGTCTACAATAATGGCGGCTACATTAGGCCGCCATCTGGTGCTATCCTCACTCATGATTTTGTCGGCTTGCGACGCCCATGACTCTCATCATTCCACTCAGCTGTGCAATATTTTGTACGGCAAAGCTCCTCTAGCTCAGCAGCAAAGCCCGCATAAGGCTCATTCCCCTGCACCACTTCTACCTCCGGAGCAAGTGCCTGAGCCAGTAGCAGCTGCCAGCCTTCAGCCGGCTCACACTCCTGAATAAGCCCTTGGTGCAACACCGCGCCACGATACCGGCGCTGACCTGCACCGGCAAGCTTCTGCCCGGATTCATCTACAATATCACTGGCCACAGGGCTTGCCCAGCAAGCACGCCCACCATCCGGAGCGTCTGACACCAGTAGGGAACAATTCACACCACTCGCCTTCAATGCCTCAGCAAGAGCACCATGAATCCACTTGTAAAGCTTATCAGCGGGCGGATAAATAAGCCCCTCCACAGCAGGAAGCGTTACCGTATAGGTATACCCTTTCCGGTGGTCCACGATACCACCACCGGTCCAGCGGCGGATATACTCTATCCCCTCACCGGGAAAGAGAGCCGCCGCCACAGGCGTTGAATCAAAGTAACCGAAACTCACAGCAGGGCGAGACCACCCGTATATACGAAGCCAAGCCTCCGAACGGCGGCTGAGCAATTCATCCGCGGCCATATTCTCATAGCCACTGCGAGGTATGGGATCACACCAGAACCGGATACTCTGCGGCAGCAGAACATCCGGCACAGGAGCTTGCATGTCAAAACTCACGACAAACAGAATTTTATGGATTTACATAGGCTGCGGCAGCAGCACGGAGCTTGTGAAAGAACGCGTGTAGGAACGGAAGAATGCCTCCGGACGCGGCGCACGGCGGCGCTTCTGGCGAATCTGCTCCACCAGTGTCACACCCTCTTCTGTCAGCACCGTGATGGACATGGAAGCGGATACGATGCGAGCATTCTTAAACTCCCTTGTACCGGCCACGATTTTGTTACCATACACGTTAATGAACTTGTTGGAAGAGGTGGCATTAGAGGAAACCACCGGAACACTGACCGTTGCATAACTGACACGGCCACTGCGGGCATCAGCATCACTATCCGCGTACTCTATATTGAAAATAAGACTGAACTCAATGATATTCTCACAAAGGAAGTTCTCCACCTCTTTCTCCTCAAAAGGCACATAGGCAGCCTCAAGGCTGTCACGCCCCATGAGGTCGTTGAATGTTCTGCGCGGCGGAATAACCTGACGATACAATGCGAAAATGGGGAACACGCCCTTCTCACTATCACGAGCATCCACGTTCAACACTTGGTCTCGATACATCAAACGATAGGCCACAGCGTTCACGTCGCCCTGCGTGTCCATGTTATCAGCACGAGCTGAGCGATAATTGCTGCGCAGTGAGGTACTGCTGCTCACGGCCGGGTTACGATCCGGCGCACAGGAGAAGAAAACGAACTGAACTGAGCGCGGCACTTTAAGCCCCTGCGGCACGTTACCACCGCGACGCTCCTGCTCCGTTTTAGCGAAAAGCCACTCGCTGGTGTTACCCCCCTTCATCTGGAAAGACTCCAAATCATGCCCCATTATCTGCAGCGCCACTCGGCCGCTCGTACTGGTGCTCACATCCTCCTGCACCTTGGTCCAGAGAGATATACCCTGATTAGTAAGCTGCATGATGACCAATACCAGCCCGGAAGTGATGGCCATGGCAACAATAAGCTCAATAAGCGTGAAGCCTCGCTTTGATTGTATGTGTGTCTTCATGGTGTCTGGCTGTATTTAACGATGGAATGACATATTGGCAGAGAAAAGGGGGCGGCCCATGCGTGCCCAAGAGCGGTTACCGTAGCGCGCAGGGTTAGGGGGAGACATAAGGTAGAAATCTGCCCTATAGAAAACAGCGGCTCCCCACGGATTTGTTTTATCATCAGGATTGGAGAAATACTCCTCAGGCTTGGTACCACCGGTAATCGCACCGGGGGAAGCGGCCAGCTTATACTCGCCGTTATGCTGGTCGATAAGCTGAGTCATCTTCACAATGAACACAGGGCCCACAGCATCACGAATATCATCCTTATGCAAGCGGTCATTCATCGGGCAGGCAATGGATACCAGCTGAGATGCGCCACCGGGAGCAGCCTTACCGGCAGGAATCGGAGGGTACGTACCATCAGCGCGAGGCTGCTTGGAAGTATCAGCACGATAGGAGAAAATCACGATAGACGTGGAGGGGCGGCGGCTACGCTGCAGCCAATAAAAGCCCTTATCAAACGGAGTCAGGTAACTGCCATCGCTAGACGTAGTATCACGGGCACCAGCTCTCTCATGAGGGCGAATTGTTCCCATCTCCGCGCGCAGAATACTCGTTACACGCTCAGCATCCTGACGAGTGAGAGCTTTCTGCACAAGGCCACGAGCCGGCACAAAAACTGTAAGGAAAATTGAAACAAGTATGCTGACCAGTGCAACGGCCAGCAAAGTTTCCATCAACGTGAAACCGCTACAGCAGCGCGTGATTCTATTCTTCATAGTAGAAATATCAGTGTAATTTCAATGCGTGAGAGAAAAAGCCCGGAAATGATTAATTATAGTTATTTTCGTACACGTGCCTAGAGGTACGCAGACGGCTGATATCACCTGTCGGCCAAATTACCACCCCCTGAGCAGCAGCCGGGCGGCGCTGAGAATCAAAGCCGGCGGGAATCACGCCATCAACAGCGCGATTACCCGTGCCGCGACGCCCACTGATAAGCACCATACGCTGGGGAGGGGTCGTGTTCAGGGGGTCTGACTGCGGCGTAACATAACGGCCCTTTTCATCAAACTCAATGTAGTATACAGCGGTCTGCCCGCGACCTGCAAGACGCGTCACCTCATTTCCAAGCATCACACCGCCACCCTGCCCGGTGCCATTGTCCAGAGTCGTACTATATGTGGGACTAAAGTACACACCGGGAGGCAGCATCAAACCGGCAGACGTTGTGACCCACACGCCTTCACCCACTACATCCGTACCATCATAAGTGCCGCGGGCATTTTCGTTCTTGCGCTTCATCTGCACCGTCATAAAGCGCAGGTGACGGGAATCCGGCGTAGTATTTCGCTCATCCTTAGCAATAATAAGGCGGGTATAGCAGTCATTCCCCTGAGCCGTTGCGCGGGCCTCACGAATCATGCTCTCGAGCATATCCACACCGGAGTCCAGTCCACGCCCCTTACCAGCATCACGTAACACACTGGAAGCCAAGCTCATCATCAAACCAATGATAGCCATCACCACCAACAACTCGACCAGAGTAAAGCCCCCGGCTCGCTTATCGCTGAACGTTCTCATACATCGAAAATTTTGCAATACACCAAAATACGTCACTACTAATAGCAGATTTTTATTCCTGCTTCAACCATTTTTTTTCTTTTCCTCTAAAAAGCAGGTCATTTTCCGTTTTTTGATTGACCTTTTCCGGCAAATGAGGTACAGAGAAGCGGACATGACTATTATAGACTCTATCATTCTGGGTATTGTGGAAGGACTGACAGAATATCTGCCTGTAAGCTCCACAGGGCACTTGATTATCACTCAGTACCTGTTGGGTTTACCTGAAACAGAGGCCATGAAAGCCTTCCACATCTGCATTCAGAGCGGAGCTATCATAGCTGTATTAGGGCTCTATTTCCAGCGTGTTAAGGAAATGGCTACAGGCTCAATCACCCTTCTGCGCAATCTGCGCAACCCTGAAGCCACGGCAGAAAATCGCTATCCGGCCGGCGCACGCATGCTGGTAAACATGATTGTGGCATTCCTGCCCGCCATGGTATTTGGCCTGCTCTTTAACGACTTTATTAAGAGCATGCTCTTCAACGCCCCGACAGTCACCACCACATGGGCCCTCGGTGGCATCGTTATCCTACTTTATGTGCGCTCACGCCAAAAGAGCGGCAAAGGGTTCCAAGGCAAATCTCTTGATGAGTTGAGCTGGAAAGGCGCCCTCAAAGTGGGGCTGATGCAGTGTATCGCCATGTGCCCCGGCGTGAGCCGCAGCCTCATGACGATGATGGGCGGGCTCTTTGCCGGCCTGAGTGTAGCGGCGGCAGTGGAGTTCAGCTTCCTTCTCGGCCTCATCACACTGGGTGCAGCCACCGTGCACGATGCCATGAAACACGGCGGTGAAATGCTCAACCAGCTGGGCTGGCTGCCCCTGCTCGTTGGCACAGCCACGGCTTGGATAAGCGCTGTCATCGCCGTAAAATGGATGGTGGGATACCTGAACCGCCACAGTCTCTCCATATTTGGCTGGTATCGCATCGGCGCGGCCATTGTCATGCTTTGCCTCATTTTCACCGGCTTGGAATTCAGTGATGAGGATTCTGAACCCGCCGCCGAGCCGGTTCCTCTGAAGGTAGAGCCCACGCACTAATTCTCACTATGGCGGATTTTGAGCTTTTCTTTCCGCATAACAGGTGTAATATATAAGGCAGAAGAATGATGCGCTATCTTTTCATTATCGTCAACTGGATTATGGATCACCTGCTCGCCTGGTTCTGCCCGGGCTGGCGCCGTAAAGCTTGCGAGGCGCAAATTGCGCTCACCCGCTATTATAACTATAACAAGCCGCACCTCACAGAGGAATTAAGCACCAAACTGCTTGCACTCCGGAAAAAGCTCAATGAGGGGCTCATTTTCTGGAAGAAAGACGAGTGTATTCAAACCACTGCGGAAATCACATCTCTGGGCGAAGGTCTGAGAGGCTTCAAGAAAAATGCCGTCTTTGAGATGGTGGAATCCCTCTTCGTCATCATGGTGATATTCTTGGGCATACGCACCTACTATGCTCAGCCATTCCGAATTCCTACAGGCTCCATGCAGCCCTCGCTCAACGGCATCATCATCCACCCCATCCCGGAAAACGAGCCCATGCCCTCAGCGGCCCGGCGCGTTTGGGACGCCATCACCCTTGGCAGCAGCTACACGGAAGTAATCGCCAATGTACCGAAGCAAATTGTCCGCTACCAGGATGAGCGCTACCTGCACCTTTTCACCCGCACTCGCCTGTTCTTTAGTGACGGCAGTCAGGAAACCATCCCCTGTGGAGTGGGTGCAGTAGTTGATTACCTCCATCGCCATAACAAGCTCAACCGCATGCTGTCAGCCGGCGAGGTCATTATTCGCGGCCGTATAGATGCCGGTGATATGATTATCGTCAATCGCATGGCCTATCACTTCCGCTCACCTCAGCGCGGTGAAACCTTCGTGTTTGACACACGTGGCATCAACACCGCCATCCCCGAGGCCATGCCGGACCAAAGCAGGGCCAGCAACTACATTAAGCGCCTCTGCGGCCTCCCCGGTGATACCATCACCATCAAAGAACCTTACCTCATCGTGAATGGAAGCGCTGCCACGGAACCTACCATCTGCAGAGTGGCCAACCGTGAAAAACCCTTCAACAGCACCGGCTACAACGCCATCAGCAGACTCCGCGACCCGAACATTTTTTACCACAGCAGCCGGAACATCCTCCGCGAAGGCCAAAGCATTTCCCTCAGGAAAAACGACACGGATAATCCGAATCTCAACGAATTCTACGCACTGGGCGACAACACAGTCAACTCCAAAGACTCCCGGTACTGGGGACCTGTGCATCAATTCAATGTACTCGGCCCGGCATGCTTCGCCCTCTGGCCCTTTACTGAACACTGGGGCAACATTGATTAATCAGCCCCCTCCACTCTCACCACTTCACCCACCTTCTCTCACCTATGGCTGAGTCTGATTCCATTACAAGAAATGCCAAGTCCAACTTGGCATTCACCCTCATGGACCTTCCTGCGGAAAAACGCATGCGCATGGCCCAGTTCTACGCATTCTGCCGCATCGTGGATGACATTGTAGACGAACCCGGCATGAGCCCGCAGGAGCGGCATGAAGCTTTGGATCGTTGGGAAGCCATTATCGAACAGCGCTGTCAAGCCTCCCCCGGCATAGAAGATGAAGTACAGAAACTCGTCAGCGAGCTTCAGCTGGATATAGCCCCCATGAAAGAGCTCATTGACGGCTGCCGCGGAGACATCTCACCGCAACAGCCCAAAACACGTGAAGACCTACTGGCCTACGCTTACAAAGTAGCAGCCTGTGTGGGCATCACGAGCGCAACGGTCATGGGAGCCTCTGCCGCGGCAAAGCCATATGCCATCTCGCTGGGCTACGCACTTCAGCTGGTAAATATCCTGCGAGATGTAGCTGAAGATTGCCGAAAATACGGCAGATTTTACCTACCGGCTGATGACATGGAGCTCTTCGGTGTTACCAGAGACGACATCCAAGAACAACGCTACAATTACCGCATGCGCCAGCTGCTTGCCTATGAAGCCGCCCTCGCAGAAAAATTCTTTGGCGATGCAGAAGAGCAATACCAGCAGCTGAGCGTGGAAGATAGAAACGCCCTCATTCCTGCACAGGCCATGAGCCTCATTTACCACACAATCCTGACCAAAATGCAGACGGATGAGTACCGCGTCTTCGAGCGCCGATACAGTGTGAATAACTTCCGCAAATTATGGTTCCTTCTGAGAGCCAGATTAGGAACCGTGGAAATGCCCTCATTCCCCAGCTTGGCTGATTGGGGCTTCTTCAAAAACTCATCTTCTTCCACGGATTCTGCCACAAATAAACAAAATAAGTAACACAAAAAGATTCTCTTCATTTCAATTCTGAAAGTGAGAAAGCTTGACAATCGGTTAAGAATAGTGCAAAATAATCGCGAATAGTCCGGACTACGCGCCGAGACCCCTAATGATGAGTTATGAAAACGCGACTGATTTATACAGCTCTGATGGCTGCCGCGGCCATAATGATGCCCTCCTGCGATGAGAATGGCTCACCCTTCAGTACTCAAACCAATAGTACTGAAAGCGCAAATCAAGATGACACCCAGAGCAGCGCTCCGGTGTCCGAGGAACCTACACGTGAGGACATCATCAATGCTATTACGCCTCATCTGACCGCTTATCCTTGGCTCGCCCCGGACGAAATCACCCTTGAGCCCACCACAGGAGAAGACGGCACAGCTCGCCTTAACGCCCATATTAAGCTCAGCGTCCGTGAAAACGTCTATCGTCAGGAAAGCCCGCCTGAGGCTTTCAACAATGAGCGCAAAGCCATCAACCAGAGCACGAATGCAGCCATGCAGCCGGACTCTGTTTACCTTCTGCAGATTGGCGCCCCCACAGACGCCATCACAGAGGAAAACCGCGCCGCCCGTCCTCTGCCTGAGAACCTGCAGCAGATGGTAAACGAAATGCGCCAAATGGCGGAGGAAACTGTTTTCGCCCCCGTGGCTGAAGTCGGCACTCAATACGAGGTGCTTGCTACCATGAAGGCAGCCCAAACGGAGAACGGCTGGCAGCTTTCTGACGTAACACTGCAAACGGTTAATCTTCCTGAGCCTGACAACACCCTCGCAGAGAGTGCCCTGCCCGAAGGTGCTCAAAAGCTTTCTGATGAGTTCGTTGCAAACCGCATCAATGAGCTGAAGGCTAAGATTGAAGCCTTTAACAGCGCTGCAGCCCCCTACATTAGCGGCCGAGAAGAAGAAGCTCGTGCCAAGTGGACGGAGCACCGCGCCAGAGTGGAAGAAGAGGCTCGCCGTACGGCCGAGGCCGCTACAGCAGCTGCAGCAGAACGCGAGCAGTGGATTAACCACTGTGTGACAACCCTTGCCAGCGGTGCCGTATTCCGTGGCGAATGGGTGCGTGAGTCCCGCTTCGGCAAAATCAGCCTTGAGATTTCCCTTGCTGAAAAGTTTGAGAGCTCCGTTCAGTTCTACGGCATCATCTACGATTCTAACCTTCCCGAGGCAAAGCTGGATATCACCGGCCGTTGTGAGTTCACGAAGAACGAGGATGGCACTTCCCGCCTGCTCGTCACCATTCATGAAGGCTTCTATGATCCTGACCAGCCCACGGCTGAGGTGTACGACTCCGAGGACGGCGTACTTCAGCTCACGGTGGATGACAAGGGCAACCTCACCGGTATCATGACCTGCGGTGCATGGAAAGATACTCCGGACAAAGCTATCAAAGTCAGCTTCACGCCCGGCCAGCAGCAGGCGCAATCAGCTGAATAACAACACTCATTTAACAAGCAGGCCTTCTTCGGAAGGCCTGCTTTTTTCTTTCACTTAAAGTCACAGAAATAAGTTGCAATTACCCGGGGAATAATGTAGAATGTCGCCACGGATTATGTCACGGCAAGCATTAGGCAAAGGGTTAGGCGCACTGATTAAGAAGACAGAGGCAAGAGCTGCAGCCGCCGCAGAAAACGCGGTGGATGAGAGCCGCGTCATTATGGCTAAGGTGGATGAGATTGAGCCCTCCCCCTTCCAGCCGCGCCGCATATTTAACAGGGAGCAGATTGCTGAACTTGCAGACTCCATCCGCGAGCGAGGGCTGGTGCAGCCGCTCGTGGTGCGCCGAGTGAACGGCAAATATGAGCTCATCGCCGGTGAGCGCCGCCTTCGTGCCGTACGTAGTCTGGGTCATGCTGAAGTAAAGGTTGTCATGATGGAGGCAACGGACCGTGAGGTAGCCGAGCTTGCCCTCATTGAAAACCTTCAGCGTGAAGATCTCAGCCCGCTGGAAGAAGCCGAGCAGTACCGCCTGCTCCAGACGCGTTTCGGCATGAAGCAAGAGGTCATTGCGCAGCATGTGGGTAAATCACGCACCGTTGTGGCAAACATGGTGCGCCTTCTGGAGCTCTCTGCTACGGCTCGCGAGTTGCTGGAGAAAAACGCCATCAGTGTGGGTCATGCCAAGGTGCTGCTTCAGCTGAAAGATGAAGCCACTCAGGCAAACGCCGCCACACGTGTGGCACGCCAGGGCCTCACCGTTCGCCAGACAGAACAACTTGTAAAAGACATTCTCACCCCTGATCCCTCACGCCCGGCCATTGTTCCGAAAACCCTGCCGGCTGCATACGAATCCGTATGCCAGCAGCTTTCTCAGGACTTCGGCACCCGCGTCAATATCTCCCTGAAGGGTAAGAGCAACGGCACCATTGAGATTTCCTACACCGGCCGCGATGAGCTGGTGCGAATTCTCCAGCTTTTCGGCGTGAACGCTCCTCTGTAAAACGGGAATGAAGCGCCTTGTTTTCCTGCTTGCTCTGCTCCTGACCGGTTGTGATGATTCACCCTCGGTAGCAGAAAGCAAGCCGCCCGTCAGCCTGCCGAATGAAGGAGTTCTCCGGCAAACGGCGGAGTTCAGCGGGGAAAACGCGTACATTCACTGCCATCATATCTGTGCACTTGGCCCCCGCCCCAGCGGCTCTGAAGCCTATCAGGCCCAGCTGGGATACCTCAGAAAACATCTTGCCGCGGCCGGGTGGCACGTGACGCCGCGGAGCTTCTCCCTCACCAATGGCGTAAGCATGACAAATCTTCACGCCACCTTCGGTGAACAGGAAACCACGCGCCCTATTATCATTACCTGTCACATTGACACGAAAATAGGCATAGGCCCAAACTTCGTCGGTGCGGATGATGGTGCCAGCGCGGCCGCCGCCATGCTGGAGCTGGCCAGAATACTCAGCACCACCCCGGAACAAGCCTCGCAGGTGGAGCTCATCTTTTTTGACGGCGAAGAATCCTTCGCGCCCCGTATGACCGAGCATGACGGCCTGTACGGCTCGCGCTACGAAGTACAGCGCAGAAGGAACACCCTGCCCCGCTACCAGATTAATCTGGATATGGTGGGTGCCAGAAACAAGACCATCGCCATCCCCCTCATGGACACGGATGTAGTGATGCTGCAGGAATATGAAAAGGCCATTGCGGAGCTGGGCTTTTCCGAGCGCCGCTGGACTGTCCACCATGGTTCATACATGGATGACCACACGCCCTTTCTGGAAGCCGGTGTACACTCCCTGAACCTCATTACTGATTTCCTACGCGGAGGCTGGTGGCACACGGAAAAGGATGCCATGGACCGCATCTGCCCGAACTCCCTCCGCGAAAGCGGCGAAATGACGCTTCAACTCATACGCCAGCTGACAGCAAAAACGGAATAAAGCTCCCTGCCCCACCAAATAGGCAAGGTATACACCCTCACCGGCGGTGTTTATTTGAACAAATCAGGGTACGAGCGGTGAGCAAGCTCTGAAGAATAATTCCGGATGGTGTAGCTATCCTCCGCCTCCAGCGCCTTCGCGGCCATACTGCGGCATTCTTCATAACTGAGATGACGGATAGCATAGCGCACAAGAGGCAGCAAATGAGCGCCCACGGAAAGCTCGGATACGCCCAAGCCCACCAGAAGAGGAACAAGATTAATATCGCCGCCCATCTCACCGCACACAGCCGTCGGAATACCGGCTGCTATCGTATGAGAGATAAGACGAATCACCCCGGGATGCGTGGGGCGGAACATGCTTGCCACACGGAAGTTCACGCGATCCACAGCGATGGTGTACTGAGTCAAATCATTCGTACCAATGGAGAAGAAGTCCACATGGCGCGCCAGCACATCAGCCATCATGGCAGCACTGGGTACCTCAATCATGATGCCCACACGCATGTTCTCATCGTAGGCCTGGCCGCGCTCGCGCAGCTCGGCGCGGCATTCATCCAGCAGCGCCTTCACGTCCTTCACCTCGGTAATACCCGATACCATGGGGAACATAACGCCGACCGTGGTGGACAAACCCTTACGCGGAGCATATTTTACAGCACCGAT
>CALABM010000032.1 GCA_937885815.1 uncultured Verrucomicrobiales bacterium | reverse complement strand
TGATTGGCCACATCCAATCCATCAGCCGAGGCGGACAACATACCGGAAATGGTAATAGGACCAGCAGCATACAGTTTTTCCTGCGCTATATCCGCCGTTACCGTATAACCGGAGCCGATAGTCAGTGTAGCACTGGCCTTGATATTGTTGTCGTTGTCCAGCTCGACAACCTGATTGCTCTTATCCACCTCAGCTACCAGGCTGTATTGGCCTGAAAGCTCCGGGAGGGTCACCTCCGTGATGAGAGTGGTCGAGGCGCCGACCTCTAAGCCACTCGCAGCAGTGACAGAACCCAGCACGGTACCGTCAGACAGGCGAATTTCCACCGGGGCAGTCTTATCCGTAGCAGCATAGCCCTGATTGCGCAGCACAATGCTCACGCTCAGCTTTTGCCCGGCTATGGGGGTGCCGTTCACGGTGATGGAGTCCACCACCAAATCCGGCACATCCATATCCGTCACCTGCATATATCCGCGGCCGGAAATATATCCATCAGCCGAGGCCGTTATCGTGGTGTACTGGGTACCATCAGTCACGCCATCGCTCTTAGCCGAGATTTCGCATGTGACTGAGGTCTGGCCGGCGGGTATGGTGATGCTAGAAGGCAGGTTCAGCAGGCCACCGTCAGAAAGGGTAACAACCACATCCGTATCGCTCACATAGTTCGAGCTCAAGGTAAGGGTGGCGGTTTCTGCACCGCCTTCGCGCAGCACGGTCTTGCTGAGACTTACGCTCAGAGCGGGGCTGTCATTATCCTGTACGGTAAGACTTGTCTCAAACATGCCGCCGTTGGAAGAGGTGGAGGCGTCGCAACCGCAGTCATCAATGATAATGGTGCCACGAATCTTACCGGTGCGCTCGCCGTTGGCAAGAGAATCATCTACCACACCAATGGTGAACTTCACACTGGTAACGCCTGCGCCCATGGGAACAGAGGCCGGCAGTATAAGCCCTATGCCATCTACATCCTTCAGCTTGACTGTGATAGCCTCATTCGAACCTCCCGTGCGCACCAGCGTGGCTGTGAGAGCATAGTAACCATCACTTTCAGAAACGATTTCCTTACTAAGCACAAGCTCCACCTG
>CALABM010000031.1 GCA_937885815.1 uncultured Verrucomicrobiales bacterium | reverse complement strand
GAGCACCTCCAAGGCTGGGCAAGACTGAGCCCCGCCCTTCATCCATCGCTTGCAAGAGTCTTTTTATCCTCTTGCAAGCGATGTTTCATTTTAGGTTGGCACGCGCTGCAAAAATGGCACTTAAACTACTGATTCTGTGTAGATTGGCAGTTCGAAACATCTTTGCTTGTCACAGAGTTGCCATTCACTCAAAACCGCCTACCTGTCGCGGCGTAGCACGCAGTGCAAAGACGGAAGCTCACAGAATCAAGAGATTATAGATTCGAAGCATGTTTAGTACCCCTAAAAGGCTTTCGCGCTTAGGAAAACGGGCTTAGGCATGCTTAGGCTTTTTGGTCTTTTGGAGCCGTTTTGCGCCCGGCAGGGCGGTGGCGGGGCTTGCGAGCGTGCAATGCCTAAGCGTGCGTAGGTATTGAAAATCAATGCACAGCAAAAACAGAACCAGATTGTTTTCTGATTCGGTTTCTTGGATTAAGTGGAGCTAACGAGCCATCAGCTTGGGAAAATTGAGTCCGGAATTCGCTTTTTTCGTTTTTCCTACGTTCAGCCAAAGCAAATAAGGAATCATATTATAATATATTGGATAGAAGCGTTTTATGAAATGCGCCTCCCAATTCAGAAGTCTGTCACATCGTTTGTAAGAGGTCATGGAAAATGAAATACAGCATTCGAGTTGGTTGGTTTATTGTCTCTTTCGGTTCATTTGAACTTGCAATATACACCTCGAAATGTTAAACTTGCGACACGCTGGATGACATTAGTTCGAGGTTCTGACAATTTGAGTATGCTGCTACGGTGGCGTACTCTACCCCATGCGACGGTATGTTTTTCGGCGACCATTTTCGTGAGGAGCGAATAAATCTCAATAGAAATTTCAGAAGTTCGGATTAAAGTCATGAGTTACGAAAAGTTTACGAATAGGGAGCTGTTATGCTATGCTCATTATCTACAAAGTGGGCAGATTAGATTATACCCCCAGTATATTCTTGAGGCGGGTAAAATGATTTTTATTCCGGAAGAAGAAAGAACAGAAGCATTTCCTCCGTATGGCGCGATTTATGTTTTCGGAAAAGCCGATAAAATTGATAGGCATGCTTGTGGGAAAACCATATTGGCGGCAGTAATTCCCACAAGAACATCGTTGTTGACGGCTACGATTCCTAATAGAATCTTGTTACAAAATTATCTAAATACTGCAGACGAGGATGACCGTCGTGAGTTTGATGAGTTCAAAGCAGGCTGTGACTCGGAGATAAAGATTAGGCCCTATCAGTACACTCATAGTTATCCGGTCTTGCCGATTAATGAACTCTCTCAGGAATTATTGAAGAGACATTCTATTAGCTTTGATAACTCTTCCAAGGTGTTAAATGAAAGCAGTGGTGGCATATACTTCTGTTGCAATGATGCTATCGTCGGCCCTTGTAGTTATTCATTTGAACAAGAAAACATAATATTGGATGGCGGATTGGAGGAATATCAGTACCAAGTAAAGCTATACGAAAAAAACAGCCTTAAATCTCACGCCATAACTGAACGCAATGGTGCTAAAATTATGTCGTTCATTGCGAAGGATGATGTTGAACATGCCTCGGCTTCCAATGTTCTAGATTACCTGACCCATGAGCAAAAGGTAAGCATTTTGATTAAATGTTTAGAGAAAGGGCAATATTCCAGAGGTATTGAAAATACAAGAAATGCAAGAAATGAACTGAAACACATACTTGCTTATCATCCAGTTTTATCAGTCAATAGAGCAAATCGTCTAGCGTTATTTGATTCACTACTTAGAGAAACGAGTGACCTTTATTCTGATATTCATGACAGTGTATGTAACAATATCAGAAATAATGAAACCCTTGCTGATAGAGTAATTAAGAGCTTAGCAAATCAGGGTAATCCCGAGAGTGTAGTAGAAAAGCTTTTTATAGAATCGGATTCTTTGAGTAATACCTATTTATCAAAACAGAAGAGTAAGGAAATCTTAGAGAAAGCAAGCAAGATTGAACAAGAAAACACAGAGTTGCGTCGAGAACTCCAAAGTTATGTCGCAAACATAAATAGTACAGAAGTCACTTCCGAAACTGATAATGAGGATTTGATTGAGGCTAAAAAGCAGATAGCTCAACTTCAAAAGAAAGTAGAAGAGCAGCAGAAGGAATATGCAGTTCTCGAAAAAGCCAATGGTAACATAGAGGACATAGAAACTAAAATACGTGAGAAAAAAAAGGAATTGGAACAGAAAAGCCAAGACCTTCAAAAAGTAACAGATGAGTTTACGAATAGACTTGAAGAGAAATTAAAGACTGAGCGAAAGCGTTTAGAGAGTAAGATTGCTGATTTCTCCGGTAGTGCTAAAACTATCGAAGATAAGTTTGCGGATATATACGGAGAACAATTTGGACAAATGCTTGAACCTATAGTCCAGTCTTTGATTGGTGATGTTCAACGACAAGTTGTAGGCATTGGAGAAAAACACAGAGGAGTTAAAGAGCGTATTTTGGCTGAATCGTGCAGAGAAACAGAGGAACAGAAGAATACGCCTGAACCGCAGAGCATTGCTCTTGAGCAATTCTCTCCAGAAAGTGACGCAAGGACTGCAGGGAAACGCATTATTGAAATAGTTGGGCAGTATTTACAACAAAGGGGTAGAGATATTGATGAAAGCGATATTGCCAATTATCTTATTTGCTTAACTCAGGGCTTTATTACAACCTTTGCAGGGAAGCCGGGGTCGGGTAAAACCTCACTTTGTAATTTATTGGCTGAAGCTTTGGGGCTGAAGACCGATGCTAAAAATCCTCACTTTGTAGATGTATCTGTTGGTCGAGGTTGGTCTTCTCATAAGGACTTCATTGGTTTCTATAATCCCATCACTGAAAAGATAGTAAAGTCAAATGAGGATGTTTATGATGCTTTGGTTCTCTCTAACAAGGAAGAATGTACTCAAGCACCACCAATGGTAATCATGCTTGATGAGGCCAATCTCAGTCCGTTGGAGCATTATTGGTCAGCTTTCCTTAAAAACTCTGACCTTGATTTCGGTAAGAATAAAAAGATAAGTATTGGTGCGGATCAATCATTAGGTATTCAGGAGCATCTTAGATTCCTTGCCACAATTAATCATGACCACACGACGGAGGAGCTTTCGCCCAGATTTTTAGATCGTAGTTGGGTTATCAAACTGGATGATACGTACGAAGATGTTCCCGCTAGACAGAATGCCGTAGAACTTCCGGATAAGGCCATTCCTTACAGTGCTTTGAAGAAAGCTTTCGGAGCGGATTCATTTGAACTCCCGTCAGAAACGTTGCTGGAAAAATGGCGCAAAGTGAAGAAAGAATTACAAAATCTTCACCTTGATGTTATGGGACGTTGTTCTAATATGGTGATAAACTATGTTTGTGCGGCAAAGCATTACATGGTAGATGAGTCAACTGCACTTGATTATGCCGTGGCGCAAAAGGTGTTGCCGCAGCTGACGGTGTATGGGGCAGAGTATAAGCAGAAAATTAAGGATGCTGCTATGCTGTGTAATAATCTGTCAATGAGACGCTGCCATAAGCTGCTTTCCGATATCGCGGAATCCTCCAACATGGATGTATATCAATTTTTTGCTCGCTAAGTCGGCATGAGATTGCGTTTTACAGATATATACGCGAAAAAAGAAATTTTCGTTTCTTTCATAGAAAACGGAAGTGCGTCTTCATCTGTAGAGCACATCAATGAAGATACTCATTTTGTAGAGTCTTCTAAATATACATATGAATTATTGTTGGAGGCTGATGAAATTTCTAGCATTGACTCTATATCTATTGTTTTAAACGAAGATAATGAAATAGGTCGCTGGTGCAAAGAGGAACGTGAACGCACTTCCTATGCTCAGAACTGCTATTTCATTGGACAGGTTGATTTAATCCAGTTTTCTGTTAATATTGTATATAATGATGGCTCTTTTGAACAAAGAGCTTCAGAGTATTTCTTATGTAAATACAAAGAGCCAGAAGATTATCAGAATATCAAAAAAATCATTACAAGCGTTCTTGATTTCGATGATATGCATATTGTTGCTCACATGTTTGCATTAACATCGAGTCATGCTTCTAGTAGCTCTTCCCTTTTGAGAGGCTCATTATTGCCTAATTCGTACAAAACTATTAGAACAATAATAAAAATTGCTACTGATATTTGTGCGTGCTATCGATTGCATTTGCCTTATTTTCAACGAAAAGCACATCATAGAGTCACGGCAGATAGAGCAGTAGTTCCGATTGATAAGGTGCGGCAAGTTTCTGCATCTTCGGTATACTGGTTGGCTCAGACTCCGGAAGCGATTTCAACGGCATGTTTAGGCAAAGGGTGCCCGTCTTTGCCGAATAATCGTACGCCCCTTTTTCTTGAATCTCATATAGAGAATAGAAGCTATGATGTCTACGAAAACCGTGTTTGCTGCGCGTTCTTGACTAAGGTTTTATCTTTTATTCAAAAACTGGACTACGAGTTTTCTGGGGCAAAGAAAAATGCGGAAAACTTTCTACGCAAGTATACAAAGTTTGAGGATTTAAAAGCTCCTGTTCTTGTTCTTAAACATCAAATAATAAAGATTCAAGTCCCCTTTAGTGAACAAATTAGGATGTTGAGGAGTGAGTTATTTAATCTCAAGACTCAGTATGATAAGATTCTTAAATGTCAGTATGCGGAGCTAACATCTCTGCCTAAACCGACAAAAGTCTTTTTGAATAATCCTGTTTATCATGCATTTTTCAAACTAATACTTATATGGTACAAGGATGGTGAGTTTGAACAAGCCGGAGAAGATAGGATATTCAAGGTTAAACGTGCAACAGAACTGTTTGAGATTTATTGTCTACAACAGATATTGATGGAGTTTAAAGCTCACGGTTTTAATATAGTAGAATCATTTGTTTATCAATACCCGTTGTTTACTTCTTGCCCCAATTCAAAGAAAACGCATATTGTTGCTAATACATACAAACTGTGCAAGGACGGAATTAAGGTCACCTTGTATTACGAACCAAGGATATACAATTGTTTACCTAATGGCGATTATGGTGATACTATGCCTAATGGTTTGGAACTTTACAGGGTTGATTATTCTTCTAAGAACAATTATTGGGAGCCGGATTTTGTTCTAAAGATAGAGGATAAGGATAAAACTTATTACTCCATCTTGGATGCAAAGTATGCGTTTAGTAAGAACATTGCTCCTCGCTCAGTTAAAGATTCTCGCTATTATCTTGATGGGCATTTACCTGCGATTATTGAGAAGTACAGCACATACACTGCGGCATTTAATCATGCAAATATTTGCATGGTGTGGACACTGCAGGGGAGAGTTGATCAACTGTGTAAGTTGACGCGGTTTGGTTCAGCAAGGGAGATTTCACCTAAATTCCTGCCAACAATCTCTTATGGCAATTGTCCCGTCAATACGAATGATAAAATGAGCACAATCCGGGTTCTGTGGAACGAGTTGTGTTCGATGATCCCATGCATGAGAGGCTATACAAACGTTATAGATGAGCCTTCTGATGTTGTACAAAAATGCCAACCATCTCAGGCCTCAAAGACAGAGGTAGACTCTACGGCACCTACAGAAATTGCTGCTTCGGTATCTACTACAACTCATACTGACCAAATCGAGGCTAAATACACCCCTGAAGAAAAGCGTAATCTGCAAAAGGAACTTTGGAATAGTTGTCAGCAATATGTCAAAAGTAAGGAGGCCTTGAGAAAACGTTTCTGTGCAATTACGTCAACAACATATAGTAGTAGCTATACTTTATATAAGTTCAGCAAGAAGTCGAAAGCAAAAATCACAATACAAGCATTTTGTGATTCTCACAAGGTGTCAGTAATATATAATCTCCCGTCTATTCATAGGGGCCTGCAACGAGAGATATACAAAAAGTTATATAATGCAAAAGATAAGTTGTTAGCGGAGGTTACAAGCATTAATCATGCATACTCAGATATGACGCCACAATGGATTGAAGAGAATAACGAACTTAGTCTTTCATTGATGATTAGTTTTGATTTTGATAATATTTCTGTGGACTTGTCTGCGGGTATAATTGATGCTGCATTTGCTTTATTTGGGTGTATAGACCGATACCGTTAACATACACAACACACTCTACCTTGTAGCCCCTAAGAAATTCGCACTAGCCAAGGCAACCGAATCCTTACAAGCGATGTTTCTTTTTAGGTTGCCGCCCAGCGAAAAAATGAACCTTAAACGTCTGATTCTGTGTAGATTGTCAGTTCGAAACATCTTTGCTTGTTACAGAGTTGCTATTCACCCAAAATTGACTAAACTCACAGAATCAATAGCTTGTAGATTCGAGACTTCTTAAGTGAACCTAACATGAATTCGCACTTAGAAAAAGGAGCTTCCGTCTTCGCTCGATGAGCTACGCCGAGATAAATAGGCGTGCTTCTTCATCGCACACAATGGGCCAGAGGTTCGAATCCCCTATGCTCCAAAAAAAGGCACCCGACTGGGTAAGAGATGGAAGTGTGTGGCGCCGTGACCGTTTAATGCGACGGGCTGTTGACTCGCCGCCGCCCCATCGGCTGCGCCTCGGCGGCTCGCCCCTACGGGGCAAACGCTGTGCGTTTGTCCAAGTTGCCTTACAGCCGTCGGCAACTTTGCCTGCGATGCGGCATGGGAACCATGGCATGCTTACTGCAACGGGCAGGGGGAGAAGCCCCGGAATTGCTCCATAGAAAAAGGCACCCGAAATGGGTGCCTTTTTCTATGGAGTTAACGAGCCATCAGCGTGGGAAATTTGCGCCCGGAATTCGCTTTTTTCGTTTTTCCTACGTTCAGCCAAAG
>CALABM010000030.1 GCA_937885815.1 uncultured Verrucomicrobiales bacterium | reverse complement strand
CTCGTATCAGCGTGAGAGAAATCGCCACCTTCGGCACAGGCGTCACGCTGAATGCTGACCTTGTGATGAAGACGGGCGCTTCTCTCAACATGGCGGGTGCTGTGCAGATGGGCAGTGACGTGCGCTTGGAAACCGGCCTGAGCCTGACGGGCTCTCTGTATGATGAGGTGAAGTCCATGAAAGCAGGGGAGAGTGTGACTCTCTTCACCGGCGTGGATGCCCTCTATCTGGGCTCTTCTCAGAATGCTTTCACTTCCATTACTCTGGAGGATAGCGTGCTGGCTAAGGATTTCTTCACGAACCTCTCGGACAATTACTTCCTGATTTACGATACCTCTCTCGGCGATGGCCTCGGCGAGCTGAGCATCGGTATGGCGGTGCCCGAACCCACCACGGTGACTCTGAGCCTTGTAGCACTGGCCGCTCTGGCTATGCGCCGCCGTAGAAAATAATAGGCAGATTTCCAGGATGAGTTAAATGGATGAGCCGCTGTTCGGAAATGAACAGCGGCTCTTAAATTGCAAGCGTTGGGCTATGGTGCTTCTTTCCGTGGCTTGTTATCACGGTATAGTAGGTCTTCTTGTTTGCTGCTTCAGAGGAGCTTTTTTTATGGCTAGGTGAGAGGCTCGAGTTCTCTGGCATAGCGTGCCTGAATTAGCTTTTTTACTTGACGGGTACGGGGGTGAGTGATATAAGGATATAAGCTAAGGAAAACTGAAAGAATAAGTATATATGGAAGTTGAGCCATTTATTTACCAGTGGGTTTGTGAGCTGGGTAATAAGCCCTTTGTATACCAGCTGGTATGTATTCTGTGGTTTGTCTGCCTAGTGATGATGATGGTCTGTACCATTCTTTTTCAGTTATATAAGATAAAAAATGCACAAAGGATAAAAGATATGGAGATTTCTCGCCAGCAAAAGTTAGAGGAACTCGTGGTGAGCTCGGAGCCGAAGGAGGCGGGTGAAGATGTGGTGGAACCGGTGGATGATACTGCTGAGGTCGAAGCTCTTTGGGCGGAGTTCTGTAATCAGGAGTTGGAGCCGGAGTTGCAGAATCCTGTGCCCGGGTTGCACATATGTGCTGAGCCTCCCACGGAGGAGGCTTTGCGTGAGAAGCTGGGGCAAGAGTATATGCTGCAGCTCTACAACCGCTACACGTCAACGGAGAAGGTGGTGGAAATAGCCTGCAAGTTCAGAAAATGGGCTGCGGAGCGTCCGGAAGGAGCATCTTTGCTGTTGGAGGCAGAGGAAGATGTGGATTACTGGGTGATGGGTGATTTGCATTCATCATTTGAGGTGCTTCTGCGCGCTTGGGCGATGGTGAGAGAGAAAGCGGTGGAGAGTGGGCGCAAGGCATGCCTGATACTGCTTGGTGATGTGATAGACCGCGGAGAATCCGAGGTGCCTTGCCTTGCGATGATTGAGGATATGCTGATGAAGGGCGGTGAAGATGGCATTTCACTGCTGTGCCTGAGAGGTAATCATGATGCAGCATTGAGGCGTGGGCGCAGCGGGATGTTTTTCTCCGTGGTGATGCCTGCTGAGACTCCGGGATTCCTTAATGAAATGATAGAGGATGGCCTGACGGAAGAGGCAGAAAATGTGGGCTGCGCGTCAATTGAGCTGGCTCGTATTTCACCGGTGGTGGCTGAGCTGACGTCACTTGGGCAAGGGCCGGAGAATGCTACAATACTGCTGGTGCATGCCGGTGTGCCGCATACGGATATGCAGCAGTATATTCTGGCCCATCAGGATGAGTTCACCACGTTGCAGAACAGGCCTCTGCTGGAGAGCGTGCCCGAGAGTGAGCAGTGTAAATGGGTGGATGATTTTACTTGGATTCGCCTGCAGCGGAACACGGCGTGTCAGCCGCCGAACCGTGGGCATATGGGCTGCCGCATGGGTGTGGGGGATATGGATACTTACCGCCGCCTCCACCTGAAACTTACCGGCCGTGCCATCACTTACGTGCTGCGTGGGCATGATCATGAGCCGGATGGCTACCGCCTCTATTACCGCCATCCTGAGTATAGTGCTGAGGTTGAAGGGTATCTTGGCGAGCATTGCGGCGTGTTGGGGATTAACTCGATGTGCCACATGACATCCAATCCTCTTTTCCGAAAAGCACGTCCCTCGCTGGTGCACTGGTCCCGTGGCAATGATATAGAGCTCTACAGGCTTCCCGGTAAGGAGGAAATGCGTATGCCGGCACAGCCGCCTGTGCAGCCGGAGGAGCAGCCTCAGGCTCAGCCGCCCGTGGCTGAAGATGTGCCCCTTCCGGTAGATGTCATTCCGAGTGGTGAGAAAGTGAGCAGCCAAGAAGCTTTATAAGTGAGAAGCCCGGAGTTCTGAGGAACTCCGGGCTTCTGCGCTTGCGGTGAAATGGAATTAAAGCGGATTGTACTTAGTGTTCGTACGGCGGGTAATGGTGTGCTCCTGCATATAGTGAATGAGCTCTAGGCGGCCATTCGCCATAATGCCCGCACGAGAGAGGCGCAGGCCACAGGCCTCAGCCACGGATACAGCGCGATCACTTGCGGCGGGGTCACGCACGGTGATGCCATCTGCCGCCATGGAGGGGAAGCGGTTTTCGAACTCTTCTCTGTTCTCCACGCGGGCCGGGACACCAAGCTCCTGCAGGGTGCGCGGCAGCCAAGGGCGCATGGTGGAGGTGCTTAACTGAAGGGTGGCCCCGGCCTTCAGGCCGGCCATGAGAGCAATGGCGAGATCCGTATCCTCAGTTTCTTTCTCTGCACGTATGCAGACGGTGATGGGGCTGTAGTACAGCTCAGTGGGTTCACCGGGGTGATTGCTCAGCAGGCGCGAGATGCCGAACTCATTTTCCCACCAGTAGGAGAGGGAGTCCGCGGCGGTGGTCAGGCGCATAGAGTCATCCGGAGAGGGCTTGGGAATGAGGGTTTCCCAAGGAGAAAAGGGCATGTTGCGCTGCTTGCCACGGCGCTGCGGGCGTGCTGTTTCCTGCCAGTTTGCCAAGGCTGTAAGGTAGTTTGGGCCACCTGGCAGGGGGGCTGCTCCACGCAGGGCGGGGCGGGCTGTGCCGAAGGGGCGCAGGCCGGGGCGAGCCGCCGGGCAGCAGTTGATGCAGAGGTGAGCCAAGCTATGGAGCGGGCGCTGCCAGAGGGTGATATCCCCTTCATCCGGTGAGTAAATAGCAGCGGCTTGTCCGGCTGAGATATCCTTTTGCTGGTTTGCTGCGGAGGTAGTGCTCTCCACGCGGATAAGGGCGATGATGGGCAGGGTGGCGATGGTGCGCAGCAGGTCGCTGCCGGCTTTTACGCCTGTGATGATGCCGGGGGACCAAATGAGAGAGCCCATTTCCATGGGGTGGGGCTCTACAAGCCAGTTGAGCTCCTTATTGTTCTTAACCTCGCTGGTGAGCAGGTTCTGCTGTTCAGCGGTGAGCAGTGTGGCGAGGCCGCCGAGCGTGGCACCCTCGCGGTTTCCGGGGGCGGCGTGCTGGCTTTCAATGGCATCTTTCAGCGCGTTGATGAAAAGATGATTATCATACACCTCTGCGTGGACCAGTAGCGCGTGCGGGGCGGTGGGGCACTGGCCGGAACGGCGGAAGGCCGAGGCGCTGATGTCGCGGATGGCCTGCTGCCAGTCACCCTGAGCGGAGATGTAGACGGTGCTGATGCCGGTGGGGGCACTGCAGAGGGGGATGCCGGGCCTTCCGGCGGCTATTTGTTCCACTAGAGCATTGGGAAGGCTGGTGATAACGCCATCCACTCGGGGGGACGTCATGAGCTTTACGGCTATCTCATTATCCAAGCAGGGCAAGAGGCGCAGGAAGGGCTCAGTCATGCCGGCGTCATTAAGGATTTCCATGAGGCGGTGTCCGAGAAGTATGTTGTACGCAGCAGGCTTGTAAATGACGCTGTTGCCCATAATCCACGCGGCACAGATGCCGCCTACAGCATCTGCCAAGGGGTGGATGTTACCGGGCGCTACCACGACTGTACCTAACGGCTCGGGCATGGTGCCGTCTTTCAGGCCATCTGCGCTTGCGCTCTGTTCATAGAAGTTCGCGGCATCAATGGCATTCCTCAGCTCTTCCTCTGCGTCCGCATAGGTGAAGCCGGCATCTCGCACGAGCAGGGCAGCAAGTTCAGTGCGGCGCTTGTTCAGGCGGCGAGCCAAGCGCAGAATGTGGTTGCGGCGCTCTGCTTCATCCGTTTCGTTGTAGTCTGCGGCGGCTGACGCACCGTGTGCGATTTGTTTTACAAAATTATAATCAGCGCTCACGAAGCGGTAGTCTTCCAGCCCGGGTGCAATCAATGAACGGTGAATGCAGCAGAGCGGGCTTTCGGCAGGCTTGCCATCCAAGATGAGGGGGAAGGGCGCCTGACTGCGCTCAAGCTCTGCTGTGGCTTCTGCGTAAAAGGCATCAGTTGCGGCGCGGTTTGTGCAGTTAAGGTGCCCAGCATTGAAGGGGACTGCGGCGGAAGGCTCGCTGTCAGAGGGGGCTTCTTCACGCCCGCTCAATGCAGCAAGGAAGTGCTGGCGCATGCGTGACCAGCCAATGTCAGATTCTGAAACCGCATAGCCGTGTGTCAGGTATCCATCCGGCCTGGAAAGCTCGTTGACTAGTTCAAGCAGGTAGATTTCAAAGCCGTAGAGGTCTCCCTGTTCTTCCTCCGTTGTGCCAGCGGTGATGATGACTTCGGAACCTTGCGCAGCGAGTAGGCGGCCGAGGTGATTTCCCAGACCGGCGCGGAAGATGAAGGGCGGCATGCCTTCGCGGCCACTGCGTCCCCAGTCCAGAAGCGCGTAGGCAATGTCAAAGGGATTGTGCGTGCCAATGATGGGGCAGATGCAGTTTTTATCTGCAGAGATTGCCTGGTGTATAAGCTGCTTGTAGCGTGCCTCTGTGGCTGCTTTATTTGGTGCAGCGCCGCTTTCCTTGCCATACAGGAAGGCGCATTCGCGCTCGGCGCTCAGGTGAGAGCCTTTTACCAGAAGCACCTTCAGGGGAGGGGTCTCTTTCTTTTTGCGGCCCTTGGCCCAGTCTGTAAGGTCCCGGAGAAGTGAAGGGGCTGCATTCAGATAGGCCGGAAGTTCCAGGATGAGGTTTGCCTGCCGATGTGCTTTTTTACTGAGCACTCGCTTGCAGCCTTCAATGATGATGGGTAAGAGTGCTGAGTTCGTGGCTTCCAGAATGATGGGAGCCTGTTTTCCCTTGGTCGGCAGGGCCATCAGGAGCCTGGTGAGCTTGTCTGCCAGTTCCCTTGCTCCGGTGCCGGGGGAGCAGGGGGACAGGGAGGGGCACAGGCGCAGAGGCTCTACAACGAGGCCGATTTCCGGGTGCTCCGTGCAGAGTGAGGTGAGCACTTCTATGTATTTGCTGGCTCCCTTCTTACCGAAAACTGCCGGAGTAAGGGGCTGTATGGCCGGGGTGAGCTTATCCGCCGAATGTTCGCGTATGCGGCGGCGGGCTTTTTCTGAACGCGGAAGGGTGAGCTCACCGAAAGTGGAGCGGAAGATTCTACGTACCTCTCCCATGGCAGCTTTTTGCATGCTGCGTGCAGCCATGGCAGCTGCGCGGAATCTCAGGCGAGCCATGGTGCCGAAGAATGTGGGCACGCCGCCGGAAACTGTGATGAGGTTGCGGAGATTGTCAGACTGTTGCTCCTGCGGTGCCTGCAGTACCTGAGCGCAGAAGTTCCGCAGGAAAATGCGGTTTGTCTCATCCGCAGTAAGTTTGCTGAGGGCACTCAGTAGCGTGCGTTCGTCCGATTTGAGGCGACGAATGGCTTCCGTGTGGAGCAGTAGGGCCAGATTTGCCGCTTTCTGCGCCAGTGTACGGTCATCCCATTTTTTGCTTTTGGCTTCCTGTACTTGTGCGCTGATATCCGTATCACCCATAACGTGGGGATATTCTAGCCTGATAATGGCGCAGTTGCAAGTTCAAATTGTGCCTTGCTGGGGGAATGGCTTAGTTTTTAATGGCATCCCAGTCTATCTGGAGTGGTACGAGATCCCGGATAAGGGCTCGCAAATAGTTGTCTGCCTGCTGCTCTGTGATGCCTACTTCTTCACTCCAGTGTGAACCCATCTGGATGTATGCCCAGCTCTGAGCTCGCCCATTGAGCACGCGGTCACAAATGTCTATAAACGTGCGCTCGAGGTGGGAAGAACAGATGCTATGGTTGCCGACAAATACGTAGTAGTGTATGTGGTGAAGCTCCGGATGACCTGTTCGGGTGGCTGGGGTTCGGGTGCTGAGGCGTCTGAACGTGAGGTGTTTGCCATTGGCCAGTTCGATTGTTTCATCTCTGCCTGTCACATCCAGATGCCCTTGTGCTGGAAGGCATCGCTCCGGGCGGTGAATGGAGTTGTTCAATTCACTTCCGGAGTATACGAAGGAAACATTTACTGCGGGGGATTCCAGCTGGTAGGTGAGGGGGTTGATGTGGTGATAGATAGCTTTACTGAATGTTGTGTCGGCGGCGAGAATTAATCTCTCTAGTTCACTTTCTTGGGTCTTAACGCCCTGCCAGCCGGGGAGATTAGAGCCGACCGGAAGTTCCGGATTGGCTGCAGAGGGGAGTAGCTCCATGCTTTCAGGGATAATGAAGACGAGGCTGAGCAGTAGTGTAAGTACGATGGGCGGTAATGCTTTGAAGAGTACGTTTTTCATGCCTGAGGCTCTCCTTTCTGGGGGGTGTTTTCGTTGCTCGTTGACCGGCGGGTAATGACTTTACGCTTCTTCAGGAGGGGAAGTTCTCCGGCCAGTAGGCCGTGCAGAAGAGTGAGGCATACTAGGCTGGCTGGGAAGAAGAACAGCAGGCCTGACCAGTCATGCCACGTTTTTCCGGCAAAGGCCGGGTTTATGTATTCGGCGCATATAAAGATGCTGGCCACGCGGAAAGCGTTTGCTATGATGGAGAGCGGTAGAGCGCTCAAGGCCAGCACTATGCGCTTCCACATGCTAAGTTTGTCTGCCAAGTAGCCCCAAGCAATGGAGCACATAAAGAGGGCCATGAGGGAGCGCATGCCGGAACAGCCGCCTGCTATGCTGAAGCTATCCCAATTACCTGAGGCTGAGGTGACGGTGGTGCCTTCCAGTGTAGTATTCACGCCGCATACACCAGCGCCCCAGTGCGCCAGCTGGGCGGAAAGTTGCTGCATGCCTACGGTAGCCTGTTGGAAGCCGGGCAGAGGGATAGCTATCCAGAGGAAGAAGAGGGGGAAAGCTGTTTTTAAGGCGTGTCTGAAGCCCCAGTAGTACCACACTAAGCCGGAGAGGAGGAAAGGAATAGCACCGATGGCAAGACGGGGCTGCTGGGTACGGGCTGAAACAGCGCAGAGGAAACCGCCAAGAATTGTAAGCCAGATGCCGTGCAGAGAGGGTTTAATGTCTTCTTCTTTCAGGGTGCGGCAGGCGTGAACGAGCATCCAGCCGCTCAGAAGGGGAACCATCCAGCCGTGTTCGTAATCAGTCTGCGGGTTCCATGCTAATTGCAGCCAGCCGAGAGCCGTGCAAGAACCTTGCGTGAAACCGTAATAAAATCCCAAGAAAGCCACGGTGGTGAGTAAGTAGATTGTAATATATATCCAATCTCTTGGTGGTAAGTTTAATAGATTGTTTTTGTTTTCGGTTTTCATGTGGATCCTGTAAAAAAAATGCTGGTTTTTGTGCTTTTAGTATTGCATTTTTTGTAAAAATGTCAAGAATAGACGTGCATTCATTACCTCCTGTATACATGAAAATCATCAGTGGAACAGCACATCCCCAGTTAGCCAAAGACATAGCGGATCAGTTGGGCCTGCCCCTTTGTGACGCTTCTGTTAACACCTTCCCCGACGGTGAGAGCTTTGTTCAGATTAATGAGTCCATCCGCGGTGAGGACGTCTTCATCGTGCAGCCGACCTGCCCGCCCACCAATCATAATCTGATGGAGCTGCTTGTTATGGTAGATGCCGTGCGCCGCGCGAGCGCCAGCCGAATCACGGCCGTGATGCCTTTCTATGGCTATGCTCGTCAGGATCGCAAGGATAAGCCCAGAGTGCCCATTACCTCCAAGCTGGTGGCTAACCTGCTGACTGCTGCCGGTGTGAACCGTGTGCTTACGATGGATTTACATGCCGCTCAGATTCAGGGCTTCTTTGAGATTCCCGTGGATCATCTTTACTCTCTCCCTGTGCTCATTAAGCACCTCAAGGAGAAGTATGTGAAGGATATCAACAATCTCGTTGTGGTTTCCCCCGATATCGGCGGTGTGAAGACGGCCAAGAGCTATGCCAACATTCTCGGTACGGATTTGGCTATCGTTGCTAAGCAGCGTATTTCCGCCACGGAGGTGAACGCTCATGCGCTCATTGGTAATGTGGAAGGTAAGGACGTGCTGCTGGTGGACGATATGACGGAGTCCGGCGGTACTCTTTGTGCTGCTGCTAAGATTCTGAAGGAGCACGGTGCTGCTCGTATTTTCGCCGGCGTATCCCACGCTGTGCTGAATGACAAGGCTCGTGCTCGCATCACGGAAAGCCCGCTTGAGTGTCTGCTTACCTCTGACTCTGTGCCCATGGCCAGCGGTTGTGAGCATGTGGATACCGTGAGCATCGCTCCGCTTTTTGCTCAGGCTATTCAGAATATTCACAATAACGCCTCCGTAACTCACCTCTTCGATATCTGACGAAAGGTGTTTTGATTTTCGAACGGCCCGGTCTTGATGTACAAGGCCGGGCCGTTCTGTATTATTTGCATCGTCAACGCTGAACTTTTACGTTGACAGTGCACTGCTGATGGGTTAGAATAGCTCCATGGCTGGAGTAACCCTTAAAGGCAAAGAGAATCTCACCCCCATACCTTCACTGTACCTGCCGAACCGTGTGACCTCGGCGGTGCTGAAAGAGCTGGAGCAGGCGCTTGGTGGCCCGCATTCGGTTGTGTATATGGTAGAGGAGGTGCTGACTCCTGAGCCGGATGTGGCGCGCATGCTTAAGCGCCGCAATGTATTGATTTTTAATTTCCGCAAGGCGAATGTAAAGACGCTTCGTGAGCAGTTGCTGGATGCCATGCAGGCAGGACAGCATGTTGTGTTTGTGCCCGGTAAGCCGAACCGTACCATGGGTTGTATTTCTGATGTGCCGATGCCTTTCATGATGCAGTTGGCTGCTCTGCACATCTCGCCCGTGCCGGTGTTTGTAGGCATGTACCGCGAGAGCCTGTGGCGCACCTTCTGCACGGACAAGACGGCTGATTCCATCGTTATCAGCGTACTGCCTAAGCTGAGCCCCGGTCCGCTTACCGGTGAGCGAGTGCTGGAAGCTTGGCTTTCCGCCTCGGCGGACGAGTTTGCCATTCGCCCGTTGATGCAGACCTCCGTGGCTCGCCTACTGGTGGAAGGGCTTCGCAAGAATGCCAAAACGGAGCTTATTGACGGCATGGATGGTTCACGCCTGCCTTTCTACAAGGTGTTGGGTGTGGCTATGGCGCTGGCCAAGGAGCTTAAGAAGATGAACACGGGCCGCCGCTTGGGTATTCTGCTGCCTCCGGGTAAGGGTGGTGTTATTGCGAACTATGCATGTATTCTGGCCGGTATCGTTCCGGTGAACATTAACTACACCTCCTCCGAGCCCGCCTTTGAGAGTATTGTGCGCCAGAGTGGTATCACCCGCTTCATTTCCGCCCGCACTTTCATGAGCAAGCTTCCGCAGTTCCCCTGGCCTAAGGGGGATGCCATCATTCATCTGGACAAGACTCTGAAGGGCATCGGCATGGCCAAGATTGCCGCATGGGTGGCATTTGCCCGCATGGCCCCCATGCCGCTTGTGAATTCACACTTCAAACTGGATACTTACAGTGGTGATGATGAGGCTGCTCTTCTGTTCACTTCCGGCTCATCCGGTGAGCCTAAGGGTGTGGCACTTACGCACCGCATGATTGTGGCGAATGTGACCCAGCTTCTCAGTAAGGTCTATCTGGAGCCCGGTCAGAAGTTCCTGTGCAGTCTGCCGATTTTCCATAGCTTCGGCCTGACTATCAGCACGATGCTGCCCGCGTTGTACGGTTTCGGTATGGTGACATATCCCTCCCCGCTGGAGGCTAAGAAGCTTAACGAGCTCATTGAGGAGCACAAGATTGCACTTGTGGTTTCCACTCCCACCTTCGCCCGCAGCATGCTGCGCCGTGCCTCGGCTGATACCTATAAGACGGTGAAGTACTTCGTGGTGGGTGCTGAGAAGCTGCAGAAGGCTGTGGCTGATGAGTTTGCCGAGAAGTGTGGGCTCACCGTGCTGGAGGGCTACGGCCTTACGGAGACTGCTCCCGTGTGCTCTGTGAATCTGGATGACGCCGTTTCTACTCCTGAGCAGCCCTACTTTGTGCCCGGTCGCCGCTTCGGTTCTGTGGGCCCCGTGTTGCCCGGCCTTGCCGTGCGTCTTACGGACCCGGATGATGATAGCATGAGCCTGCCGCTGAATGAACAGGGTATGATTTGGTTCAAGGGCGCTAACGTCTTTAAGGGCTACATCGGCCGTGAGGATTTGAATGCTGAAATCTTCCGTGATGGATGGTTCAAGACCGGTGACCTCGGTAAGCTGGATCTTAATGGCTTCCTGACGCTGGGTGGCCGCCGTTCCCGCTTCTCTAAGGTAGCCGGTGAGATGGTGCCCCACGAAGTGGTGGAGGACGTCATTGAGAGTTTTGTGGAGAAGCCGGAAGGCTTCGCCGGCCGTGCAGTAGCAGTAATGGGCGTGCCTGATGCTCAGAAGGGGGAAGCCTTGGTGCTTCTTTCCTGCCTGCACACGGCTCATCTTCCACAGGCTTTGGATGAAATCCGTGCACATATGGTGGAGCAGGGGCTGCCCCGCCTGTGGTGCCCGCGTGAAATTATACCGGTTGAAACTATTCCCGTGCTGCCTACCGGCAAGATGGATTTGCGCGGATGCCAGATGCTGGCTAATGAAGCTCTTGGCCTGCAATAACTTGCTCCGCGAACAAACGATATGATGCCCCCCATGCTCAGGAAGGTGTGTGCCGCAGCGGCCGTTTGGGTGCTGCCTGCTAAGTATACACGTAGTTCTCCTCCACCCACGCAGGAAGAGGCCCCGGCAGTGGCTGATGTTTGTGAGGTGGAGGGCGTGCAGAATCTTTATCGTATCAGCCCGGAGCTTTACCGCTCCGGGCAGCCTACGCCTCAGGGGTTCACGAACCTGCAGGAGATGGGTATTCGCACGATTCTCAATATGCGCGAATACCACAAGGATGGGCGCAAAGCTCGCCATACCAATCTTACCTTGCTCTCCTATCCGGTGGCAGCAGGTGAGGTGACGGAGGCGGATGTGGAGAACTGCCTTCGCATGATGAAGGATGCCCCCAAGCCTATCGTCATTCACTGCTGGCATGGCAGTGATCGAACAGGTATTATTGTGGCGGCATATCGCATTATATACGAGGGCTGGAGCGTGGCGCAGGCTGAGGCGGAGTTCCGCATGGCCCGCTATGGTCACCATGATTTCTGGTATGGAAATCTGGTGGTGCTTCTGCGCAGCACGGATTGGGCGGCAATGAAAGCCCGGTTGGAAGCTGAATAACTGATGGAGTAGTCATGAAACGCTTAATAGTCAGCCTGCTATTTCTTTCTGTAAGTGCCTGTGTTATGCAGGACGGGGCCGCCGCTGTGCCTGAACAGCCGGCTTACGCTCAGGCCATGACTATGGAAGGTGTGGAGAACCTTCACCGTGTGAATGATGTACTGTACCGCTCAGCACAGCCCACACCTCAGGGATTCACAAACCTTTATGCTAAGGGGGTGCGCAGTGTGTTGAACCTGCGAGAATACCATCGAGATACGCGTAAGGCCCGCCACACGGGCTTGCACCTGATGGCGTATCCTGTGGCTGCCGGTGAGGTGACTGTGGCGGATATTGAGAACTGCCTGCGCCTGATAGCCGGTGCCCCCAAGCCGGTGCTGGTGCACTGCTGGCATGGCAGTGACCGCACAGGCATTATCGTGGCGGCGTACCGCATTATATACGAGAATTGGAGCGTGGCTCAGGCTGAGGCCGAGTTTTGCCGTGATGAATACGGCCACCACGAGTTCTGGTACAGAAACCTTGTGCGGCTGCTGCGCAGTACGGATTGGGCCGCTATGCGCGCCCGCTTAGTGCGCTGATTGTTTTTGTTGTTTTTTGCATGCCCCCCTCACGCCTCGGGCGTGACTGTCACAATGGTGCGCGTGGCTGCCGGGCTGAGCAGGTTTGCGATGAAGGCATTCATTTGCCCAAGCGTGATGCTGCGCAGGCGCTGCGGGAGACTTTCACTGTAATCCGGCGGCAGGCCGAGCAGGGTGTCTACTGCCATGGTGGAGCATAACTTATCCGCAGATTGTGAGGCTAGCAGTCGAGAGGTGAGTACCGTAGCTCTGGCTCTCTCCAGCGCATCTTCCGGCATGCCTTCTTTGGACAAGCGTTCCAGTACTCCGATAAGGGCTGCGCGGGCTTCGGTCATGCTCTTGGGGGCGGTCCCGAGGTAGAAGTACATGCAGCCTGCATCCGTGCCCAGCAGTACGGCTGAGGCGGCATAATAAGCCAGCCCTCGCTGCTCACGGATTTCTCCGAAGATGGGGCCGGCCATATCACGGCACCACTCATCGAAGAGAAGGAGCAGGGGGAGGTCTTTGGCTGTAGCGGTGAGCCCGGGGACGGCCATGGCGAGCACGGCCTGCTCTTTATCGCAGGCTATAGTGAGGTCCGCCGCCTGTTGGGGTGGGGTCGCGGTAAGCTCTGCCGGGGCGCCGATGGGCATTTCCGCGAAGAGGCTCTTCACGGTTTCTCGCATGGTGGCGGAATCAAAATCACCGCTGATGGCGAGCACGGCATTCCGGGTGCACATGATGCGGCTGAGTTGCTGTTGCAGGGCTTCTTTGCAGAGGGATTGTACGCTCTCCACGGTGCCGTCCGGATGGTTTCCGTATGAATGTGGCCCGAAGCAGGCCCGGCGCAAGCGGAGGAAGGCCACCGCGGCGGGGTCTTCCTCGCTGTCCAGAATATCCGCTACCAAATCTTCCTTTGCGGTGTTGATGGCGTCCTCCGGTAAGGTGGGGTGCAGGGCTACATCTGCCAGCAGGCTCAGCATGGTGCCGGCGTCCTCCGCTAGCGAACGTGTCTTGAGCATGAGTGTGTTATTTCCGGCCGTGCAGGAAATGGAGCCGCCCATGTTCTCTGCTTCATCCGCAATCTCTGCGGCACTGCGTGTGGTGGTGCCCTTCAGCAGACACTCAGCCAGCAGGGTGTTGATGCCGGCTGTCTGCTCATTCTCAGAGCGGCAGCCTGCACCGAGGCATAGAGTGGTGGTCACGAGGGGTACGCGCTTATCTTCACGCAGCACGAGGCGCAGGCCGTTCGGCAGTTCTTCCACCACGGGAGTGGGCAGGGTGGCCGCGGCGTCTGAATCCGCCTCGGCGCTGTTGGTGCCGAGGGGGTCTACACTGACTTCGGTGAGGCGCTCGGGGGTGAGATAGGTGGCTGCCACGCGGGCCAAATCTGCCGGGGTTACGCGGCTAAGAGCCTCAGCCCATTCCTCTCCGGAGTTCGGGTTCTGCGAGTGGTGCCAGCTGATGCCGAGGAGAGTAGCTCGCCCTTGCACGGTAGAAAGGTTTTTCAGGCGCTGGGCGCGCAGCTGGCGAAGGGCTCGGCTGATGCCTTGGGTGAAGTCCGCTTCCGGAAGTTTGGTTACGTAGTCCAGAATGGCGTCTCTGAGCTCATCGCGCTGCGCTCGCTCCACATCGGCCTCGATGACGAAGGCTCCTTCCCCTTGCTTGGCGGGGAGGATGGAGGTGTTTGTATCATGAGCGAGAGCCTGCTCATCATGGAATGTTTTGTACAGCCAGGCCGCGCGGCCATCACCCAGTACGGAGGAAAGCACGGAGAGAGCAGCGGCATCCGGGTGCTGCGTGGAGGGTATGCGCCATGCCAGCATGAGGGTGCTGGTGGGCTGGGCAAACTCGCGGCGCTCTAAGCGGCGCCCCCACTGGTGGGGTTCTTGCACGGTTTGCACGGGCTGAGCCGGGGCGGAGCACACGTCCGCCACTTCTTCCTCCAGCGCTTGGAAAAGCTCCTGCGGCTCCACATCACCCACCACGCACACGAACATGTTCTCGGGAGTGTAGCGGCTCCGGTGGTATTCCAGCATGTCAGCATGCGTGAGAGAATCAAAGCGTTTCTGCTCCCCTATGACGGGTAGGCGGCGGGGATGCACGCGGAAAAGAGTGCTGATGAGCGCGCGGTAGGAGGCATCTCGCGGATCATCATTGTACATGGCCATCTCGCGGCGTATGACTTCGCGTTCCTTTTCAAACTCATCTTGGGGGAAGGTTGGGTGGTATACCAGACGTGTCAGGATGTGAAGGAAGTTACGCCAGTGGGCGGAGGGGCCGTCTATATGGTACACTGTGCGGTCTGTGCTGGTATAGGCATTCCACAGGCCACCGAGGGCGGCTACTTCCTCATTCAGCTGCTGAGCACTGTGCTCATCCGTGCCCTTGAAAACCATGTGTTCCAGAAGGTGGGAGATGCCGGCTCCACTGTAGGCTCCTTCATGTTCCGAGCCTGTCCGAACCCATACCTGTACACTCACCACGGGGAATGCTTTTTGGCGGCTCACCACGGTGGTGAGCCCGTTCTTGCATGTGTATACCTCTGCCTGCATGGGGCTATTCTACTCCCTGTTTGCATTCATGGCAATTTGAAAATGCTTCATGCATATTTTTTGCGTTATACGTGTTTAGTAGGAAAAAATGACGTATAACGCGGCGTAAGTTGCTTATAATGCCATAGAAATGGTTTGACATTCCGTGGTGCGTGTGGTAATGTTTCGCAACTTTTTTTAACCCCATCATATTATGTCTATCGTTAAATTCTACAAGGAGGAGCACCAGGTGCCCCTTGAAATGCACAAGGTTCGCGTGGTTCAGAAGCTTTTCCTGCCTCCGGTTGAGCAGCGTGTGGAGCTCCTGAAGCAGGCCGGTAATAACACCTTCCTCCTTCAGAATAAGGACGTGTTCATGGATATGCTTACCGACTCCGGCGTGAACGCCATGAGTGATAATCAGGTGGCAGCTTCCATGCAGGCTGACGACTCTTACGCCGGTTCCGAGACCTTCAATCGCCTTTCCCGTGTGATTGAGCAGGTGTTCGGCACTAAGTACTTCCTGCCCGCTCACCAGGGCCGCGCTTGTGAGAACATTCTCGCTGAGACCTTCGTGAAGGAGGGCGACGTGGTGCCCATGAACTTCCACTTCACCACTACGAAGGCCCACATCACCCGTAAGGGCGGCCGCGTGGAGGAGCTTATCACCGCTGAAGGTCTGGATCCGAATCTGGATCTCCCCTTCAAGGGCAACTTTGACATTCCCCGCCTGCGCGCTCTCATCGAGGAGGTCGGCCCCGAGCACGTTCCCTTCGTGCGTATCGAAGCCGGTACGAACCTCATCGGTGGTCAGCCCCTTTCCATGGAGAACATGCTGGAGGTGGCCGCTGTATGTAAGGAATACGGCGTGATGGCTGTGCTGGACGCCTCCCTGCTGCAGGATAACCTGTACTTCATCAAGACCCGTGAGGCTGCTGCCAAGGATATGACCGTGGCTGAAATCATCCGCAAGCTGGCGGACGCCATGGACCTCATCTACTTCTCCAGCCGTAAGCTCGGCTTCGCCCGCGGTGGTGCTATCATCTCCAACAACGAGAGCCTCATCCTTAAGATGAAGGCCTTCATCCCCCTCTACGAAGGTTTCCTCACCTACGGTGGTATGGAAGTGCGCGCCATGGAAGCCATGGCTATCGGCCTTCTGGAGACTCTGGACGAGGAAATCATTAACCAGGGCCCCATCTTCATCGAGTACCTCGTGAAGGAGCTCTCTGATTACGGCGTGCCCATGGTGAAGCCCGCCGGCGGCCTTGGTGCCCACATCAATGCCTCCGAGTTCCTGCCGAACATCCCCCACGAGCAGTACCCCGCCGGTGCTCTCGCCACCGCTCTCTACATCGCCGGTGGTATCCGTGGTATGGAGCGTGGCTCCCTCTCCGAGCAGCGTAACCCTGATGGCTCTGAGAACTACGCCGAGCTTGAACTCGTGCGCCTTGCCTGCCCCCGCCGCGTGTTCACCCTGTCTCAGGTGAAGTACTGCGCTGACCGCGTGAAGTGGTTGTACGACAACCGCGAGCTTATCGGCGGTCTTAAGTGGGTGGAAGAGCCGGAAGTGCTTCGCTTCTTCTTCGGACGCCTTCAGCCCCTTAGTGACTGGCAGGAGAAGCTTGCCGCTAAGTTCCGCGCAGACTTCGGCGAGAGCCTCTAAAGCCCCCCTCCGGTGCTAAACCTCCTTTCTTTCAAACCGCGGTTCCCTCACAGGAGCTGCGGTTTTTGCTTTTATTCGGGCGAAAAAACTTGCATTCCGATGGTGAGTGTCTTATGCTGGGGGTAATGGATATTCAATCGATAAAAGACAAGGCTCTCCGTGCGGCGCTTCCCTTACTGGCTACTTCCGGTGTGGGTAGGCTGTTTATTGATAAGGGGATTGAGATGGTGGCGAAGAAGCTGGATTTGCCCATTAAGGGGGATTATATGAAAGAAACGGAGCGCTGGCTCATTACAGTGGGGGAACAGGGGGCCGCGGCTCAGGCGGTGCTGAATATCTCCAATGATGCGCTGGCTGCCCTTTTGGAAGAAATCGGCCCGGATATTGTGAGCGGGCGCGAGGTGTCACGCGAGAAGGTTCTGGCGCTTCTTCAAAAGTATCTGTGCGCGGCAAATTGAGCCGTAAGAAAAAATAACATTATCTGCTCCATATGGGTACATGCTCAGTTACTTATGTGGATGCTCGGCTTTGGTGTGGGTTGACTCCGGCGGCACGAGGTGCTAGAATGCCGGCATGTTCACCATTACCCAGACAGTTACCCCCAGCAAAACGGATCCTGAAGGTCGCCTGAAACTTTTCTCCGCCCTGCAGTTGATGCAGGATTGCTCTGAGATGTGGAAGAACAGTGAGCCGGCCTTTCTGCACTACCTCCTCGAGAATAAGGCCGCTCAGTTGCTGAACTTCCGCCATGTGGATATTGTGCGCGTGCCGGAGCTAGGGGAGGAGCTGGTGTGCAGCACCTCAGTTTTCGGCACTCAGGGGCCTTTCGGCTACCGTAATACCATCATTAAGGATGCCCGTGGGCTTGCCTGTTATCGCTCCTGGGCTATCGGGGCCTTTGTGAGTGCGGAGACTGGCCGCCTTCTTCGCCTGCCGCAGGAGGTGATTGATAAAATGCGCATAGACCCCAAGCTGCCCATGGATTATAGCAGCCGTAAGATTACACTGCCGGAGGCTCGGGAGACTCCTCTTGCGCCCATTCCTGTGCTGCGGAATGACATTGATTACAATCGCCACGTTAATAACGCCCATTACGTTCGCATGGCCCTTGAGTGCTTGCCGGAAGATTGGGAATACACCACCCTGCGGGTAGAATACAAGCGCCCTGTGGCTCCCGGTGCCATTATTCAGCCGTCCCTCATGCTCGGCCCGTCATCAGCCTGTGTACTCCTGCGAGTGGAGGATACCGTCTGCTGCGTGGTGGAGTTCTCACGCGGATAAGCCTGCTTGGCGCAGGATTTCACGCAGGTGGGAGCATTCGTCCTTAAACTCCTCCAGCGTATCGGGGTGCCGCCGGTTTGTCTCAATAGTGACGGTGGCACCCGGTGTGAGGATGCCGGGGATGAAGCGCCTGAAGTCCAAGCAGCCGAGCCCCAGCTGTGTGTGGTCATCTATCAGTAGGCTTTCCTCCATCATGTCCGCCAGGTGGAACATGGCCGGTTCCAAGGCACGGAAGGAGGCCAACAGCTCATCCGGTGGCAAGGCGTGGTAGTTCGCAGCGCAAAGGGCGTGCGGTATGTCTAGGCAGAGGTCACAGCCTGCGGTGCTGAGCACATGCTGAATCTCGCTGAGGGTGGAGCCGCGGCACTCGAGGATGCTGCCGTTATTCCGGGTGATGGCAGGTTTGTTCTCAATGAGGGCTCGCGGTTCATTCAGATTGGCGAGTTGCAGTGCGGTTTCTTCAATGCAGCCGAATGTGCCGCCGTGGAAGATGATATGGCTTGCCCCGAGTTCATCCGCAAAGCGGCGCGTTTCCTCGTACAGGCGGCGGTTGCTCTGCCGGTACTCGCGCAGCGCGAGGTTGAACCCATGTTTGAAGTGAGGCGCGTGGATGATGGTGGGGATTCCCAGCGCTTTCCATTGCGGTAGGGTATCTAAAGTGCCCGGTACGGTGTACAGCTCCAGATAATCGCAGGTGCCGTCTTCAAATAGCGGCCGTACTTCTTTGAGGATGGCTCCTGTGTTGACGCTCCACAGTTTCACTCCTGTCTTCAGTACATTCTTTCCTCTGCCCGCTGTGTTCATGTGCTCAACATTCTATCATGCTCACGAGGGAATTCAAGCGAAAATCACGTAGGCTGAGGCCTGATTCTACCCTGAAATCGGCACCGCTATGGGGCTGCTATGGCTCACACTGTGTTTTTTTTGTTATTTTTGCGGTGCTATCGTGGGTCTGTTTCAGATTTGCTGATGCCCAAGTAGCCCTTTGATGACAAAAAAGGTG
>CALABM010000029.1 GCA_937885815.1 uncultured Verrucomicrobiales bacterium | reverse complement strand
GTTATCAATTCTCAGACTGTGCAGTATGATTCTGCCATCCTCTGCCGCCGGTACCCCTTCCGGTTTGCTGTGCCAAGCTGTTACGTTTCGTGTTTGGATAAGCTCCAGCCGCCCCGCGAAGAACTGCTCCCATACCTGAGCTTCATCGGTGAGGAAGTGGTGTTCTATGCGGTCGGGGTTATGAGTGTAACGGAATCCCGGTAATTCTGCGGCCCACCATTGCGGCACCTTCTGCAGCACGATGAGCCTTCCTCGCTGCACGCGTTCAATGGCGTAAGCGCCTGTTGTCGGGGGAATGCGTTGAGCGTAATGCTCCGCGTAATTGCTGCTGAATTCAGCATAGAAGCCGGGCTCGGACGGCCACAGCTGACGGGAAACGGTAAGTGCTGGTTCGAGTCCCACAGCCGGTAGAACTGCTTCCACTACTTCATCTCCGTATATCCGCAGTTCATTTATGGTGAGCGAGGTGCCGGTTTTGATTCGGAGTAGAGTACCGAGCGCGAAGTCCCTTGCTCTTACCGGGCGGCCGTTGGAGTAGCGAGCATTCGGATTCAGGCGGAAGAAGACGCTGTTACCCTGTACACACCAAGCTTCAGCGAGGCCAGCCATTTCCTGCCCGGTGGAAGGATGCGCCCACACCATTGGTATGTCAATCCTTTCAAAGAGGTTGTAGTGAAAGAACTGGGGAGTGGGGCTTCCGAAGGCGAGGAAGTTTGCCGGGAACGGGCCGGCATTGCTCAGCCGGAGGGTACCGCCTTTTATAGCTTCCGGGCTTCCGACGGGTGGAGCCTCTGAGCCCTTTTGCCAAGAGAGCTCAGAGGGTAATGATTCCATGCTACACAGGCTGATTTTTATGCCGGGGGCGGCAGCGAGCTGTTCTTCAAATCCTTCGGGGTAATCCGCAGGAGGAAGCAAAACCGCTTCAGGCGCCTGGGTGGATTGTTCCGCGTGCGGCGAGGCGTGGTGAGCCAGCCACACAAGCAGAACGAGCATGGCAAAAAGCCAGAATATGTAGCGAATATATTTCATCGTCAGAATTCAAGTGTGCAGCCTCCATAAACAGCAGTTCCCGGAGAAAGCATGGAGCAATCCGGGCTGAAGTTTCCTTCCGTGACGAACTTCTGGTTTGTGATGTTCTCCACACGAAGATGAAGGGTGAGATTTTCATTAACCTGATAACGAGCGAACCATCTCAGGCTGTAGTAGCTGTCTATATGGGCGGGGGAGTTGCCCTTGAAGTTGCTGCGGCCAGCAGCAGCTACGAGGCCAATGCCTGTGGTGAAGCCCTCAATGGGTGTAGTATGCAGCTCTGCAGACCACGTTTGGCGAGAGGTCCAGGGGATTTGACGTCCATCAGCTGTTTTGGGTGAGGTGTAAGTCCAAGCCAGCTTGTAGCCGGTATTCCAAGCTTGTTCGATAGTTCCTTGCAGAGCGAGTTCTGCGCCGAGGATGGTCCAGTGCCCGGAGTCGTTTCGGTAGGTGGCATCTGTCGGGCCGGTATAGACTGTGGTGATAGCATTTTCTAGCCGCTGCCAGAAGCCGGTGACGCTCAGGGTATGGCCATCTGCGATATCGTGCTCCAGCCCGATGTCAGCGCTGATGCTGTGCTCCACTTTCAAATCCGGGTTGCCATGGTAGGTGGTACCCCAGCTTTCTGTACTGCCGTTGCTGCGCTGGAAGGAACCGGGAGCTCGGTAGCCGGTGCCGGCAGAGGCGGTGAGGCGGCTTCGCTCATTATTGAAGCGGTATGAGGAGGCTGCTCTCACGGTGAACTGAGGGTCGTACAGATTGCTCAGCTCCAGTCTGGCTGCTACAGAGCTGCTCAGGTATTCAACAGGGCTGTAAATATGCTCGGCAAAGAAGGCGTATGTGTTTTCCAGATTGGCATCCGTGCCGACAGACTGGCCGGATGACTGTACGCTGAATGTACTGCGATTCCATGCAAAGCCGCCGGTTGTTGTCTGGTGCGGGCACCACTTCCACGCATTGCGCCATTCCAGCTGGATTTTGCGTAAATCCTGACAATAACCGCTGCCTAGCGTGGCATCGTACCCGTAATACCCCGCCATGAGTGAGCTGTTCAGTCGCTCATTAAGCTGAGCTGCCCATTTAAGGGTAACGAGATTAGTGTGGAAGCTGTAGCGGGAGTAAGATTCTGCAAAGCCGCCGCTATACCAGTCATGGTACAGCCCGGTATAACCATATTCGGAGTCTTCTCTACGGTAGGTGAGGGTGAGGGCTTGGTTATCCGTGGGTGCCCAGTCCAGTCTCAGCGCCTCGCTGAAGTTTTCGTATTCACCACCATTGCGATGAGAGGGGCGCATGCCATTGGCAAAGCTGATGTCGTTATCCGTTCGGTTGTATGAGGATGAAAGGTAAAAACTCAGGGAATCCTGCTGCCCCTGAGCTGCTGCTCTGGCTGTATAACTGCTGTGGCTGCCGGCCTCCTGAAACAAGGAAAGACTGGGGGCGCCTTCTCCTTTAGGGGTTTCCATGAAGATGACGCCGCCCATAGCCCCGTTGCCATAACATGCGCCCTGACTGCCTTTGAGTACTTCCACGTGTCCGAGTGAAAAAAGGTCTGTGCGGGCCATGGTATTAGCCGTGAGAAGCCCGCTGCCGCCGGTGTTGAAAATGCGCATGCCATCCAAAACGGGCAGGGTAGAGGTATCACTACTCATGCCGCGGATGGCGGTATTAGCCACGTTTCCACGTTGGTTTGCTCCGCCTCCGGGCTGGATGCTGACTCCCGGCACGCCGGTGAGGGCTTCTGCGAGGTTATGAATCCCTTGTTCCTGCAGCTCGTGTGCATCCAGCACACTGACACACGCGCCGGTGGCATCCCGTGGAATATCCAGCCCACGGTGGGCGCTGACGGTGATGGGAACAAGCTCAGTTTCTTCAGTGTATTCCTGAGCGAGAGAAGGGCAGCTTGCCACGGAAAATAGTGCAAGCACAGCAGCGGCCCCGCTAATGGGAGCGGTATTCTGAGGTATCATGTGTATGTGAGTCGTGTGGGCGGTGCGACGCCGCCCTGTTCGGACGAAACTCCTCGGCTGGCATTCCGACTGAACCTTACTGCCCTGAAGGAGCAGCGGGTAACACGGTTGCGGCACAGCGGCAGATTCTCACTGCCTTTCCCATCTATTTCCTGCGGTATCGTCACCGCCTCCGGGAGCTCTGCTTCTGTATTGAGTTACAGAAGCTCGGGCTCATTAAAGCACAGGCTGCTGCCGATTGCAAGCATTATGTCCGTTAGGACATATCTTGCTCTTGCAAAAATGGGGATAAAGTGATATAGTGCGCCCATGCAGACTGCATGTACCAAGGAGGAACTGCGCGCACTACTGGCACCTGTGCGTGGAAAACGCATCGTACTGGTGCCTACCATGGGAGCCCTGCATGAAGGGCATGCCACGCTGATGCGTCAGGCTCGTGTTTTGGCTGGCGAAGAGGGGTGTGTGGTGGCTAGTGTGTTCCTGAATCCGGTTCAGTTTGATAATGCCGGTGATTTTGCTGCTTATCCGCAGACTCCTGAGGAGGACTTAGCTACATGCCGTTCCTGTGGTGTGGACGTGGTGTTCATGCCTACACCGGATGTGATGTATTGCGGTGACCGCTCCATCACGCTGGAGGAAACGCATTTGTCCACCGTTCTTTGCGGTGCCTGCCGTCCCGGACATTTTGCCGGGGTTTGCTTGGTGGTGAATAAACTTTTCAATCTCGTGCAGCCCACGGATGCTATCTTTGGTAAAAAGGATTACCAGCAGCTTGCCATCCTGCGACGCATGGTGCGAGATCTGGATATCCCCATCACTCTGCACGGCGCGGAAATCGTGCGCGGTGAGGATGGATTAGCCCTTTCCAGCCGCAATGTGCGCCTCACGCCTGCTCACCGGGCTGCGGCTCCTACGATTTATCGCTCCCTGAAGGCCGCTGCCGCTGCATATGCTGAGGGGGCTTCTGCCCAAGCCGTGTGTCAGAATGTGCGCAGTGAGCTGGAGGCGATTGAGGGGGTGCGCCCGGATTACGTGGAGCTTGTGGACGCTGAGAATTTGCACGCAGTGACGGATGAAAAGCGGATGGCCCTGCTGGCTGTGGCTGCATTCTTCGGAGATGTGCGCCTGATAGATAACATTGAACTGACTCGAAACGTATGATTATAGCTGAAAATCTTCACCGCAGTTATGCCATAGGCCAGAAAACTGTGGAAGTGCTCCACGGACTGAGCCTTCATATTAAGCGTGGTGAGAGAGTATTCCTCTGCGGTCCCAGCGGCGCCGGTAAAACCACTCTCATGTATACGCTGGCAGGGCTGGAGCAGCCCCAGGAAGGCCGCGTGCTGGTGGCCGGTGAGGATATTTACGCGTTGAATCTCCGCCGCCGTGCTCTTTTCCGTAACAAGACTATGGGTTTCATTTTCCAGAACTACATGCTCATGCCGGAACTTACCGCGTTGGAGAATGCGTCACTGGCCACAGCCATTGCCGGCCGCGAAGCAACTGAGCGTGTGAAGGCTCTTCTGGAAAGAGTGGGGCTTGGTGACCGCATGGATCATCTGCCCAATGAGCTTTCCGGTGGTGAACAGCAGCGTGTGGCTATAGCCCGTGCTCTGGCTCATGACCCCGAGCTGATTTTTGCTGATGAGCCCACCGGTAATCTTGATTCTCGTAATGGTTCCCAGATTTTGGATTTGCTCTTCGGCTTGGCTGAGGAAAGCAACAAAACACTCGTGATTGTCACGCATGACGCTCAGATTGCTGAGCGCGGTGACCGTACGCTCATCATCCGTGATGGCGTGGTAGCCGGTTGAGTTTCATTTGTTCCTCTTGAAAAGAATCGCCGCAACTCTCCTGAATGAGGAAGGGTTGCGGCGATTCTTTTGAACCTATTGGAGCAGCTCTTCTTAGAAGGGCAGCTCTCCTTCTGTGGGAACCCATGCTTCTACGCTGGGACCTGAGGGGACGTTCTCGGGGGCGCTGATTGTACTACCGCTTGTTGTGTCTACAATGGGAGCTCCGGAAGTGGGTTCATAACTCTGCTCTCTACGCGTGGTGGGTTGCGGAGCCGGAGCCGATTGCTCTGCCGGAGCTTGCGGCGCGGTGCTGGCCGGAGTATTGCCGTTGCTGTCAAAGTCAGACATATCCACAAGCTCTTCTTCGCCGAAGGCATAGCGAGCCAAGCGGGGAAGATTGGTTTTTACGAGATTGCGGATGGGGATGGTAATCTGCCCTTCGGGGGAGCGAAGGGTAATCATCTGCCCCTGAACGCGGTAGATGTAGGCATCTTTCAAAGAGGATGAGCCGCGCGTGGTGGTGGCATCACCGATGGACATGCCGGGCAGCAAGCTCAGCGCAATGCTGTGGTATTCGCGATCTGCCGTGCGGATCTGGTGCTGCATGGCCAGAATGCTGTTTTTGTTGTTTGCAATGGATTGTTCAATTGCGGAGCATTCGCTGAGAATCTTGCCTAGTTCATTGCGAAGGTGACTAAGGCTGGTCTGCATGGCAATCTGCTCATCTGCGAGGTTATAGGCCTCGATGAGTTCTGCTCGCTCTCTCTGCAAGCGCTGGTTTTCCTGAAGCGCAATTTCCATAGCAGAGGGTACGCGGTAGATATCCATCTGCTGTTTGATATACCAACCGCCTACTCCCAGTATGGCCAGCAGAATGACGACAAGCAGTGTGTCAAACAGTACGGAAAAGGCACCGTATTGTTTCTTTTCTTTTGCTGTCGGTTCTTCGGGGACCGGTTTGTCTTCTTTTTCTTGAGCGTTTGTTTCAGGCTTTGTTGAGGCTTCTTCGGCAGGAGGGGATACCTCTTTCTCCTTGCTTTCTTCCGGGGACTTTTCTTTTTCCTGTTTAGTGGGAGAGGTCTGAACGGGTACTACCTCTTTGGGGGTGGTAGCGTTCTCTTTTTCAGACTCTGCCTGAGTGGCTTTAGGACGCGGGCGAAATTGAATTTCAGCGAATTCCTCGTCTTCAGGGGTGATGTTTCGGCTGGAAAGGCTCATGGTATTCAGCTTTGGTTGGCCGCTGCGCGGCTCTTTAAGTCGTCAAAAGTGGCACGAAATTGGTTCCACCGAGCCTCCAGTTCGATGTAACGCAGTTTGGTGGCCGTTTCTTGGCGGCGCAGTTCTTCTTTGCGAGCAAGCGCTTCTCTCACATTATTTCGATTGGTCTCAATCTGCTCTCTGAGCCCGGGTGTAATCTCGCCGGCCTGTCTTATCCGCTGGCGCATGGTGGCGATTTCTTCCGATAGTTTCTGGTTGTGAGATTCTACAACACGCTGGCGCTCAAGGTCAGGGGCTTGAGGCTTACAGCTGGTGCTTGTTAAGCAGAGCGCAGCTGATATAACTGATAGTACTATACTGAAAAATTTCACGCCATCTATCATGCGCTTTCCGTCAAGCGGCGTCAAGCTTGTTTTGCGTCACAATTCGCCAGCTGAGAGTATCTCGCGTGCTGCGGGCCATAGCGCTGCTAGTCTCAATACGGCCTCATCCGCGGCAGGTGTCAGGTGTAAAAGGTCTTTTTCGGTAAACCAGCCGAGGTCATCAGATTCATCAGATATCACAAAGTTTTCGTGCTCTGCTTGCAGGAGGTAGCGAATGTCATAGTGCAGGTGCTCGGGCTCGCCGGTCTGCGGCCTCGCCGGTATGGTGTGAATGTCAACATCGTAAATATCTGCGCTGAGTGGAATCAGCTGAGATATGCCGCTTTCCTCCTGAGCCTCTCGTATGGCGACTCTCAGAACATCTCCATCCCCATCCGCATGGCCGCCGGGTTGAACCCAGAGTTGCAGCTTGCGGTGGAGGGTAAGTAAGGTTTTATCTCCTTGCTTGTTCACAAGCCACGCTGAGCCTGTGATGTGGCCGGCAGTGTGGCCACGTTCAAAACAATCCGGTGTCTGCAGCACAAAATCGAGAACCTGCCGGGCAGCCAGCGTTCTTGCTGGGTGATTTTCCATATAGCGAATCAGCTGTTGGCATAGAGGCAGGCGCTTGTCTTGGGGGAGCTTCATGGGGGTATTGTACATTTCCTCAGTTAAATTGCAAGTTCGGGATGAAAAAATCAGGCATGTTGTAGTGTATGCTTGACATGGAGCCTCCAACAGCTATAATAAATACCAAGTTTATATGGCCGTCCGATTTAGAACCAGAAAAGATGTTAACAGGTTGCTTGCCAATGCCAACCGCCGCCTTAGAATATATGCCCTTTCCTTTGCGGCAGGTTTTCTGGCTCTTTTAGGTATTGTTTTTTGGGTGTCTAAGATATTTCTTGAGCGTGAGACGGAGACTACTTTCCTTGTGTACCAACCTGAAGCTGAAGAAACTCAGGATGCACCCCGCCCCCGAGAGCTTTCCAGTAACGTGCGAGTGTCTGCTCCGCAGATGGATATCATCGTGGCTGATTCTGCCTCGGATGTATCGTTTATGACCTCTGTGGAGATTGATACAGAAGGTCTTGTGATGGATGGTAATACGCTGGCTGAGGGGATTGGCGGTGATGGTTTTGGGGAAGGTATGGGTGAAGGCGGTGGTTCCGGTCTTGGCTCTTCCTCGCGTACGGATAATGCCTTTGAAGGGCGCTTCTGGGATTTCAAGCGCACACCTAATGGTGGTGATTCTCGCCTTCGTGACGTCTCCGGCAATCGTCAGGTTCTTTCCTTGCTGAGCCAGTTCTATAATGGCGGCTGGAATACAACGACGTTTTCTCCGTACTGCGAATCACGCACCAGATTGTATGCGTCCTGTTTCTACCTCCCGAATTGTATGGATCAGGAGGCATCTAATGCTTATGACCCTGAGGGACGTATGCGCCTGAAGCCCAGCCGCTGGGTTGCTTTGTACCGCGCTCGAGTGCAGGCTCCCAAGACTGGGCGGTTCCGTTTTGTGGGAGCTGGTGACTCTGTGATGGCTGTACGTTTTGATGGAAGAAATGTGCTGGCATGCGGCTTCCATAATCTGGCTACGGCTGAATGGAATGGTCTGCATGTGATTTCTAATCCCAGTGCTCTTCAGGGGAGAGAAATTATTGATTATCAATCCTGTGATTTCTGGAACGAGCAGTTTGGTGGTTTTGTGGCAGGTGAGCCCATTGAGGTGAAGGCCGGCCAATGGTATGAGATGCAGGTGTTGGTGTCTGAAATTGGTGGTGGTAACTTCGGTTTTTGCCTGTTGATTGATGACATGGATGAGGAAGGTAGTAAAACTTCCGAGGATGGTAAGCCCCTTTTTCAGTTGTTCCGTACGAGCTTCATCGAGCCCCGTGCTGCGGAAGTGTATGAAACAATTAAGTTCAAGGACATGGAGCTTGCCACTGACCCGCCCTATGATGCTGATAGCTTGATATGGGTGGCTCGTCCGCTGAATGTGGGCTCCCGCGGAAAATAAGTTCTGTCACGATTTGGTGTTGGCAAAGAGAGTTTTCTATGATATAAGATTCCGGAACCTTTTAGGGACGAAGTAAAAACACCAAATATTACAGAAATTATGCATAAGGGTACTTTTAGCAAGTTGGGAACTGTAGCTGTCAGAATGCTCGCACTGGGCTTTTGTGCATGCATGCTTAGTTCCTGCAGTGCCGTTACGAACTTGTTTAGTTACCTGTTGTCATTGCCCTTCAGAATCATTGATACTGTACTTTGATGATGAATATGAGCGGTAGGAGAGGGTTATTTGTACTGCTTGCACTGTTCTGCATGGTGTTCAGCGCCTGCCAGCAGCAGTTCCCGAGTGGTAGCAGTCTTGGCCTGCGTGATTATCCGGATGCTGTAGTCCACATCAGTCAGGTGGATCCGGCCTATAGAGCTCATTTCGCTGCGCAGCATGGTGCTTCCTTTTCTCTCAGCGAGCAGAGAAAGGCTTTCTCGGCAGCTCGTGAAACAGCCCGTACCTCTGTAAGGGAAACAGATTACAGGCCGGCCAGAGCTACTCCCCGCCAGACTGCCTCCCGTAGTCGCGGGCGCGCTTCTTCCCGTGGCCGTGCTACTGCTTCCCGCAGTCGTGGACGTACTGCTTCCCGTGGCCGTGCTACGACCTCTCGCGGTCGTTCTACAGCTTCTCGAGG
>CALABM010000028.1 GCA_937885815.1 uncultured Verrucomicrobiales bacterium | reverse complement strand
AGGTGACTGCGCCGTCCACAATGATGGTTTCCCACATATTGGAATCCGGCGTACCGGGGCCGGAGCCGACAAATGAGGCCCCGTTGGTGTTCCAATTACTGTCGGTGCTCCAGTCAGCAGCGGTCTTGTCGCCAGTACCGCCAATCCAAGTGTAATCAGCCTGAGCTTGTGGTGCCACGAACGCCGTTGTCATGGTGCCGCCGACGATGATGCCGGTGCTCAACGTGGTTGCAAAGCCGCTGACGACTGCAAAGCAGGCGAGCACGGCACTTCTGAGTCCCTTGGGGAGATGCAGTTTCATGGTGTAAAATAGAAAAAAGCCAGCTGTTACTTTACTCTTTGAAAATGGTAAGTCAAGCGGAAAAGTCCAGAATGAATCAAAAGTGCATAAAAATGCTAATATTATGACAATATTCTCCGGGGTAAAATAGATTTTATTCCCTGTTTGAAATCATGTTGATGGCAAGCTTTGCATGAGTTTGTCGTCTATGTTCACGGTTGAGGGCTTGAGTATGATGGGGAAAGCTTCCTGCTCCGTTTTCTATGTACGGGGCGAGGATGGGCTTTCTCTGAGCTGCAGGAGTTGTTCAGTCTGCTACTTATTTTATACAATTATTTGCCGGAGAGGGAATGGAGAAGGTCTTCCGTGAAGCCGGGGTGTGAGAAGATGTCGTTATGTCCTGCGGGGTAGGAGAGTACCGTGGGAGGGGTGGAGAAGGCGCGGATGAGAGCATCCGTGGAGTCCGGCGGGACGATGGTGTCAAACTGCCCGCGCAGGATGGTGACGGGGCAGGTGATGCCGGGGGCAGCATTCGCTGAGCACCAAGAATCCATGGGCAGAACATGCGGCAGGACAGGCACGAACCCGCAAGCCACGGCGGTGATGCTGTCAAAGGGGCATACCAGCACGAGCTTTTCCGGCTTTTCTGCGGCAGCCACTTGTGTGGCCACTCCGCTGCCGAGGCTGAACCCCACGAGGTACAGGGGCGTGCTGCTGCCATTCATTCTGCTGCGCGCCGTGGCTATGCAGTGGCGTGCATCCTCCACGAGGGTTTCCTCATCCGGCGTGCCTTCGCTGCCGCCGTAGCCACGGTAGTTCATGAGCAGGTAGGAGCGCGTGGTGTCCCCGGCGGCTATGTCCGTAAAGGCCCCCACATTCATGGCGTTGCCGCCGTACATGGCCACAAGCGGCGTATTCGCCCCGCGGTTAAAGAACCAGCCGCGCAGTATGGTGCCATCCTCCGCCGGGATGCTGATGGCCTGTGCGCTGTGCCCGTAAGGTGCATCCGGCAGCTCCATGGTGCTGCCCGGGTATACCATGGAATGCGTGACACAGGACGTCAGAAAGCGTAACACAAGCAGAACAGCTATGATAATGAGGCTTATTATCAGCCATCTTCTCTTTTGAGGTGTAGCCTGCGGTGTGCTGATGGGGAGTGAAGAATGCTGTTCCACTGTATATTATTGGTAAAGAGTTGTTAAGAAAATATAGTGTAAAATGCAAGATTAAATCGACGATTTTACACGCTTTTTCGTAAAATGAAGAGAATCAATTTGTAGGAGTGGTGTTGGTCGGCGGTGTGGGCTGTTGCTGGTCTGGGGCTGTAGCGGAGGAATACAGGGCGCAGCAGCCACCGGCGGGCAGGAAGAGCGCGGTACAGAGCACGGAGCAGGGTACATCTACCGCAACGGCGGTGGCGACCCCTAGCGGGTAGGCCCAGAGTGCATGGACTGAGGTGCGAGCTTTGCCCCAAGAGCGTGTGGTATGGGGCAGAACCTCAACCTTCATGGCTGGGGTGGGGAGGCTGCGATGCCGTTCGGGCAGGCTTGTCAGGTAATTCTGTAGGTCGAACTTCAGGGGATGGTCGTTCACCTTACCTGCCAAGAGCTGCTGCACATCCGTGTAGCTGTCCGGGTGTATGGGGATGTAGACCGGCTCTGGATTGCCGCCACTGTCAATCGTGGTTTGCCACGGTTCGTCAAATTCCCCGAGCTGAACGAAGGGTATGACATTGATGGGGAAGCTGCTCATCGAGCTGGTGTAGAGCTCGTAGGTACAGCGGTACCCTTTGACGTACCACTGACCATTGGCATAATAGAGATGGAGCTTGTCGCTCTGGTAGCAGATGGGGTCTACCGTGCGGCCAAGGTTGAAGACGTACAGACTGTAGTTGGTGCAGCAGCTGCTGAGCAGCAGGCACAGGGAGAGAAGCAGGAGCGATTTCATGGCTGAGGCGATATTCAGCGCAGCTGGATGCCGGCTTTCTTGGCGGCTTTTTCCACCTCTGGCGTGATGGTGAAGTTCGGCGTTCCTCGCATGACCATGGGAGCCGGGGGCGTGCCCGGGCGGCCCAGCAGCACACGGCAGAGCCAGTTCACCAAGCGCACGAAGCGGATGCGCTTCATGTACGCACCTGCGCGGCGAATACATTTGAGCGGCCCCGCGGGGTCTGACACCGCGATGACGACGCCTTCACACACCACGGCAGAGTTGCCTATGCCGAGCTGCTCCAGCGCGGTGGCCATGGCGAGGGCGTGCTCCCCGTCATCCGGTATGTGGCCGGGGTCTTCCACGGAGATGCCATCCGTGGGCATATCCATGGCGTGCAGGGTGATGTTGTGCTTGTTGCAGAGGTCGATGACGGCTTGCTTCTGGAAGAGGATGGTGCGGTGAGCCTCGAAAACGATGTGGTTCACGCCCACAGCCGCGCAGTGCTGCACGGTGCGCAGGCCGATGCAGGGTACGTCAAAGCGCATGTCATGCCCGGGTTTGGTGACTTTGCAGAGGGTCACGGGGGGAGCTCCGGCATTCCGAATGCACTCGTTTGTGCCCTTGTATGCCTCCACACAGGCCACTTCATGGCCGCGCATCATGAGGCTTTGGCCGATATCCAAGCGTGCGATTTCGCGGGCAAGTTGCATGCCGTGGCGCGCTTCTTTCATCTGTTCGGGGGTAGGAGCCGGGCCTGCCAAGTGCCCCGGCGGCGGGAGCACTTCCTCCATGAAGGTGGTGGAGGGGAGCATGGTCATGCCGTGGCGGGCCACATAGTTGCAGACAGCGGTGAAGATGGTGTGAGCGTTGCGGCGGTCCAGCTGTGCAAGTTCTCGGCGGGCGGTGGCATCCGGCCACATAGTGTAGATGCAGGCCGGCTTAATCTGGCCGGTCATGACGACGTGGGTGACGCCGTTCTGCTGGAAGAACTTGCGGGGTGCATCCAGCGCGCCTACTCGGAAAAGAGCGAAGTTATCACTGATTTCCTTGAGTTTCTTGTCCACAGCTCCGCGGAAGCCGGCCACCACCACGCGCATGCCGGCACGCTTGGCTCCCTCCACCATGAGGCGGGGGTACTCACCTGCGCCGGCAAGCACGCCAAGCACATGTATTGCGGGATCAGGACGTTCCATGATTTACAGCAGTTCAGGGTGCTCCAGATAATAAGCTATCTTCTGCATGAGGCGGCCGATGTCGCCGCCGTCCACTACGCGGTGGTCGAAGGAGGCCACGATGTTCGCTTTTTCCACAGGAATGAAGCACTCCACCTCATCACTCCACACGGGGGTTTTCACCACGGCTCCTACGCCCAGAATGAGGCTTTCACTCGGCAGTGGCATGGGGCTGGCAAAGGTGAGGCCGAAGCCGCCGAAGTTTGATACCGTGGCGATGCCGCCGCCAATGTACGCGGGGTCCAGCTTGCGGTCACGCGCCTGAGTCACGACCTTGTTGTACTCATCGATGAGCTCGTCCAGCGTGTATTCATCCACATTGCGCATCACGGGCACCATCACGCCGTCCGCCACCTGTACCGCTACGCCGATATCAATGCGCCGCGGGGTGAGAATGCGCCCTCCCACCATGTAACCAGCGCACTCCGGTGCCTGTGCCAGCGCCACGGCCAGCGCGCGCAGGAAGTAGAGCGTGATGCCGGGTTTCCGGGGGTGATTGCGGCGGTGCAGGATGATGGGGGCCATGTAAATGGGGCGCCCGGCGCTGGCAATGGGGCGGCGCCAAGTGCGCTGCATGCTGCTGGCCACGCTGCGGCGCATGGGGGAGACGGGGCGGGAGGGCCAGCCGTCCACGTAATTCAGGAAGTTCTCGAAATCATCTATGGTGATGCGGCCACCCACGCCGGAGCCTGTCACATAGGCAAGGTCCGCCTCGGTGATGTTCAGCTCATCCATGCGGGAGCGGATGCGGGGGGAGAGGTACTGCGCGCCGCGCATGCCCATGGGTACGGGCAGGCCTCGGCCAGCGCTGCCAGCTGGAGCTGTGCTGCCTTCGCGGTACTCACCTTCTGTGGCGAAGTGTGCGCCGTCACTGCTCACGCTTGTGGTGGGCAGGGCAGCGGGGGGCGGGGGCTCTTCACCTTCACCCATGGGGGTGGCGCCGGAGCGTTCCACCTCTTCCTCCGTGGCCTCAATGATGCCCATCACGGCACCCACGGCCACCGTTTCGCCTTCAGCCACGGTGATGCTTTTCACCGTGCCGGCGCAGGAGACAGTCACGCCCATCACGGCCTTGTTTGTTTCAACCTCTATCACCTCCTGATCTTCCAGCACCTCATCGCCGGGCTTCACGAGCAGGCGCATGATGGTGGCTTCAGCTATGGATTCGCCCAGTTGGGGCATCAGTATGGGAACTTGCAGCATGTTTTTCGGAAAAATGGGGGTGAAAGTATCAGAGGGACATGAGGTAGCGCGCGGCCTCGACGATGTGGACGCTGTGCGGGCGGTGGGCTCGCCACAGGTCCGGGTGGTAGGGAATGGGCGTGTCTTTCGACGTCACGCGCAGGGGCGGTGCATCCAGCAGGTGGAAGCCTTGGCCGGTGACGCGGGCGATAACTTCAGCCGCCACGCCGCCCCACGGGAAATCCTCACTCACCACAAGCAAGCGGCCTGTGCGGGCCACGGAGGCAAGGATGGTGTCCGTATCCATGGGTTTCACGCTGCGTAAATCCACCACTTCCAGCTGGTAACCGGAGGTGGCAGCCAGTTCATCCGCGGCCTTCATGGCCTCAGGCACCATGGCGGAGTATGCCACCACGGTGGCGTGTCTGCCCGGCCGGGCGATGCGGGCGCGGCCGATGGGAAGTGGGTCTTTTTCCACCCACGTATCAGCTTTCAGCCAGCGGTAGAGGAACTTGTGCTCCATGAACACCACGGGGTCCGGTATCTGCACGGCCTGCTTGAGCATGTAATAGGCATCCGCCACGGTGGCGGGGCAGAGCACGTGTGCGCCGGGATAGTGCGCGAACAGGGCCTCCACGGATTGGCTGTGGTACGGGCCGCCGCCGGGGGTGCCGCCACAGGGCATGCGCAGGGTGACGTTCACGGGGATGCCGGTGCGGTAGTAGTGCGCAGCGGCGTTGTTGCCCAGCTGGTTCTGGGCTAAGGTGCCGAAGTCGGCAAACTGCATCTCCACAATGGGCTTCATGCCGCCCAGCGCCGCGCCTATGGCTACACCCATGATGGCATCCTCCGCAATGGGTGAATTCAACACGCGCCCGGGAAATTTCTCTGCCAGTCCCTTGGTGGCCTTAAAGGCACCGCCGAACTTTCCGGCAATGTCTTCGCCGTACAGGAATACCTTCTCGTCTTCCTCCAGCAGCTCGGTCAGGGCCTGATGAATGGCATCTATGTAGGTTACGCTCATGTGTTCTGAAGGATTCGGGGTTAGTAGCGAGAGGGTTTCCAGGAGGTGGCGCTCCAGTCTTCCGTGGCGGGATTCGGGGTGGCTTCTTTCTGTGCCTGAGCCATGGCCTGCTGCACTTCTTCAGCGCATTCAGCGCGCAGGGCTTCCACTTCCTCAGCGCTCAGCCAGCCTTGTTCCTGCATTTGGCGGCGCGCAACGGCGAGCGGGTCTCGCTCCGCAAACTCGTCTTTCAGCTCCTGCGGTATGTAGGAGGCATCATCATGCTCACCATGGCCGCACATGCGCAGTGTGTTGGCCACCACCCACTGCGGGCCTTCTCCGGCGCGGGCGGCGGCGATGGCGCGCCCCATCACTTGCAGCGTTTGCAGGAAATCTGTGCCGTCACATTCATGTGTGGTCATGCCGTAGCCCACGCCGCGGTCGCAGAGGCTGCGGCAGGCGAACTCCTGCTCATTCGGGGTGGAGTACGCGTATTGATTATTGGTGACGACGATGACGGCGGGGAGTTTCTCCACGGCGATGACATTGCAGGCCTCATGTGTGGCTCCCACGGAGGTGGTGCCATCACCTATGCAGATGACGCCCGCAAAGCCGGTTTCTCCCTGCATGCGCTTGGCCATCAACATGCCTGCTGCCACGGAAACGGCTGCCCCCAGGTGTGATATGGTGGCCACGGAGCCTTCCATGGGATTGCCCCAGTGTACATTGCCCTCGCGCCCGCGCATGATGCCTTCCACGCTGCCGAAGTAGCAGCGCGCGCTCAGCAATACACTGTCTCCCCAAGCACAGCGCCCGGCTTGCTCACGGATGAAGGGGGTATAGACGTCTCGCCCTTTCTGCAGGTACACGCCCTCACTCGCGGCAATGGCTTCATGCCCGCGCCCGGTGAATACGCCGCCGTATATCTTGCCGGCCTTGTACAGCGCAGAGAGTTTGGTGTCGAACGCCCGGGCCAATTCCATGGCACGGTAGGCTTTCAGCGCAGTCTCCTTCAACTCATTTCCGTTCACGTTTTCATTATACATCTCTTCCCAACTTGAAGCAAGCTGTAAGTTATAAAAACTGCGTATCATTCTTTGGTGATTCTGCTAGATTTTGTTATCTGAGGAGGGGACTTCACATGTATGTCTCCCAAAGATTTTCTGAAAGGATAGCGAAATAGTAAAATATCTGCGGGTGCAACCCGCCTAATCCAAGAGCCCCGCAAGGGAGACAACAGTCTGTTGCAGCAGTTCTACCAGAAGCGACTGGCACAGGCATGGAACGAGTACAAGGAGGACTACACCATTGACCAGAGCCTCAGTGACTACCTGCTGGGGGAAAGCTGGCAGGAGGAAGCGGATATCGGCGGCATCCCGGTGCGTGTGATGACCGTGGACGTACAGAAGGGCCATTTCTATGCGGTCGTGCGTTCATGGGCTGCCAACGGCGCATCCCGTCTGTTGCACTGCGAAAAGGTGTTTTCTTGGGAGGCTCTGGAAGGCTTGCAGCTCTCGCAGGGAGTCAATTCGAGTCTTGTCTTTCTGGACTGTGGCTACTCCACGGCGGATGTGTATGCCAAGTGCGCCGAACATGGATGGTTCGGCCTCATGGGCGACCGCCGAGGAACCTTCCCCCATCGCACCCGCTCCGGGCAGACCGTCATGCGCTACTACTCGACCAAGCGCAAGGTGAGCGTGGGCCGCGACCGCTATGCCACCATGTTCTATTGGAGCAACCTCAATATCAAAGACTGTCTTGCCCGGCTCCGCAAGAATGCCGAAGGTGCCACATGGGAGGTGCCGAAGGACGCGCCTCAGGATTATCTCGACATGCTCGACTCCGAGCGGCGAGTGTATGAGCGCGGCAAGTGGGTATGGAAGCAGATTCAGAACCGGGCGAACCACTATTTTGACTGCGAGGCCATGCAGGTGGCAGTCGCGGCCATGCTCAAGCTGGTGGGTGCCGAAAGTACCGCCGCCCCCGGTGATGGCTCCGAGTCCGAAGCATAAAACGAACAAAAAGCCACCAAACGGTGATTAAAACGCCTTGAACGATTATCTTGACTTAACAAAGAATGCGTTATATCATCTCTGTATCGTGATAGTGTCTAATGTTTCAATATACGGAAGGAAGCTACTCCTTGGTATTCTTCCTTTATTTGTAATGAGTGGTTGCTTGTCTTTTCGTTTTTTCATGCGATATATGCAAGAGCCTAGCAACGGTAATCTCTTTGGTAACGGGCTCTTTTTTCTTATCTTCATATTTAGCCTAATATTCTTATTATACTTATTAGCAGGAAAGAAACATATCCTTTGCGGCAACGAAGTAATCTCTATTAAGTCTTCTTTTTTTACAATAAAAGATAGGCATATCACGCTTTCAAAAACCGATTGTTTATTATTACAATGTGAAGAAAGTGAGAGATTTGAACGTTATGATATTTTTCGCTCGCGCGTGCGCATGTCGATAATTCCTATCTACTATGTGATAAAAATAGAGAATAATGGAGAACTTATATTGAGATTCAGCGAGAAACAAGCCGCTATAGAAACATTTGATTATATTTGTCGAAGTTTCCCAGCTATAGATAAAAGGGTAGACTTTGGAGACGAAAATCGTATTTTAAAGGTGCGCAAACTTCTTTGGTTAATGATATTAAAGAATTTCCTTCTTTTCGTTTCTATTGTAACCGGTTTAGTAAGTATAGTTTTATGTTTCTGTTCGTATTGTATTCATGCTGATGTATTCGAAAAGAACTGGGAACGATGCAACATCTATGTTGTACGTGAATATGCAGATAATGCTTATGTAAGGGTGAGAATCTCAAAACAGTCAAAAGAACTAACATGCAGCGTTTTGAGTAACGATTTGTCGACATTGAGAGATGCTGCTAAAAAAAGAGAGGAAATAGAGGCATACATAGCGTTCGGCAATTCTCCCGAGCTAAGACTATCTTCTCCTAATGCAACAAATTTTGTATTGTTCATATCTATGGCAGGTGGCATGCTGTTCGTATCGATATCCCTATTTTATCTATTCATCAGAACTAAAAATAAACTACTATTGGAAGCTCCCGTTACTGAAAGAGGCAACACTCTCTTATATTGGTAATGGAATTTCATGCTCTTCATTACCAGTATAGTGCATCTTTAGTTATTTTTTAATACTCCCACCAGAGGCGACAAGTTTACCAGCATGCACCACGTTTATTCCAAAACCGAATAAATGTGAATGGGTAATGTTAATGCATTTTATAAAACACTTAAAACAAGACTTTTCCAAAACTTTCTACACCCCGTTATGAGTCGAGCCAATTTTCGAGGTGATTTTCAGAAAACGGGGACGATTTTTTAAGCTGTTTATTCACAGTCTTTTAGAGCAACAAAAAAATAACAGTCACAAAAAGGCTATTATTGTGAAGGACGACAAATCTACAAAATCGTCACG
>CALABM010000027.1 GCA_937885815.1 uncultured Verrucomicrobiales bacterium | reverse complement strand
ACAGTCGCCATTTGCTGGACCACAGCACCCAAGCCAGAGCAAAAGCTCCCGCTACTGCTACATATTGAGCCACGGCAAAGGGTACACGGCCATCCAACAAGGCATGCATCCAATCCCAAAGGACAGGTGATTCTCCCTGAGTCTCCCACGCATTGTGGTGTAAATGCAGAAGTCCCATAGTTGCCACAACGGCCACCAGTATAAGCACTAGGATAGAGATGACGATTCGGCGTATCATTGGCGTGTGTAGGGGGAGGACTATTGAGGGGCTTGCGGGTGGTATGGTGTGCGCGTTACTGTATATCCCCGCGCTTTATAACGAAGCGCCGATTAATGGAAATACCTTTTTTGTACGCGCATCGCTATATCACTTACAAAGATGGTGATAACCATTGTAATGAGGATACAGATCAGGTTATTATCAATGTTCAACCTATTGAGTACCCCAGAGAAAGTAATATAGATAGGCACATGAAAGAGATAAATCGGATAGGTAAGTAGCGCCAGATAAGAAAGGAGACGGGCTACTTTCTCATTTATCTTCCAATTCCTGCTGAAAATCAAAGGAATCAACACGCTATACATGCAGACGACGATAAAATCAAAGTCAAACGTATAATTCCAGAAGTGTAAATCAGCCGCTTGTTTTACCATCATAGACCACGCACCGCCCGCAAGGAAAATCGCAATAAGGAGTATGCAGATGATATTAGCAATGCGTAAGAAAGAGATATTCTTTAAGGAAAAATGTGCGTATATCTTTGCTGCTGCTAAGCCCGCTACGAATTGCCAGCTGCGGGCAAGGGGGGAGTAATAAAGGCCGCACCCGTGGTCACTGCTATAAGGGACTTGCTGATATAATCCCCATGATGTTAATGCGCAGATTATCAATAAGCCGTATATGGCGTATTTCTTCTTATAGACCCAAAACAGAATAGGTGCACACAGCAGCATGAAAAATATAATCCCCATGAACCAAAGCGGGGCATTGTAGAATCCTATCAATTTTGCTATATTGAGGTTTGTCCATTCCGTTAGTTCCCATGTTGGGATCAGTGAATGTACTTCTGGCTTGGCAAAAACAAGTAAAGCTTTGACAACAAAGCCGATAATCATCGCAACCAAGAACATTGGCAAGAGACGAGATAGTCTACCACTGTAAAAGCGGGAAACGTCTAATTTATCAGTCTTCTCAAATTGAACCCCGAGTAAAAAGCCACTCATAACAAAGAAGCCGAGAACCATAAATGGCCCGCTGGCCGGACGAATGGGGATAAAATGATGAAACGCCACGCCCACGCACAGGATAATGCGAAATATGTCAAGAAGTGTCGCCCTACTACTTTGAGTGATTGTCTGTCCCATTGCGGATACTATAATGGTCTGATGGTTAAAATCGTAATTCCTTTTTGTGGCCCTGTCAAAAGCGCTCGCAGGGAGTATATATTTTTTTCCAAGGTAAGTCCAGATAATTGATATAAGAGTGCACAATTTTTTTGCGCTCGTCGTGAACAAGGGAAAACGAAAAAACAAACTCCGGTTGAACCATTTCAAGATGATTGCCATCACCAATCGCCTTCCCAATATTCGCCCCAAACGGTGAAGGTGATATGCTCGCTCTTTTTTAGCACCACTCTAACTCCCCCTTGTCAGAAGGCTAGTAGCCGCAGTGGCATGGGTTCCGCGGAGCGGGGGATTAGTGCCACGCCGCGCTTATTTATTGTGGGTCATGGTGACCAGAAGCTTGGCAAAGCCGAGTAAATCAACAGCGGCATCTGTGCGCAGGTACTCGGGGTTCAAGCCGCGCGGGCCGAGACGGAAGCGGTCTAGGCCATCAGCATCCTTGAAAATCTGATAGAGCAGCTGCACGCGCTCTGCTTGCTCCTCAAAAAGGGCGGGAATGGCTTCTTTGCCGTGTTCATCACGGCAGTCGTGGTATCGCATCAGGTAAGCGGACTCTGGGTGATAGGTGAGTTCCCCATGTTCGCGGCAAAAGGACTCATAAAAATCCGCTGCGCGGGCGCCATGGCCGCGGTCTGTTCCCTCGTCCTCACGGCGGGTATCATGAAAGATGGCGGCGTGTCCCAGTACTTCGAGTACGGCCGCGTCCCCGGGGAACAATTTATCCCCCAGCATCAGCGCAAAGAGCAGGACTCGTTCGCTATGAGCCGTCGAGTGTATTACGCTCTCCGGCATATTGAACGGAACATGCTCATACATATAATCCGCCCACTGGCGGTAGGCGTCTTTCACAGCAGCCGACAGCTGCCGCACAAGTTTCTGGGGCACGACTTTTATCTTCATCTTATCCCTAACATACCATATTTCAGTAAGATAGCAAGCTCTATTTTTGCGAGAACGGCAATGGACCCATACGTGTCCCAAAGATTTGGGACACGTTGATTTACGAATTACGATTTACGATTTACGAATTAAGGATTAGCGGCTAACTCCGTATATTGGATAACTGAACGCTTACTGCCGATGGTCAGGTTCGTGATACCCCTGCGCTCTAAATTGACGTTAATTGAGAAATACCAGCGAGCGCAGCGAACCTTGCACAGAGCCCCTCACCGGGGCTCATAGATTAGGCGGGCATGGCCCGCGCCATACTACAGCGATTCTTGATAGCGCTTTTCTAATGCAAGGAAGATGGGGCAGAGCTGCTGCAAGAACAGTTCCGGGGCCTCGTCCTCTGCGGATGGGGCCAGCTGGGCCAAGCTTCTTAATTCCACAAACTCATTGTGATCGTAACAATAGCGGAAGTACAGGATTGCCGCGGCTATTTTCACCTTCGCGGTGGCGCTTGAACACATGGCCATGCAGCGCAGCTCGAGCTCTTCCCGACTGAGGAAATCGGACAAGTAATCCTGATTGGCGCGCCCCTCGGCTGCGTATGAAAACTCCCCGTCATCTGCCCCTAGTGCATATCCTGCCACGCGGGCGGCGGTGGTGATGACATCTTGCTCCGGGATGGCATACATCTTGTACCAATCAGACCGAAACAGCAACCACGCTATGCTTTCTGCCAACTCGTGTTCATCAATCATGCTCAGGTGATGGGGCGCACCCTCCGTATAATCCTGCTGAAGCTCCTTATCCATAAGGTATAATGGGATAGCTACTCAGGCGCCGCGAGAGGTGAACTCGACCACGCAGCAGACGCTTTCTTCTACCATCAGCACGACATAGGCCGTGTTAGGGCCATATGTGATGGCGGGGGTGATGCTGCTGCCGGGTAACACGGGTTTCTTGTATTCCACTCTCAGGCCACTGACTTGGAAGTCCTCTGGCAGACATTCCAGGGCGATTCGGATGTACTGCGCATTGTTCACATGGTTGTTGTAGTCAATGTCATCTCGCAGCACGCGGAAGGAGGCCAGCGGTGTCAATGGCGCAGAGGGAAGCTCGATTTTCCGTGAACCATAGGTCATGTCGAGCCGTGGGGCGAATTGCAGCGCGTTCTGCACTTCACGGGGTATTCTGCCTAAGCGCCCGGTCTCCAGATTGACAAAGGCGGCAATACTCCAGCTCTTGTAACAGGCGTTACCCTGAGCGTCATATATGGCCGTGTTGCGGTATCCGATTGCACCTTGAAGATCGTAAACGTGTGTGGAGCAGGTAAGTTTTTCACGTAAAACAGGCACACGCACTACCTCAATTTGGCGGAAGTTCACGAGCGGCGTTACGTGGTTTGCCTGAAGCCATTCGAAAAAATCCGTATCCTCCATGAAGTCAATGACGGAACAATCCTGCATCCACTGCAAGGCTGAAAAGAGCTTCATGTTCCCGTGCTTGTCGGTATTGCTAGATGAGACGATGCTGGAGTATGAGGGGGTATCCATGTTGGCAATCAGAGAGGAAGGAAGATGCAACGCGGCAAATGATATCAATTTCCTCGGTTTTGTTCAAGCCTAGCCGCACGTTGGGCCGGGAGATTTTCTATCCGGAAGGGGAGATATACCAGATCTCCCGCTGTATGTGGGGGTGGATAAATCCAGTTTTGGCTATTGTAATCCTTCGCCTGGCTCACGGCAACACCGGAGTTCGGCGTGATAAACAGTAATTGCCATTTTCGGGATCTACGAGTACCCGACGAATTTTCATATAATCCAGCCAAGGGAAGGCGCGCTGAGTAGGGGGCCGAGTATCGGCACGAATACGTCTTTCCTCGGTGGGTGCAGTCGCCATCCTCATCACGCGGAAAATCAAAGCGTTGGCCTCCCAGGATCAGACGCTTGCCTGCCATGGTCTCAGGGGGCGAAATGCCGGTATCATATTCCGGATACAAGGGGCCACCAAAGCTGAGGCGAGTATTATCGTGCCAAGGCTGTATCGTCTGCCAATCGCCCCCGGTAACCTCCATTGCCATGTTCCAGAGCGCAAAACTTATCGGCATAAGCGCAGCACTGAGGGGCACATCTGCCACAGCTGCCACTGCTTGAAGAGGCTTGAGCGGGTAGTGATACCAAGCATGCCGCTTTTCCAGATGCCCAATGCGGTGTGCCGCCCCAGCAACTCCGTATAGCCCTATCGATTCTGCCCCCTCGGGATTGAACTCTGCCGCCGGGGTTAAGTCTGCCCGCACATAGCCAATAGCTCCGTTCGCGTCTGCCTGCGGAAAGTGCACAATGCTGGGATTGACGGCTTCATAGTATTCCGGCTTGGTGGGGTATTGCTGTAGCTCCTCGGCTGTATAAGGGCGGTTATACGTGAAGCTTGTGTTGAAAGCAGAAGTGCCTGCCGGCGGGTACAGAGGCATAAACTCATACCCCCGGCGGCGCTCCGGCACCCATGCCAGCGGCAATGCCACGTAATACCTACCATTCTTACGGTATAGATTACCACAGTAGGAGCTCATTATCCCGCGGTTCGCCTTTGGCACAAGCCGCGGAACCTCGGTGCCGATACTGCCTACAGCGCGCCCTAAATCAGAGTAGATGCACGAGCTCAATCCCGCCGCCGCAAGGCAGAGGGCTATAGTCGCAAGGATTCTGGGGAAGGAGGGAATGGTCATAACTAAGAGTGTATCTGTTAAAGTTCGCAGCCGGATTATTCTCCGGAGCTTGGTGATGGTGAGGTTTCTTCTGAGGTAAATGCATCTATGCAACACTCGCCCATGGAACACACACCATAGAACAGAGATTCACACCCGGCAGCTGTGAGACATACGGCCCCTCCGCAAGCCAAAACCGCATTGATCGCTAAGGTGAGAGGTACATCTACTGCCACAAATGTGCCAGCTGCCAACGGGTAATATAACAGCGCCTTTCCGGTGGCGCGCATGGGCTGAGTTTCTACCGATTCGACAGATCCGGCTACAGGGCTGCGTGAATAGAATCCACTCAGGTAAGCGGAGCTACGAAAGGGTCGGGCGTTACTTGGTAAGGAGCCTAACCACGGCGAATCTGTTTTTTCCCAGTGACGTACATTATGAGAGGCTCGCTGCAACTGTACTTCGCAGTATACGCTTTGCTGCTCGGCCCCGGCTACGGGTAAATGTACTTCCTGGATGCTATTATCCGAGAACGGTAGGTGATTTTCGAAGTACGCGGAAGACCGTGCTGTGGTGCGGCTACGTATGCCGCGTAGATAGGTTTTGCCCTCTGCTTCATATAAAAGAAGCTCTCTGGGATGCTCTGGATCTACAGGAATGTAGATAGATTCACCTTCCTGCGCTTTATTGACAAAAAATCTGTATGTCTGCACGGAGCAGCTACAGAACACAAGCGGTAGACAAATCAAGAGCCGGAAAATACTGTGCATAGCTATGGTGGTAAGGAATTAGCGGATGTTGGTCATCACTAAGCGTGTATCAGTTGCGGTTCATTATAGCAAGTTTCACCCCTAACTGCAAGCGTGGAGCTCATTTTGTTGAGAGGTCCCTGCATTTTGGTTGCCGATGGCGCAAAAACACTCCTGTAAGGGGCGGTCGGAGCTCCGGCCGGACAAGCGAAAAAGCCAAGGCGGAATCCTTGGCTGCAAGATGTATTTTTTGCTTATTTATTCAAGTGTTCGGGGCGGGGAGCGCAGCCGAGCTGTTGGAGCAGCATTACGCATTCCCTATCCATCAGACTCAGATTTCCGCGGCGCAGCATGAGCTCTATCCGAGTGTAGCCATCACTGTCACAGGCATTCAAATCTGCCCCGGCCTCTGCCAGCAGACGGATGATGGGTGCGCAGGAATACTGCTGCGGTATTTGGAGGTCATGCACATACGGCAGCGCCAGCAGGGGGGTAAGCCCCTGTGCATCGCGGGCGTTCACATCAGCCCCGGCTTCAATGAGCAGCTTCGCCTTCAGGTCTTTCTGTGGGCAGAAGGAGTTGATGTAGAAAAGGGCTGTGCGCCCCTGAGCATCGCGGGCATTCACATCCACCCCTGCGCGGAGGCATTTGTACACTTCAATGGCGGGTTGGTGAGGGTCCGCCACGGCCAGCATCAGCTGCGTGCGGCCGAGCTCATCCACGGTTTGCGCCTTTTTACGGTACTCTGCCAGCACGGCCTGGGGGTTCTCCAGAATCTGCTGAATACCCAAGCCGAGATTCTTCTCCCGAGCCAGCATGTAGGCTGTTTTGCCGTCCTCGTTCTCGCGGGTGGCATCCAGTCCCAGCTCAATGAGGTGACGCGCAAGCTGCATATCCTGATAGCTACCGCGGCCATCTGTGACCAAATCGCAGAAGAAAGGGGTGTACCAGTTTTCATCATTCAGCTCCACGCCGTGACAGATGAGCAGATTCACGATTCCCACCTTAGCCGGAAGCCGATGCGCCAGCAGATGCTCCAGCCACTCGCCGGTAGTTTCCGCATCGCAATCCCGCACACGGAACCCGTGCTGCAAGAGCAGTGGCACCAAGTCTTCTGCATAATCGCTGAGCACCGCACGCATCATCAGCCTGTCCCCCCTCAAGTTCGGGTCGGCACCGGCTTGCAGCAGCAGAGCAGCAATGATAACCTCGTTCTTTTTGGGGCCGTCTGTTATAATCCCCATGCACTTGGTCAGGGCGCAGGCCTGGTTGAAATTTGGGTTTGCCCCAGCCTGCAGCAGACGTTCCACCTCAGTCACATTGCTCACCGCCGCAGCGGCAGCCAGACGGGCATCCAGACATATCGGAACACCGGCTTGCTCAAATTCTTCTGTCAGGAAATCATAGGGCCAGTACAGGCAGCAGTTCAGCTCTGCGGCATTCAAGCCGTCCTTATTGCGGGCATGCAAGTCAATTCCGGCATCGCGGAGGAACGCGAAGAGCTCCTTCTGGATTCGGTGCTCGCTATGACCATCTGCCGCTTTGATAACCAGCATCAGCGCATTATTCCCCTCGGCATCCACCGCATTCACATCAGCCCCTTGGCGAAGTAGTTCCCGCATGGCAGAATCATCATAGCGGAAGGAACGAAAACACTTGAGCACGGCCTCGTGAAACGCCGCATCTAATGATGCCGCTGGAGCAGCCATCTGCAACGGCTGTTCGGAACCGGGCTCAGCAGCACCGCTCAGAGCGGCAGCAGCCACTAGCACAGAATATGCGAAAGGTCTCAGATTCATAGTGTGGCAAATGTGTATTTGTTACGGTGTCATGTTACCAGAATCCGGGAGCCGTAGCAAGCTGTTAGTTCGGATTCGAGCACCTTGAACCTACAATCTATTGATTCTGTGAGCTTCCGTCTTTGGATGAATCCTACGCAGTGACAGGCTTCCGAATTAGGCGGACTATCTTTCCAGTCAAAACTTTCCAAGCTGATGGCTCGTTGCTGTGAGAATGCTATCCATGCCGCAACTCAGACAAAGCTGCAAGAGGTGGAAAAGTTCCCAGTGAGCCTTTGGCTGCTAGGGGCAGGTCATAATCTTGCTGTTTGTCCGGGCGTAAATGGAGTGTTGTTTAGTTTATGAAGGCTTCTATTGATTTAGTTCCGGCCTCAATTGAAAACAAAGCAAGTAATCGTTACGCCGGATATTATATCGTTAAATTTTGATTTTCAATAATAAGTCTACGATTTAAAATATACTTTGAGAATTTTATCATTTTTCTTAAAGTATATTTTCATTATCTCTTGACATAAGTCTTTAAGTGTTTATAATAAGCTCAAAACAGAATCGCAAAACATGCTGGAGGATACACAAATCAAACAATTACTGTACCAATATAATCCGTGGTGGAATAACAATGCGATTGATGAAGAGCTGCCGTCCACCCACCGCAGCGCGTACAAAGACACGCTTGACATTATAAAAAGTACAGACGTACGCAGGTTCGTTGTATTAAGCGGAGCACGTCGCATCGGTAAAACAACAGTCATGAAGCAGGTCATTTCTCACCTGCTGAGCGAAGGCGTTGTCCCGCAACATATTTTTTACCTCTCTTTTGATAATCCTCTTTGTAAATTGGTAGGGTTTCAGCGTATTCTTGCCGAATACGATGCCATGGTTCCTAGAGAAAAGCAGAAATACTTTTTTCTGGATGAAATTCAATATGTACAAGACTGGAGTTTATGGCTTAAAACGCTATACGACACACGTCCAAACCTTAATCTGACCGCTACAGGGTCAGCGAGTCCCTGCATCGAAAAAGGAGTGGCAGATAGCGGTGTCGGGAGATGGAGAGTTCTGAGGATGCCTACGCTCACCTTCCGAGAATACTGTGATATTGAGCAAAATCACCTCCATAACGACATCTCTCTATACACCCTCGAAGAGCTCTCCGCCATGCCTTCCGAAGAGTTCTCCATGCTGATGTTCAGAGTAGGTGATATGCAGGCCGCCTGGAATCGTTATATTGCATTGGGCGGTTTTCCGGAGCTGTTACGCGTATCTACCTTGGCAAGAGCACAAATGTTGCTTCGAGAAGATGTGGCTGACAAAGTACTCAAGCGGGATATTCCCTCACTATTTGATGTTCGCAACTCTTTGCAACTTGAAAAAATATTTCTTTATCTGTGTTTACATTCCGGAGCTCTATTGAAATTTTGTGGTATATTGCCTGCGTTCGATGTATAATCGAGCTCAC
>CALABM010000026.1 GCA_937885815.1 uncultured Verrucomicrobiales bacterium | reverse complement strand
ACTTGGCGGCGGCTGCTCTATGTAGCTATGATGCGCGGCTTGGATGGAGTACCGGTCATCGGTGAGGGAGCCATTCTTGAGAAGCGTGGTCACGATATCTGCATATTTGTTCAGCCCCATATCACGGAAGGCGGCAATGACGCGCTCTACCACTCCTGAAGATAATGCACTAATGTCATTGTTGCGCAGAGCGTCATCCACCAGCGCGCATTCGTAAAGCCGGCGGTGAATGGGTTGCATGCTTTCCGGATTATTTCCGTATAATTGGCAGAACACATCCTTTTCCGGGGCCGGGAGAGACAGCCTCTGCAGCATGATACGATGTGCCGTGTATGCAAGGTTGGCTTCGTTGCAGTCAGCATACTTCCGGATGAGGGACTCGGCGCGGTCTCCTTCGGTGCGCATCAGCATGGTGAGCAGTATGCCCATGGGCTGAGCGGCATCACAGTCAATCATTTCGTCCGGTGAGCCGGGCAGCATGCTGTCCAGTTTGGCAAGGGCTGTACGCAGGGCTTGCGGGGCTACGTCCCATTCCAGCTCGGCAAGAGCCTTGAGCATGAGCGCCGGTACTTCCTCTAGGAAGTGCTCGCCGTGTTCCCAGTAATTGAAGGATAGGATGTACTGCTGGGCTTTCTCTTCATTAGCCAGACGCATGAAGGCCAGAAGTGCGCAAAGATCCTCGTATGAACGGTGGCGTGCGCCCGCAGCAGAGAGCATGAGCGTTACGCGTTCTTGCGCTCTGTCATATGCAGGTGCGCAGTACTGGCTGATGAGGTATTCCCGGGAGGCCTCGTGTCTGGTCATTTCGGCCTGCGCGGTTCTCTGCTTAATGTAGCGGAGGAAGGGCCGTGTGTCATGAGGGATACGCACGGAGAGGGGTTTGGGCAGTAAGCCAGCCTCTCTGAGTTTTGCCATGAGCTCAGGTTTACTGTGCAGGAAGAAGAGGGCATTGCAGCCGCTCTTGTTTTCATGCATTATATCTGCTCCACTATGCAGCAGGAGAATAATGGCCTCATCCAGAGTTTGAGCGAAGTGTGGATCATTGTTGTAACGATAATCCATTTCGATGGCTCGGCAGAGGTAGAGAAGCGGGGTGTCACCATTGCTGTCCGTCTCATTGACTTTTGCTCCGTCTGCGATGTAATGGCGCATGTCTTCCAGTGAAAATATCCCGTCAAAGCTGGAGGTGGCATCTTGCAGGGAAATGGCTACCGGGACTTCCGGTGCCATGTCCTGCTGCTGTTCATCGGCAGAGGAAGTGGTTTGCGCACTCAGGGGGAGGGCGCAGAGGAGCAGGGCTGTCGTGGTGGTGAGAGTTCGCATGTGTAACAAGTGCCTCAGGGGGCATCATTGGGAGAGACCGAGGGACTCAGAAATTCTTCTTTGTTGTTCAGCATGAAGCGAGCGGTAGCAATTTCTAGCTCATATGACCACTCGTTATTTGTCTGCATGATTTCATCCAATTTATCCGGATTGCTGAGATTATCCGCTATGTTGCGGTATGCGGCCGCGGCGCGTTCAGCTCCAAGTTCCTTGACAAGGCTGATGAACTCCTCAATCTGAGCGGATTCCATATTGCCGTACCACAAATCTTCTATGGAGGTGAGCAAGAGCGCTTTCTGCAGCACGGGGGTGTCTGCGCGGCGTCCTTGATTAGCCAGCCATGCGGCCACTGAGCCATTACAGGCAGACGGGAGACCGGCTTTATACAGCAGTGCACCCCATGCCCCGGCGCGGATAGGCAGGCGGGAATCTTCGAGTAGGGCGGCCAGAGCCTCGTCACTGTCAGAGCAGCGGCCCAGTAGCTCCGTGGTGATGGCTGCATTCTCGTGGGCCTTGTTTTCCATGAGAATTTCTGCGGCCTGCAGCAAGAGTTCCTTAGGAAGTACAATAGAGGGCGTGTCCTGCATGGCGTACAGGAGCGCCATGACGGTGTGATTGTGCTCTATGAGCGCCTCGCGATCTTTCCAGATGGGGAGTGAGGCGATGAGGGCGGAGGTGCGCTCCGCGTCTACGTTTGCCAGAAGGATGATTGCACTGCGAAGGGCGTCCGGGTATATTTCCTGACTGCTCATCTCCGTGGTGGGTGTGAAAAGGCGAGCAATAGTATCGAAGTACGGGGCAATCGTTTCTGCGGAGCTCTGCGTTAAGCCGGCGCGGCAGACATCCGCCGCGAGCATTTCGCCATCGCGGATGATGAGGGGCGGGGTGGTCAGGGCTATGCCGCTTGTGCGGAGATGCTCCATGATGCCGCTATCCTGCGCCATGAGGTCGTAGGCGGAGAATCCGGGGTATGTTTCATCATTATCGGCGCGCAGGTGAGGGTCTGCCCCCTGTTGCAGCAGGAAGGTGAGCAGCTCGAGCGCGGCTTCTTTTCTGCCGTATTCCTCCAGCGTGCTGTAACCGGCGGCCAAGCAGAACAGAGCCGTGCGGCCTGCTTCATCCGTAGCGTTCACGGGTACACCCTGTTCCAGAAGGTAGCGTGTGCAGGCAAGGTGCTCTCCGGGGAAGTAGCCACCACTCATGTGGGCCACGATGGTGATGAGGGAGTGGTGCTCAGTCGTGAGGCCTCCTTTTTCTTCCAGAAGGCGCTTGAGCGTACCAAGCCAGCCGCGGTAGGCGGCTTCTTGTAGCTCATTGCCGCTGCGCGGTACGCCGATGTCCAGCAGGTGGGCGTAAACTGCTTCGTGAGCGCAGGTTAAGCAGGCGTTATAGGTGAGAGCTGTTTCTACGGAGCCCGGGGTTTCCAGAGAGGCGCCTCCTGCTACCAGGACATCAATGAGAGCATTAATTTTCTCAGCCGGAGTATCCGGAGAATAATCTGCCGTCAGGGCACAAAGCAGGGGGGATTCTGCCTGTGAACCTTCTATGATGGTGTAAGCGTTCGGATCCGCTCCATCCAGCAGTAGGCAGCGAGCTAACTCCGGCTTTTTGAGCATGCAGGCAATGTGAAGAATGCTGTACTTGCCGGTGGGGGAGATGTATTTAGCGTCAGCTGTCTGCATGAAGTTCTGCACGGTCTGCTGCAGTTCTTCGGGCTTGTATTCAGCCATGAAATCCGCCGCTGTCAAAATCTCCATTTCCTGACGGAGTTCGGCAAATTGCTGCGCAGCCTCCGGCGTGGCACTCCCTCGGGGGGTGCCTCCATCACAGGAAATCAGCAGCCCGAACGCCGCTAGCACAAGACCAAATTTGCAGTGTGCTCTCCTCATGCACGACATTTTAGCATAGATGACGCCCTACCTCAAGCCGGAAATTGGCTTTCCTAGCAGGTTATGCAGGTATTTAAGTGTGCCACATGTATTTCTCCGGAGTGTTTCTTCTCCAGTGCGCTTTTGAGTGCTGCGGTGCATTCCTTTTCACCATGAACGAGATAGACCTTGCTTTTGCTGCCTCCCGTGCGTGCAAAATAGTCCAAGAGCTCATTGTGATCCGCGTGGCCGGAGAAGGAGTCCAGAGCCTGAACTTTGGCGCGCACCGGGTATTCATCCCCGAGAATTCGCACCTGAAGAGCTCCGTCCATGATGCGGCGGCCGAGTGTGTTCGCTGCGCAGTAGCCTACGAAGAGCACAGTATTATTATCCCTGCTGATGCCGTTCTTGAGGTGGTGCAGGATTCGGCCGGCTTCGCACATGCCGGAGGCGGAAATAATGATAGCCTGCTCACGGAGGTTATTCAGGCGCTGGGATTCGGAAACGGTACGGACCATGTGCAACTGTTCAAAGCCGAAGGGGTCACGCTCGTTGAAGAGGAAATTATAGACGTCCTGATTAAAGCATTCCGGGTGGATGCGGAAAATTTCTGTGGCGCTCACGGCCATGGGGCTATCTACATACACCTGATAATTAGGAAGTTTTCCTTCTCGGTAGGCGCGGTTCAGCAGGTAAAGGAGCTGCTGCGTACGCTCTACTGCGAAAGCGGGTATGTACACGTTGCCACCGCGCTTCATGGCTTTCTTGATGGTGCTGATGAAGAGCTCCGGGTCTTTGGCCGGGGCCTCGTGGAATCTGCCGCCGTATGTGCTTTCCATGAGCATGATGTCCACATTCGGCACGGCTTCCGGGTCCCGCAGCAGCTCGTTATCGCCGCGGCCTATGTCGCCGGAGAAGAGCAGGCGCTTGTGGCGGCCATCCTCCTTGTCATCAATGTCAAGCACCACCTGAGCAGCGCCGAGAATGTGGCCTGCATCATAGAAGGTGAGGGTTACGCCATCTGCGATGGGGATGGGCATGTGGTAGCCAAGAGTGAGGAAACGGCGCATGGCGGCTTCCGCATCCTGTTCCGTATAAATGGGTTGAGCAACGCAGCCATCGCCACCCTTACGGCGGTCCATCTTGTTAAGGAACTTGCAGTCACTCTCTTGAATGCGGGCGGCGTCCGCCAGCATGATGGAGCAGAGGTCTCGCGTGCCGTAGGTGGTATACACGAATCCCTTGAACCCTTTTTTCACGAGATTTGGCAGGTTGCCGGAGTGGTCGATGTGGGCATGCGATAGCACCACGCAATCCACGGATTTCGGGTCAAAGTAGGGGAACTCTCTGTTGATTCGGAGCTGATCTTCACGGTGACCTTGGTACATACCACAGTCCAGAAGAATGCGCTTGCCATTCACTTCCAGCAGATGCTGGGAGCCCGTTGTCGTCTCTGCTGCACCACAAAAATGAATTTTCATCACCTTGTATACTAACCGTTTTCTGCTAGATTTTCAAGATTAAAAATCTTTCTCGCTTCTTTTAACACGACTTTGTCTCATTTGCCGGACTTATTTCCGGAAAAAATGAGATTTTGTTCACTTTAGGCTGGAAATTCCGGAAAAAGTGCGTATAATGCGCGCGCTATGTCAGAAAATACACAAGCAGTTGTAAATACCGCTCCGGGTTCTTCTGAGGAGGAACTGATTGCCGTACGCCGTGAGAAGGTGGGCAAGATTCGTGACTTGGGGGTTAATCCCTATGGTGGACGTTTCGATGTCAATACCAATCCGGGTGAAATCAAGGCTAACTTCGAGGAGGGTAAACAGGTAAAACTGCTTGGCCGTATCAATGCTCTGCGTGACATGGGCCGCACTCAGTTCTTCACCGTGGCTGATGTGCAGGGTAGCATTCAGTGCATGCTTACCAAGAAGTCCTGTTCTGATGAGGCTTGGGCCCTCTGGAAGCTGCTGGAGCGTGGTGACTGGGTAGGTATCGAGGGTGAAACCTTCATTACCCGCACCGGTGAGCCTTCCGTACGCGT
>CALABM010000025.1 GCA_937885815.1 uncultured Verrucomicrobiales bacterium | reverse complement strand
CCATAAAAGGCACGTACGGTGGTGTGTGAGGGGGCGAAAGCCCCCTACACGATTGATTTTGGTGAGAAGGTTTTCCTGTTGACAATCCATGTTCCGGGTGATACACTTCCGCCGCAAGCCTTTGAAATCTCATGATGAATCCGTCTTTGAAGCCCGTTAATTTTTATTCTGTTCTGTTGCCGATTGTTTATGCCGTGCTGTTTTTGCTGGGCAATTACGAGGGAGGCGAGAATGCTGAGTGGGATAAGCAGGTTGCTCCGTGGCTGGGGGAGGCTCCGGATGGGCTGGTGGTAGAGCAGAACCGAGCGGCAAGTGCTGATGATTTTCCGGTTACGGTGTATCATCTGCCGGCAGATGAAGGGCTGAAGCAGAAAATTATCTCCACTTTTCAGCTGGAGGAAAATGGCTCCGGCTTATATGAAAATCATGGTGTGAGTATTGTGTATCCGGAGGGGCAGGAAATGGTGCTGACGGTGTCAGATACCATTTATCCCCGCCTGCTGGTGAGGCAGGATGGCAGCATGAGTTTCAGCTTGGATGATTATAATCTGAGCGCGCAGAAAAATCCCGACCTCGTTAAATCCTTGCAGCTGCCATACCCGGATTATCTGCCGAGTAAGTATGGGGAGATGGCGCGTTCGCTGATGCTGGCTGTTCTGTGCTATTTGCTGCCGGCGGTATTCTGCTGCGTGGGGTGGCTGTGGATTCAGCGCCGCCCGATTGCCAGCCGGGAAACGGCTGTCATTTGCGTTGTGATTCCGGCGGCTGTAGCGTTCATCGGTGCCTATGTGGATTTTTCTTCCCACGGCTTCCACAAGTCATATTGCATCTTCAGCGCGGTATTCAGCGTTGTTACTAATCTCATCTGCGCCTGTATTTTGATTGGCGCCACTGCAGCTGTGCGTGGGCTTTGGAAGATGGTTTCCGGGAAAGCTTGATGCTGGGTGCTAGCCGACTTGCGACATAACGCCCAGGCATATCCCGAAGGCTATCAGCAGAATCCACACCACAAATGTGGTCAGCGTGATGCCGAGCGTGATGAGCGAGCTCCTCAGCCAGTTCAGCTTGGTAAATACTCGGCCTATCCACAGCGGTACCAGCATTGCCAGTACAGCAAACAGCCCCTTGACGTATGCCAGCCATTCCGGCGCGGTGGCTGGATCCCCTCCTCCTATTTTGTGCTCCAGCCATATGCCCAGTGGGAACAGCAGAAAGAAAATCAGCATGCTGCAGAACAGTGCTGCCACCCCTCTGCGTATTATTCCGCACCCGCTGCCTATACCCCCGAGAAAGAAGAACAGTAGGCTGATGCCCGTATAGCTCAGCGGCAGCAGCAGAGCCGTGGTGAAGATGGCCGCTATCAGGCCAGCTGGATTGTGTGCCAGTATGGGAGATGTCATCATGTTTGCAGAATGGGGGATTAACCTTATTCAGCGTACATGATGCTGAGAGAGGATTCAAGTCTAAAATTAACATTGACTCCATAAGTTTAATTTACAAGAGGGGCGGCTGTTTCTGCATCTGCCACTTAAACGGATGACCTGATGCACACGTGTCCCAAAGATTTTTCCAAACGGTAGTAAAATAGCAGAAATCAGGGCAAAGAAAATGGAAGGTTGATTTTTTCACCAGCAAAACGTATGCTGGTGTTGCTTACAAAAAAACACCTTCCATGGGTACTGTACATCTTTTCTCCCAAGTAGCAAGCTTAATCGGTCGAACTCTTGTCAAATTTGCCGCAAAAAAGCGACATACTGACAAGTATTGCCAAACTCTCGACACCTGGACGCACCTTATAGCCCTGCTATTCTGCCACATGGCAGATTGCCAGTCTTTGCGTGATATCTGCAAGGGATTACAAGGTATAAGAGGCGGGCTCAACCACCTTGGTATTCAAAAGGCTCCATCACGTAATGCGCTCAGCCATCAGAACGCAAAGCGCGATGCCATGGTGTTCCGCGATATCTACCGACTGCTTCACAAGCGTTTGGGACAGCAGGCCTTCACATGTCGATTCCGGGAGGGTATCAAGGCATCACGCATCATGTTGCTTGATTCTAGTGTTATCACACTCTGCCTCAATATATTCAATTGGGCTCACTACAGTGAGGAAAAAGGTGCAATCAAGCTTCATACTCTCTTTTCTCTGAATGATTTTCTTCCCATCGACGTACACGTTTCAGATGGTAAGATGTCGGATAACATAGGCGCCTACCACCTGATGCCGCCGGGGCGCAGCATCATTGTAGCCGACCGTGGATACGATGATACACAGCTCTGGAGGGATTGGGACAGCAGGGGTATCAGCTTTGTTGTGCGACTGCGCAGGGATATCAAATTTACCCGCAAAGAGGCTTTTGCGCAGCCTGACGACCGGGAACAGGATATTCTGGTAGATGAAGCCATAGAATTAGCAGGTGATGATACGTCAAAAAACTATCCTCACCCTTTGCGCCGAGTTGTCGTCTACCGCCCGTATGACTCTTCCCGCCGCAAATCAGGGCAGAGAACAGACGATACAGAAGCGCCGGAGCATACGATTGAGCTTATCACGAATAATGCTTACTGGGAGGCAGATACTATTAGTGCGCTCTATAAGTCCCGCTGGCAGATTGAAAGCTTTTTTAAGACTATAAAACAGCATTTGCGCATCAAGACCTTTATCGGAACGAACAAGAATGCCGTGATGTGCCAAATCTGGACGGCCATGATAGCCATTTTGCTGCTCCAGTACCTCAAGAACAAGGCAAAGTACGACTGGCACATGTCCAACCTTGTCACCTTCATCCGAATTCATCTGATGAGCTACATGGATTTATGGACCTGGGTGAATCAGCTGGTAGATAAGGCGCATTCTCCACCGAAATGTACTCAAATTTGAGTACAGGGGGGCTTCGAAAAAGCCTCTTTTCGGAAAGCCTAGGATTTATCGGCACTTGCGTCTCTCAGAAAAAATCTTTGGGATACATGTAGAAAAAACGCGAAAAAAAAGCAAAAAGCTTGACAATATATCGCGCGAGAGATATAAAGATAATGTAACCGCCACATGGTGTGGTGGGCGAAACAAACAATTACAACAATCACGAACTATTATGAAAAAAGCTATCATGATCCTCGCTGCCGTATGCGTAACAGCTGCCGGATTCGCCATTGGCACCACCGCTCAGGCTGCAGTGAACACCTCTGAGCTGGATTGCTACAACGGAACCGGCCCCTTCAGATGCTACTTCTGCAATGGCTCCGGCTTTAATGGTAATTTTGTTTGCAGTCTCTGTAAAGGTACCGGCCGCAGCAACTCCTACTAAAGCCTGAGTTAAACAGAATATTCACCATCGAGTGGCAGTCTGAGAGCTATGGACCAGGCTGCCGCTCTTTGCCTTTATGCGAAAGATATTGGTGATATGTCTGCTGCTGTTGAGCCTCATCCCGACTCAGGCAGATGAGGTAGCGGCGCGTTGCTATCAAGATGTTGCCTGCGCAACGCTTTGGGCAGCTGATGAAGAACTGCGCAGCTTCGTGCTGGGTACGGAGCAGCTTAATGAGCTGTTGCTGTTGGGGGAGCAGGAGGGCGGGCTTTTACAGCTGCCGGGCTGCGATAGCATCATCCGCGTGTTGGCCCGACCTGAGGGGGGATGGCTCATTGCCGCGAGAGCAGCTGACGGCACTTCTCGCCTGTTGACCTGTACCTGCGCTGCCGATATGCAGGATGTAAGCCCGGCTGCTCTGCCGCGCCATTGTGTGCCGATACGTTTTATTGAGCGAGAGGCGCGTTCCTACCTGCTGGTACAGGGCGGGGATGTCCCCTCGAGTACTGCTGACATCTACCTCGTAGATATTGCGGTCACACCTGCCACATGCACCCTGTTGCACCGGGGGGAAGCGGGCATGGTGTCACAGATATTCCGCCATGACGGCAGTCGCATGGCAAGCCTTTGCTGGAACGCTGAAGGCTGCAAACACATTCATTATCATGAAACTGCCGATAAGGTGCGTTCTATTCTTAGCACCGGTGCTGCCGACAGGTTGCAGCTCATCTCCGCCAACGGCGAGGAGAAGCTCTATGTCCTGCATGATATGGGGCAGGAGGGGGCTGGGCTGGCAGAACTGTACCTGAGCGATGGGAAATTGCAAACAATTTCAAGTTCAGGTCGGGCAGATGTCACATATCCCTTCTTTGGTCCATCCGGTGAACTGCTTGGCTACTGCTCACAATGGGGAAAAGGTAGCTACACTGCCTTTCAAAGCTGCCCGGCCATTGAGGAACTGCAACGCATATTGCCCTCCGAGGCAGAGTTCGTCCCGCTGAAACTTTCAACGGACGGGCAGCGGTTACTGCTTCAGCTTATGCTCGCCGGGCAACCAAGCCGCCCTGCTTTGTATGAACGTGGCATTGGCTTGCGCGAGCTGATGCCTCCGACCGATATCCCACCCACACGTCCTACCTTGTTTGCTGAGTATTTGGCTCGGGACGGAGCATCCATTCCCGTGTATTATACACTTCCGGAGGGCGAGGGACCATTCCCGACGGTAGTTTTTGTGCATGGCGGACCACGTATGCGGACGGATGCTCTTTATGATTGGCGCGTGCAGTACCTCGTCAGTCAGGGCTTTGCCGTCGTGCAACCTCAGTTTCGAGGCTCGCGGGGATGGGGAAAGGCTTTTATGCATGCCGGTAACCGCCAATGGGGGCGCGGATGTATGCAGACGGACGTGCAGGACTGCCTGCCCTGGCTGGAGCAACAGGGAATTGCCCGAGCGGGAAATGTCGCTGTTTTCGGCGGTTCGTACGGCGGGTATGCCGTCACGGCGGCTCTTTGTTTTTTTCCGGGGAGTTTTGCATGTGGTGTGAGTCTGTTCGGGCCGCAGGATATGGAGCTTTACCTGCTTAAAATGAACGAAGTGGAGGCACCCTATGCCGGGGAGGACTTCCTGCTGGTGGGAGATATATCCACGCCGGAAGGGCGCGCTGCCCTGCGCCATATTTCTCCCGTGTACTACGCTGCCAACGTGACGGAGCCATTGCTTATCTACTATGGAGAGCGGGATACCCTCATCCCGCCTGCACACTCCCAACGCATGATTGCCGCATTGCGGGCAGCGGGAAAAGATGTGACTGCCGTTTCTCTTCCGGATGAAGCGCACGGCTTTGAACAACCAGCCCATGAGCCGTGGCTCTATGCCCGACATATTGTCCCATTTCTTCGTAAACATTTGAAACAAAAACATCAACCATGACAACATCCGATAAAAAATCCTCATTGATGAGCCGGCTTGCTTTTCCGCTTCTGCTCTTATTGCTCCTGCTGGGAGGGCTTGCTGCCGGTTATTTCTTTAGCTTGCAGCCGTGTGGCTGCCCGCATCACCACCATCACCACGGCGAGCAGCACTGCTGCGGTGAGGGGCATGCCGCTCATAGTCACCCCGTAGTGCCATAAGCCGGTTTAGGAAAGAGAAATCTCGGAAATATAAAACCCCCGCTCCGTATCCTTCGGAGCGGAGAAAATCGTGTTCGGAGCAGCGTTATTTTTTTGTTGCTGAAGACCCCGGCAAAACGTCGAGACCATGAGATGAAGCTGCTGTTGCTCTCCTCATCAGCCACCTGAGAGCCTTCCGTTGCCTCGGCACCGGGGGGAGCCATATCGGCTTCCTTCATCTGAGCCTCGATGACTTCAGCCTCATGTTCGAGCTGCTTGCGTTCCTCCTCGGAGAGATCTTCCCGTTGCTCCAAGAAGGCAGGCAGCACGGCAGCCAGCACCATGGAGAGGATGCCCAGGTCATCCAGCAGTCCCACGATGGGTACAACATCCGGGATGCCGTCTAAGGGGCTTACCAAGTAGAGTAGGGCAGCCCCCAGTATGATGATGGTTCGTGGCGTCAGCAGCTCTCGCGCCTTGCCATCGCGGAAGATACGATAGGCTTTTTCTGCGCGCTGCATGGTCGGGCTGGTGTTTCCCTTGAGCTTGAGCCAACTCTCCACGGCCTTTTCAAAGTTAGCGAGCGTTTGCGGGTCCTTAAGGATTTCGATGTTGGCGCCGGCTTGGAGCAGTAGTCAAGATTGCAGCCAGGGCGTTCAGTGTATGGAGCCATATCGTCAGTATGATATATTGCCACATGGCTCATTGCATCAGCCTTAATGATATATGTGATGGCTTGAAGAACTTTAAAGGTAATCTGAATAACATCCGGAATGCGCCCGCACCACATCGCAACACATTGTCACATGCCAATCGGACACGAAACATTGCACAGATAAAGAAACTTTTATTACCAAAAGACTCATCCGAACTTCTTCACTCAGGGCGGAAGACGTTATTTCAGGCTGCCACGACGCTTCAAGCGGGCCATCAGAGCTATTGATTCTACGACTATCGAATTGATTGCCAAATGTATGGACTGGGCTAAACACAGAAAACACAAAGCGGCGGCAAAAGTACATGTCGCTCTCGATTTGATCTCCTTCATCCCGATACGCGTAGTCACGGATTCGGCAAATCATCATGACGGTAGCTACATGAGCGAGTTGTGTGGCAATATGAAGCCCGGTGACATAGCTGTGATGGATAGAGCGTATGTGGATTACGTACAGCTGAACACCTTAACCGAGAAGGGGGTATTCTGGGTAACGCGAAGCAAATCCAACATGAAGGCAAAGTTATCAGAAGTCGTGTTAATGATAGTAGGAATGAGGCCCGAAAGGATAAGAAAGCCCATTATCCAATTATTCTGAGTGATGATGAGGTGGAGTTAACGGGAAAGGTTAGTTACGCCCGTTACCCTAAGCGTTTCAGGCACATTGTAGCTAAGGTGCTGGATAGTAACGGTGTGGAAATAACCGTAAGCTTCCTGAGCAATAATATGGAGTGGGCCGCTTCCAGTATCTGCGATTTGTATCGCAGCCGTTGGGGAATTGAGACCTTTTTTAAGGAAATTAAGCAAACTTTGCAAATCCCGACCTTCGTTGGTTTTAGCCGTAACGCCATAGAATGGCAGATATGGAGCGCGTTGCTCACCTATTTGCTGATGCGAATCATGGCCTTTCTGAGCAATTGGAAGCGAGATTTCAGACACTTCTTCACCTTGATGAAAGGTGCCCTCTGGGCGAAACGCTCGGTAAATCTTATTGTTAGCAGGTATGGGACAGCAAGAACCCGCCAAAAGATTATTTCCCCTAATTCCTAAACCTTTTTCAAAGAAAATCATCCATACATCCAGCAATCATGCGCCATAGAGGCTCGTTATCGAGCCTCTATGGGATGGCAATGAAAATCACTCAAAAAAACATTTTAAGATTAAATAACATATGTTTGAAGTTCATTTGTCCTTATTTTCTATTTATAAGGTGTGATATGCAGGGTTGTTACGTTATAGATCTCTTCCGGATTAGATGGATTAGTGATAAGGCTTGACATCCTGTAGCTTATCGTGGTACTACAACGGAGTACACTTTTCACGTCCTTAACCATGCCTTCTGATAAACCAAGTAGAAAAGCGCCGATTATCTCACCGAATATCAGCCCTCGCCATGAGGAGCCGGGGCTGACGACGGGGCAGCGCATCATGGGAAATCTGCTGGTGCTGCCGCCGGTGATGGCTTTGCTGACCCTGCTGGTGGTGGGGCTTTTCAGGCATTATGCCCTCGGTGCAGAGTTTTTACCAGATTCTCTCGCAGCTCACCGTATTGCTCTATCTTATAATGTACCTGTTGATGTTTGCAGCGGCAATATGATGGAACCATTCACAACAGCAGCCGAACGGCTCGATTTCGCAGAAGAGCAGATCAGAATGGTCAGGCTGGACATCCTGAACAGTGAAGACCTGCACTCGTCTGTCAAAGAGATCCAGAGGAGAGCGCAGTACATCGGAACGGCCATCACCTGGCTGGAAGCATGGTGCGCAGATCAGATCCTGCATGGACGCGAATAGGAGGAAATATGAAACTTAATATTTATGAATCTTCCGGGTATTTGAACATACCCGGAATTTTGTCTTTAGGGCAGCCTTTTGTAGTGGTGGTCGGAGGCAGGGCGGTAGGTAAGACCTACGGCGCGCTGAAGTATGCCATCACGTCAGGGCGCAAGTTTATGCTGATGAGAAGGACCCAGTCGCAGACGGATCTGATAAACAAACCGGAGTTCTCACCGTTCAAACCCATCTGCACCGATCTGGGAATAGACATCGAGACGCAGAACCTGTCAAAGTACA
>CALABM010000024.1 GCA_937885815.1 uncultured Verrucomicrobiales bacterium | reverse complement strand
TTCTACCCCGCCGCTGAATCACAAGTGTGAGTGCGTGGGGGGAGTGCTCGGGGCAGAGTGTCTGGAGCAGTTCCAGAGTTTCTTCCGTGCGGCACGGGCTGCAGCCAAACAGCGCAAACAACTTCTCAGAGAACAGGCTGAAGATGACTCCGCAAATTGAGCTTTACCTGAATGCTGAGTGTGATTGGCTCAGCGATGAGCTGCTCGCTTCCTGGCATGCTGCCCTTTCTGCCATGCTGCCGGAGCTGCTGGCTCAGCCCAAGGGGCCTGACCATGTGCTCAGTGAGCTTCCCTGTGTGGAAATCTCCGTGGTGGATGATGAAACAATTGCGCGGGTGCATGAGGAGTTCCTTGATGACCCCTCGGAGACGGATGCCATCACTTTCCCGTACGGCGAAATCCTTGTGAGCTGTGATACAGCCGCTCGCTACGCCGCAGAGCATGGCTTGGACCGCTGCGAGGAGCTTTTCCGCTATATGGTGCATGGTCTCACTCATTTGCATGGTTATCTGGATTATGAACCGCAGGACCGCGAGGCCCTTTTTGCCGTGCAGGAACCGCTTGTTGACCGATTCTTTCCGAAAAAAGCTTGCCAAAGCTCATCATAAGTGGTAGTATAGCCGCGCGCAAGTTGCTCCGGTAGCTCAGTTGGATAGAGCACGAGCCTTCTAAGCTTGGGGTCCCGCGTTCGAGCCGCGGCCGGAGCGCTTCACTAAACACAACGGGCACCATTCCTTTTCGGAGTGGTGCCTGTTGCTTTTGCTATGGGCGGCCTTGCAAGCCTGCTGGGAGCGACAGAAGGCAAGCAGGGTGACAAGCCCGGCCCGGATGACGACCCTGACAAGCCGAAGAAGAAAGCACCGGCACCCAAGGAGGAGGAGGACGCGGAGCCCGTGACCGCAGCCAAGACTGACGCCCCCACCGATCCCGCGCAGGCGTGGCTCGCGCCCATCAAGGAGAAGTTCTTGGAGGCCCGCAAGAATGGTGCCAGCATGGCCGAGCTGCAGCGGATGATACTCACGCTGCACCCGAGGACAAAGGCCCTTGCGGAAGCGTTCGCAAAGAACATTCTCGCCGGGCTCAGGGGTGAGGAGGAAGAAGACGTGGCCACTGCAACTGCCAGAGAGAATGAATCAGAAGATATCGAAGCAAAGAATATCTGGGGATGCAACATAAAACACAAATGCCCGCAAAAAGGGACAACGAGAGAGACGAAAGAGAAGAATGTCAATAGTATACCTAAAATATGTGGGCCTGATGCTTCCCAAGGAGAAATAGAAAAAGCTCTTAAAGAAGGGATAGAGTGGGTACTTAAACATAGAAAATCTCTTTATGGCGTATGTTATGTAAAATCCGTAAATAAAAATGGAAAAGAAGAACTTTTGCCATTAGATTTACATCTAGATGATATTCTTCACGCTAATGAACATAACGACATGGCTGAAGAACTATGGAAAACAATATCACGCGGAGAATGGGTTATAAGAGACTCTGATACAGATGAGGTCTATCGTATAGGTAGAAAGAAAGTAGTTTTACGAGACTATACGAAAGCTCGTGATATGGGCAAAAGAAAAAGACTTTAAACTGGCGCCATTCTCGGCAGCTGGCTCATCCTTCGGGACTCGTTTCTTGTAGTATGTGCTGCTGCGA
>CALABM010000023.1 GCA_937885815.1 uncultured Verrucomicrobiales bacterium | reverse complement strand
TGATATCCTTGTCTTGGAACACGAGGAAATAGCGATACCCCGGCCCGGCTTGTTCCTGCCATGCTCTGCCCAAGTGCAGCTTGTCCAGAGTCTCCTCGTTGGCCAGATGGTCGCCCTTGGTCTCGATGATGACTATCTGATTCGGTTAAGACGAAAAAAGAAGCGGAGCTTTCCCTTTACGCCGTTGGGAAAGCTCCGGAAACTTGGAAATGTCACACTGTCTGTAGTGGATTTCTGAGGAAATGATACTAAAATTAACGCTGTTGTCAAGCTTTTACTAAAAGTATAAACTCAAAAAAACTAAATTGACATGTTGCTCCATTATAAGGCAACAATACTTCCGCGAATGCTGTATTTCATTTTTCATGACCTCTTACAAGCGATGTGACAGTCTCCTTAATCGGCAGGGCTGCCGCCCCCGGCTCCGAAGAAAGAAGAGTGATTAGATTTGATTTTGTTCTCGTCCAATGGTATAAATAAGTCAACCTGACGAGTTATGACGGAACCTACAAATCTTCTGCTGCCGGATGACGAACACTATTATTTCGGCGTGGAGCTGCCGTATCCCCCGGAAGCGGTTCGGGAGCGGCTGCTACGCAAGCCGGAATATCTATATTCCATAAGTTATCCGGAAGCCGAGGATTGCGAGTCCTGGCTGTATCTGTGGCGCTGCAACGAGGGCTGGGAACAACGGGCTGCGCCGGAGGATTCCTCAACGGAGTTGCATGCTAGGCATAACATGCGGCTGGATGTGGTGCTCCGTGCGCTGACGGAGGATGAGGCGCTGCGCCCCAGTACTTATTCATTCCGCAATCCCTTGCAGTATGTGTTGGTCGAGCCTGCCCAAGCGGAGGGCAATCTGACCCTGCCGCATCTGAATCTGAAAGCAGCCACAGGCAACACCGATTATGTGCGCCTGCACACGCTGAAGGCAGCGGAACTGCCATCGTTCTTCGGCGTTTTGAAGAATGAGCCTGCTGAAGAAGTGCCGCAGGAGGTGATAGACCGCTATGCGCAGATGTATGCGCAACGGGCCTTATCAGTGGTAAAATCCATTCACGATGCGGATAGTATGGAGCTACTGCTACCGCTGGTGAATGAATACTACTGCTATTCCTGCAATGTTCAGGTACGTAGCTCAAATCCTGATGAGGTAAGCCTGCTCCAGGATCAGCTACAAGAGCAGGAAGCCCGCTTATTGCTCGAACCCTGGTATGCCGGAAGCCACCACCAGAGACATGCCCATGCCAGCGGGTTGGTGTGCGTGTCCATCGGGCGGGCTGCGAGTGGGTTTGAGCATGAACTCCTCGATTTTTCACCCGGCCGCAGGCTTTGCTATGAGGTGAAGGAGAAGCATGTTGCCATCATTCGTCCTGCCGATGAGGGCGAACCTGCTCTGCCGCAGCGGGAAAATGGCCGTTTCCATAAGCTGCCGGACGATTGCGAGCTCTTCCTGTATACTCCCGAGGGGGTGAAAATTGAGACGCATTGGTATTATGCTCCTGCTACCGCGGAAGACGAATAAATAAAGGCTCATGAACAAACGCAGCCTCCTTTCCTGTATCATCGGCCTTGTGTGGGTATCCCTTCTGGTGGTGGTGCTCCGCACCCCTGTGCAATGGCCTGTTCATGAAGGTTTATTGAGCAGCACAACACCCGCGGTGCATCCGGCAACAGGGGTATCGGTTGATGCTCCTTTCCTGAGTGTGGCGGTGGAGGAACGTCTTGTTATAAATCGCTATGGCAGCATGGGAATGGAAGGATATCTGGCAGAAGATGCGCAGATTGACACTCTTGTCCTCGCCAATAAATCACGCTTTTTCGGGAGGGATTTGAGCCATTGCGCCCAGGAACATCTTCGCCCTCTCCCGCTGGTGGCGGATTCGGTACATCCCCAGGAGGGATGGAGCGTTGAGCTGCTGGAGGAGAATGTGGTAAAACTCCGGCACGAGGACGGCAGTACAGTCAGCTACACCTATTCTTACTTGCCGCAGCAGACAACCGTGTATTATTCCGGGGAGAAACGAGGTAATGTGCTGGAAATTGATGAGTATGATACGGAAAATTATAATTTCGCCTATGCCATCGCGACGCGGAAGGGCGCGCTGGAGACCTACTATTCGTTTTATCGCGATGGATTGGAAGGCAAGCTTGCCAGAATTGCCCTGTTCCTGCTGAGTTTATTTGGTGGACTGTTGGTTTTCTGTCTTTACCAAGAAGAAATCTCTGCCTGGATTCGCCTTGGCCGAACGCAGAAAAAAGAGAATGATACAGAAGGCTTATAAGCCCGGTTTCACATGTGCGGAGTAATCACAATTTATACTCCTCTCTCCTCAAATGCTGTATTTCATTTGCCATGACCTCATACAAGCGATGCGACAGACCCCTGAATTGCGAAGCGGATTTCATAAAACCCTTTTATCCAATATATTATAATGTGATTCCATATTTGCTTTGGCTGAACGTAGGAAAAACGAAAAAAGCGAATTCCTAGCTCAATTTTTCCAAGCTGATGGCTCGTTAATTCCTCTTAATCCAAGAAACCGAATCAGAAATCAATCTGGTTCGGTTTTTGCTTTGCCTTGATTTTCAATCATTACGCAAGCCTAGGCATTGCACGCTTGCAAGCCCTGCTACCGCCCAGCCGGGCGCAAAACAGCCCCAAAAGGTCAAAAAGCCTAAGCACGCCTAAGCCTCTTTTTCTAAGTGCGAAAGTCTTTTAGGGGTACCAAACATGCTTCGAATCTATAATCCGCTGATTCTGTGAGCTTAGGCAACTTTGAGTAGATGGCAACTCTGCGGCAAGCAAAGATGTTTCGAACTGGCAAGCTACACAGAATCAGTTGTTTAATCCCCCTTTTCCTCCGAGTGGCAACCTAAAAAGAAACATCGCTTGCAAGGGGATAAAAAGACACTTGCAAGCGATGGACGGAACGGCTGTCCAAGAGCTCGTTAAATTCCTGTAGGAAAATCTATCTCTTTATTTACTGAAAGGATAATAAATTAAATTCACGAGCCACCCCACAGGAGACGCGGCTATAGTCAGGGGAATATCAGCAGTATCTAATACCCAGGTGAGAGGTCTCCGCAATTGATTACCAAGGGTGCGGCGAACCGGCACTCTGCGCAGCAAGATGGGCGCACTAGTCTCCAAACTGCGCGAATACTCTGCCGAGAGCCGCTCTGCGCCTTCCATATTAACCGACGCGGCAGGAAGCACGGGGAACGATTCTCCGGCCAAAGGCGGGGTTTCCCATTTGGCATAACCGGTACAAGCCTTCCGGAACTGCTCCGCAGTCAGCACCGCATAAAAAATCTCTTTCTGTTTCTGACAAGTAGCTATGCTAGCAGGCGAGCACTCAACTTCGGGATAGAAAAATTGCTCCCTCCGCAGCAAGCTCTCATTACATACCAAGTAATCCCGGTACTGAATGCCAGCCGGTATATAAGCCACGGGCAGCTCCACATAATAGGTATCGCCCTTTTTCCATGCCACCATGGGGGTCTCTTGGTGCCATGTGACGTATTTATTTTTTTCCTCCTTCAACAGTCGGCTCGGTTCCTCTTTTCCCACATTATCGAGCATGCTGCCGGTATCAATTACCGTAGTACACGAACTCAGCCCCACTGCCGCAAGGCACAGGGCTGTGGTGGCAAGGATTCTGGAGAATTGGAACTTGGTCATAACTAAGCGTGTATTTGTTGTGGGGCAGTATATCAATTCCCGCCCCTCCGTTCAAGCGAAGATGGCATTTTGTTGCTCGTTTCCTGCATTTTTGTTGCCGATGGCGGGTGCTAGGGGAGGATTTGCTCGAAGTGGAGCCCTTGGTCTGCCGGGTGCGGGTCATGTAGTGCAAGGTGGCTTTTTGGCCTGTTTGCCGCCATTCCTTCGCGACCTATCATGCCGTCCTGTTCCGCAACCTGCCGGAGTTGCAGCTGGAAATGGGCCACCGGGATACCTCCCTGTTGCGCAGCCGGTACATGGTGCCCGCGCATCGCAGGGATGCCGTGGCCTTCTGGCGGGGAGCAGGGGTGCCCGGAAAACTGCTGCGCAGGTAAAAAGGGGAACCTTGAAAAAATCAGCCTCCCGTGGGAAACCCGGGAGGCCGGTCATTTGAGTGGAAATGTTTAACCGAAGTCCGCATAACCCCGCCACTCATTTTTCTCTGCATTGTAATAGAAGTAGTAATTCCCACAGTCGCCTATGAGCAAGCCGGCGTCCAATTCGCAGGTAATTTGCAGGGCAAAGGCAAAACCGGCGGGGAACATGGGCGGGTCCTGCAGGAATGAGGGGTACCCACCTATTTTGTGCGTTTCATACACAGCATCGCACACATCCTCCCGATAATCGATATCCAACAGTGCTTCTGCGTCCCGGAATTTGGGCCACCATTCATATCCGCCCCCGATACCCGGGTAGATGGGCATATCATTCTCTACCGCTTCCGGAGTGAGAAGGCAGGTTTTCACCTCCTCAGACACATAATCGCAGGGCTCCAGTCCCTCCAGAGTCGGGTACGCGCGGATGACGCAGCCCAGCTGTGGCTTTTCTTCCATATTCTCAGCCCATGCCTCTGACGGGGCGAAGATGGTGATAAGAGCCATCTTGCGGAGCGGCTCGGGAACACCGGGAAAATCCGGCACATAAATGGTAGCCAGAGGCTCCAAGCGCTTACCCAGGGCATCCACCGGCCATTCCTCGCCGGGGAGTTGGCGGGTAACCCGCCCCAGGCAGCTCGCATTGCCTTCCGGCAGATTGTCGGTCAGTTTACTGCGCAAAATCACCGCCTTTGTTTGGGTGGTGCGGCGCATGTCGCGAATCAGGTTTTCCCTGAATTGCATGATATCCGGAGTCATTTCTTTTTTTATGTCAGAAGTTGTGGGGGCTGCTGCTGCATCGGCTTGCCTGGGCGTGTCTTTTTCCGGGGCATACAGATAAATAAAATGCCCGTCAGAAAACAGCCTGCCAGCAGGGCAGCAGGAAAGAGATATGCCTTAAGCATGGGCACAGTATAGCATGCTGCTTATCCTCTGGCAAGTATCAATTTCGCCCGGTGCTGCAGCTGGAGATGGGGCACCGCGATACCTCGCTGCTGCGTTCCCGCTACATGGTACCCGCCCGGCGCAAGGATGCCGCGAGCTTCTGGCAAAGTGCCGGATTGCCCCGGAGCGCAAAAAACTAGGATTACTCAGTCGAGACAAGCGAACCTCCTAGGATATAAATGGAGATTAAGGTTAGGGGGATTGATTTTTTCCATCCTCCGCGAATGCTGTATTTCATTTTCCATGACCTCTTACATGCGATGTAACAGTCTCCTAAATTGGGAAGTGGTTTTCACAAGGCACCTCTATCCAATATATTATAATGTGATTCCATATTTGCTTTGGCTGAACGTAGGAAA
>CALABM010000022.1 GCA_937885815.1 uncultured Verrucomicrobiales bacterium | reverse complement strand
GAGCCAATAAAGAGTCACCCGGCCAACCCCGCCCCCCACCAAATGAAGTATTGCATGGTTTTCCCGCATAACGAAACATCTAATGACGTATACCCCGCATCAAATAACCGGTCATAGCGGTGTAACAGCAGCCTAGCTAACAGGCCATAGCAGACCATTGCCAGCACGGAAGCCAGAGAAAGAATGCGAGACCATTTGCCGTAGCTATTCATAGCGAGAGGAAGTTAGAATTACTTATACTGGGGATTAGACACCTACTCCCATTTTTTCAAGCCAAGAAGTTTCCCACCAAGAGACGGTGTTTGTTGACCCGCGATGCAGCCATTCCTCCCCACCGCCGCCGCAAGGCAGATGGCTGTGGTGGCAAGGATTCTGGGGAATGAGAACCTGGAATTCATGTTGAGGGAGAGTTCTGGGGCTGGGGAGTTGATTCCGGCGTTGCTACCGTCTCCGGGGCATTCTGTGTGCAGTAATCGTAAAGCTCATATATGGCGCTAAAGGGTAACGCAACAACCGCGCCACCCACCAGCAGGGCGTTACCGGCAATAGTCAGCGGAGCATCCACAGCCACCGCCATGATAGCTCCCAGCGGGTAGGCGTAGTATTTGTGAGCATCGGTGTGGGATTCGTAGCCTTCTCCTTCTGAAATGTAATGGGCTCCATTTCCACGCTCTGTCAGATGAACGGCACCGGCTGGCAGAGAGGACAGGTAGGGCGAGCTCCCGGGGTAGCGCCAGCGCACAGAAACGGCGTTATCCCGGTACCGTTCCGGGTTCTCTCGCCGGTTTTGCTGTAAATCTGCTCTTAGCTCCGAATAACTCTGGTTTATCTGAATGTATATTGGCTTGCCGCTATTCGTAACTGGGGTGTAGTGCGAGTAACCACCGCCTCGAATATACAGCATATTTCCCCTCCAAGCGTTCGAATGGTCTCCGCGTGCCTGACCAACAAAGCCCTTGGCATACACGGTGTCGCCCACGCGGTACAGTTCTATGTTTTCTTCATCCTGAACCCAATATGCTTCATCTATGACTTTGGCGCGCTGCCACGCATATTGATGCAGAGTCGAATAGCACGAACTAAGCCCCAGTGCCGCAAGGCAGATGGCTGAGGTGGCAAGGATTTTACGGAAGATGGTCATAACTAAGCGTGTATCTGTTACGTGTATTATATCAATTCCTGCCCCTCTGTTCAAGCGTGGATGGCATTTTGTTGCGAGTTTCCTATGTTTATTACCGGTGTTTTTTATCCAGCTCTTTCTCGGTTAACACTTGGAAGTATCGGCTTCGTCGTTTTATTCGCTCGGTGGCTGTAGGATTTCCCGCCAAACTGAGCTGCGCATGAGGTATCGGAACAAGGGCGCGATAGAGTCATCTTTCGGCAGGAGCATGGCAGGATGAATACGCAGTTGAACATTGCAACCAAGGGAAGTAAGAGAGCTGATTTCATCCTCCGCTGACATATACCATATGACCATGCAGCCCTCCGAAAAATAATCTATTCTCAGTTCAGGAAAGGTAACAGTCTGCTCTGCAAGAAGAGCTAACCAATCCGCTAGTGCTGCGGTGAACGGAGTCACGATAAAGCGTTTCCCTCGATATTCATCGGAAAAAATCCATGGCCCATTCGATGGCACTCCGGCATCCACCCCACCACTGGGAAAGGTAATCAGAAAGAAGCTGGCAACCTGTGTGAATCTCGAGCTGCGCTGATGGGAAATGTAATATGAATAGTCAAAACCACATTTGCACGTATTCATTTGCTGCAGTAGCCCATGGCTCAATCGCACGGCGGAATCATCGGCTTGGGCCTTGTTTTCCCGGCGATACACACTCAAGCTGATGCCTTGTCCCTGTACCTGCTTTAACATTCGCCCGGCTAGTGCAAGCTCATCATTTAATTCTGCCATATCACCACATTCCTGCAAACAGGCACAGCTTTCTTCTGGCTCTACCTCATCGTAAGGCGGAGGCAGAAGCAAGGGAAAATCTTTATCGTAGAACAGGTATAGCGTTAACTCCGAATCCATAGTTTATATTGTACTAAAAGCTAAATAAGAGATTTTCGGACGAAAATATCAGGGGCAGCCGATGTTCACGCTTTTGATTTACACATCAGGCAATTATCCATCAAAACGCCTCGGCAGAGGATTTTTTGCCTGTGTTCTATGTGATAACCGCGGGAGATGAAAAAGGGTTCAGCCGTCAGAGACGCATGCACACTTATAATAGCCCCCGTGGGGCATGCGGATTCCAGCGCGTCACAAAGTGCGGTACCTATACCACGGCGTTGATAATCCCGGTGTACATAGAGGCGGTCCAGATAACACCGAGCCACATCCATATCGGCAAAACCGATTACCTCCCCTGAGTACTGCGCCACCACGGCCAAGCGGTCGTCAAAACGGTGGCTCCAGTCTTCTTTTAAAACCTCTACCGGGGCCCAGGCATTCAGCTGTTCTTCATTATAATCTGCCGCATTGATGCTGTGTACAGTATGATAAAACAATTCTGCCACAGCTCTAGCATCTTGGGCTGTAAATGCACGAATCTGTACTCCGGTGGCATTTGTTATCATATACTTGGAATCAGTTCTACAGAAAAATCGAAATCCGCTTTTAGCTCCGGAGGCTGTCTCCTTTACTTTTACATTAACACATCTCGCCTCCGAATCCGCAGCATGAATGCAAAATGGGTGATTTTTCTCCTAATCTCCTTTCTGCGAGTTATCTGCCTGTTTCATCATTTGCTTCGCCGTGGGATTTTCCTTGTGA
>CALABM010000021.1 GCA_937885815.1 uncultured Verrucomicrobiales bacterium | reverse complement strand
AGCGGAGTGCAGGCCGCATGTACGGCAGGAGCCCGGTAACGAGCCTGAGCCATGATGCGCTCCGGCAGCGGGCAGAGGTTGTTGTGGACCCCGCCCACCACGGCAGCAGAAGCATACAGGCCGGGGGTATCCTCCCCCTCGTAGCCGAGAATCAGGCGGTTACGCTTCAAATCCTTACCTACCACCACATAGGCCACCCCCTCACGGGGCGAGGCAACAAAATGCCCCTTGCGCTGCCCCATGGTAAAAAGGTGCAAGCCATCGTGCCGCCCGAGCTTGCGCCCCTTCAAATCCACAATATCCCCGGGATTATCCGGCAGATAATGGCGCAGGAAATCGCTCATCTTCACTTGGCCAATGAAGCATATACCCTGAGAATCCTTCTTCTCTGCATTCGGCAACTGAAAACGGCGCGCCAGCTCACGCACCTGCGGCTTGGTCAACTCCCCCACAGGGAACACGGCATGAGCCACCTGCTCCGGCTTCATCAGCGCAAGGAAATAAGACTGGTCTTTATTACGGTCCGCACCTCGCAGCACATAACTGCCCTCTCCCGGTACGTCCAGCCGCTTGGCATAATGCCCGGTAGCCACAGAGGAGAAGCCCTGTTCCAAGGCATAATCCAGCAGCACACCGAACTTCATTTCGCGGTTACAAAGCACATCAGGATTCGGAGTGAACCCCGCGCGGTAACCTTCTATCAGGTAATTCACCACTCGGCTGCGGTACTGCTCTATGAGATCTACCACGCGCAGCTCTATGCCAAGCTTACGGCACACGCCGAGAGCATCCTCAATATCACGCTCCCACGGACACTCGCCGGGTATATTCTCCTCATTCACCCAGTTCTTCATGTATGCCGCCACGACTTCATGCCCTTGCTCCACCAGCAAAGCTGCCGCCGCCGCGCTATCCACGCCTCCACTCAGTGCCACTAATATCCTAGCCATGGTGTATCAGAATCAGATTACGGATGTGTGATTTTTCTTCCGCCCCGCCCAGCCGAAACAGGCCGCGCCTCTTCCAACGCACAAGGGGGAAGCTGCCGGTGCTCCAAAATACCTTCCTCCGCCATGCAGTCCGTGAACATCAGCAGCGCTGCGTTCACCACCCGGGAGTGGTCTGTACCATTCTCCGTGCAGATTCGCTCTATCTCCTCAAACTCTGCCAGAGGACAGCGGAATATGTACATCTTCTTGAGCATGCACATGCATGGTAGCAAATTCACCCTGCCTTTTCAAGCCCAATATCCGCATACTCGCCCGAGAGGTGCCTTATACATCAGCTTCTCTGCCGCCGCCCAGCGCCGAGCAAGGGTAAAGCTTTATTCTCCACTACACGAGAAGTTCTCAACTAAAGCACAATGCAAAGTTCTTATACTTTGCGTTTCGTCTCGCACTAATTGCAAATAACGCTTGACATTAGTGCTGTAATCCATTAAGCTGCCGCCCATGTTCGTAGATCATATTCGTATATTTGCCAAGGCAGGCAAGGGCGGAAACGGCTTGGCCAGTTTCCGACGCGAGAAGTTTGTACCGCGTGGCGGCCCTGATGGCGGCGACGGTGGTGACGGCGGCAGCGTCATCCTTGAAGTAAGCACAGGCACGAATGACCTGCGCAATTATTTCTATGACCCCAAGCTTGTCGCGACGGATGGCATGCCCGGCATGCACGCTCGCAAGCATGGTAAGGACGGCCGCACCGTCATCGGCAAAGTGCCGCCCGGCACTATCGTGTACCGCACAAACGCCGCCACCATGCAGGAAGCAACTTGGCTGGAGCGTGAGGGTGACGGCATTGAGTTCGAGCAGATAGCGGACCTTACGGAGCCCGGTGAGCGTTTCGTACTCTGCCAGGGTGGTAAGGGTGGCCGCGGCAACTGGCACTTCCGCACCGCCACGGACCAGGCTCCCCTTAAGTTTGAGTACGGCACGGAGGCTGAAAGCGGCGTGTTCTTCTTTGAGCTTCGCCGCATCGCAGATGCCGGTCTTGTGGGTTACCCGAATGCCGGCAAGAGCACTCTGCTGGGCGCCATCTCCCGCGCCACTCCCAAGGTAGCCAGCTACCCCTTCACCACGCTGCAGCCGATTGTGGGTGTGGTGGAGTTCGAGGATTACTCCCGCTGCATTGTGGCGGATATTCCGGGTATCATTGAGGGTGCGTCCGAGAACCGCGGTCTGGGCCACGAATTCCTGCGCCACATCATGCGCTGTCATGTGCTGCTTTTCGTGGTGGACATGACCGGCTTGGAGCACGACCCCGTGGAGGCCATTCAGACGCTGCGCAAGGAAGTTAAGCTGTACTCGGATGAGCTTGCCGAGCGCCGTTGGATTATCCTGGCTAACAAGATGGATGACCCCACGGCCGTGGAAAATCTGGAAATATTGCGCCAGCGCTTCCCCAAGATTGAGATACTGCCTATCTCCGCCGCCATGGGTGATGGCATTCCCGCCTTCAAAGCCCGCCTGAAAACCCTGCTTGCGGAGTAAAAATGAAAGTCGCGCTTCTCAGCGACATTCATGCCAACCTAGAAGCCTTGCAAGCTGTGCTGTCAGATGCAGCACAGCTGCAAGCTACGCACTACGCCGGGCTGGGTGATGTCATCGGGTTCAACGGAGACCCAGCAGCCTGTATGCAGATGGTAATGCCGCTGTTCAGTGTAGCCGTACGCGGCAATCACGAACAAGCGCTGCTGCAGCGAGGTCTCTTCGGAGTACCGCTGTATACTGCCATGATGGACCGCACAGCTGCCATGCTCGGCACCGAGCTGGTGAACCTCGTACGCCCTCTCCCCCGCAAAGCTTCCTGGCATGGGCTCACTTTAGTGCATGCATCCCCTGCCCCCGGCGAGGAATGGCAGCGCATCTCCACAGTACCGGAGGCTCGCACAGCTTTCACCCAGTTCGAGGGGCAGCTTTGTTTCTACGGACACACCCACCGCCCGGCGATTTTCAGCAAGCGGGAGGGCAAGGTGAGCATTATCCCCGTAGCCTATGATGAAAGCGGCACCTTCTCCCTACAGCTGGAGGCTGAATGCCGTTACCTCATTAACCCCGGCTCCGTTGGCCAGCCTAGGGACCTGAATTACCGCGCCGCCTACGGCCTGTATGATGAGGAAACAGCCACCCTCACCCTGCGCAGGGTAGATTATAATGCAAAGGCCGCTGCGGAGAAAATCTCACGCACCGGCCTCCCGGAAAGCTTCTGTGCCGCCCTGCTGCGGGGCCAGTCACCTACGGGCGACTGATTAGCCCATCCGCACATTTACCAGTAAGGAGCGGCAGCGGCAACTACTCATCCTCTTCCACCACCGTCAAACGCTCCGGCAAAGGCGTATACACGGCAGGATTTCCCTGAGCCAAATGCCCGGCAGGCACATCTTCTTTAATAATGGTACCTGCCGAAATAACGCAGTTATCACCTATTGTTACCCCTTTCAATATAATGCAATCCATGCCAATATAGCATCGATTACCTATTTTGATGGGGGCTCCTGTTTTCTTACGGCATGAGAACCAGCCCGTACGTGGTGAATACTCATGCTCCTTACAATCATACAGAACACAGCCTGCTCCCAAAATGGTGTAACGACCCACGGATATGTGACTGGCACAAATAACCGTGCACCCACTCGCGCCGCTATTATCTGCAAACTCGATTTTAGCCTCAGGCGTAACCGCGGCCAGCGTGATGCGATGCCTCATGAGCGGGTTATATTTCTTCTTGGAGTGAAGCGTCACATTATTCCCTAGCACAATTTGATTGCGCCGCTTCATGAAAATATGAGGGAACCCGCTAATAAACGAGCCTTTTCCTATGCATACTCCCTTTAATCTATACGCTACAGCTTTAATAGCGTACAGCTTCCTTAAAACACCCACCTTAAACTCCTGCAAAGTCATCTTAATCAGCCTTCTAAAATTTCCTTGTACAGGGCCATAATCTTTTCAAACATGACGGCTCGGGATAATTCTTCACAGCACCTTGCCTTATCATATTCGCCCATCGAGAGAGAGGTATCAGCATCCTTTATAATAGACAGAACTCCTTCAACCAAGCTGTCCACTGACATAGGCGAGATTACGTAACCCGATTTTCCGGGAACCACATATTGCTTAGACCCACATTCAGTAGAAACAATGCAAGGAAGCCCCATTACTCGAGCTTCTTTTACTACTGTAGGACCAGTATCAGCAAGGCTAGGATGGATAAGAGCCCACGACTTCTGTAATACTTCAACTAGCTTTTCCCTATCCACTTTTCCCAGAGGAATGACATTATCAGGGAGATTATCATACACGCCTGGATTAATTCCAGCCATATATAGCTTCACATGTCGCAATTCGGGTTGCGAAAAAGCTGCAATAGCAGTCGGAGCATTTTTTATATGAGAAGCCGAGGCTATCATTAGACAAGCCGGATTAGCTGAAAGTTTTCGTTCAACATTAAAAAAGCGCTCCTCCGCAGCATATTCCCATAAGCGCACATCTGCACCGGGGGCTAACTCTAATACCCTATCACGAGCCCATTCAGACTCAGTTGTTATAATAGGCATTGATTGCAATAGTCCCTTTTCAAATTTCGCCTGACGAATCATGAAAGGTGGCATATAGGAGCGCTGAGCATACGCGGTAAGTGCTCCCTGAAGAGAAAAAAGCTTCTTCCCCTTAAAATCCTTTGCACTTAATCCGTAACAGCTTTCAGTCCCCCACGCGTGAAGCAAATCAGGTTTTATCTTTCGCAGGCATTTAGCTATTCTAATTCGATCCGGCAAGTAATGCAAATATTGAGAGAGTGTCTTACTCCCGGTTGGAAGCACATGCATATACTGCCCCCCGGCCTCCATTGTACGGTGTTTTTTTACAGCTTTAGAAAGAGTAATCCAATGAACTTCATATGCTGCCTCATCCTTAGCAAAGGAGCGATGCAAAGCAGTTAACCACGGAGCAGGATGCCCCCCTCGAGGGATATCCTCAAAATAGTTCCAACACGGATAATCCGATAAAATAGCAATTTTTTTTCGACCTCGTTCCTGCACAAGCCTATACTACGAGAGCAGGGCTTACATGTCAAGCCAGATTTACGCAATCCTGCCCGAGCTGCATAAAATGTAAAAACAAATACATCACTTAAAAAGCAGCCTCTCTCTGTATCGGCAAGATGCTCTTTTTAACAGGCCCATTTGGCCAAGGCACTCAGCGATAAAGCAACAACGCAAGGAGGAGGAATCCGTAGATTCCGCCTCCTTATGATTAAATCTTATCTGAATCAGACTCTTTAGTTCTGCTCTTCAGCAGCGGGGGCCTCAGTGGAGCCGGTACCCACGGTTGTGGTGGGGGCCACGGGGGCGGTAAGCTGGGGCAGGTCGATAATCTCGATGAGAGCCATGGGAGCGCTGTCCGTCATGCGCTGACCAAGCTTCACGATGCGGCAGTAGCCGCCCTGACGGTCCTTAGTAGCCTCGGCAACCACGCTGAAAAGCTTGGTAACAACCTTGGGCTGGGGCAGAGTGGCCAGAGCCTGACGACGAGCGTGCAGGGTGCCAGTCTTGCCGAGGGTGATGAGCTTCTCCACGTAGGGGCGGAGAGCCTTAGCCTTGGCCAGAGTGGTGGTGATGCGGCCGTGGGAGATGAGGCTGCAAGCCTGGTTAGCAAGCAGAGCCTTACGATGGGAGGCCGTGCGCTGCAGCTTGGCCTTTTTGACGCCGTGTCTCATAGTATTATGTTATAATGTGTTTGTTAGTAATGAAGGGGTGTAAGGGAAGTAGGGAGCTTTACTCGTCGAAATCATCCTCGTCCTCATCATCAAAGCCGTAAGCCTCGATGTTGTGGGAGATGAGAGCCTGCAGGTCCGTGGCGCGGGGCTCATCAGAGTCACGCAGGCGGGGGCTGCCGCCGGGAGAGGAAAGAAGCTTGGAATCGAACTGCATGCCCAGAGACAGGCCGTGCTGAACGAGCTTCTCCTTGATTTCGTTGAGGGACTTCTTACCGAAGTTGCGGTACTTGAGCATTTCGGCCTCGGTCTTCATGGCGAGCTGCCCCACGGTGGTGATGTTAGCGTTGTTCAGGCAGTTAGCTGCACGCACAGAGAGCTCGATTTCGTTCACGCTCATGTTCAGGAGCTTGCGGAGCTGAGCGGTGTTGGCATCGCCATCGCCACCGGAAGCGCGGTCGAAGGATACGCGGCGGCTGTCGCTCTCCACGAACACGTCCAGATGATGACGCATGATGCTGGCAGCCTGAAGCATAGCATCGTTCGGGCTTACACGACCGTCCGTCCAGACGTCCAGTACAAGCTTGTCAAACTCAGTCATCTGCCCCACACGGGCGTTATCCACAGCGTACTTCACGCGGGTAACGGGGGAGAAGATGGAGTCAATCGGAATAACGCCGATAGCGCGGTCCTTGTCGTTGTTATCCTCGGCAGTGTAGAAGCCACGGCCCACGTTCACCTCGAAGTCGCAGTCAAAGATGGTGCTCTGATCCAGATGGCAGATTACCTGATCCTTGTTAACGACGGAGTAGATGTGGTCGTCCTGAATGTCACCGGCGGTTACAACGCCCTGCTTGGTCACGCGAAGGGACAGCGTGCGGGGCTCCTTACCGTGGTGAGCAAACTTAATCTTCTTCAGGTTAAGGATAATTTCGGTCACGTCCTCCACCACGCCGGGCAGAGAGGTGAACTCGTGCTGAGCACCGGCGATACGCACGCTGGTGATGGCGGCACCCTCAAGGGAGCTGAGCAGCACACGACGCAGGGAGTTACCCAGCGTGTGACCGAACCCCGTCTCGATGGGCTCGGCAATGAAAGTAACGTGATTGGGATCCTCCGGGTCCTCAATGCGCTTGAGTGTGTTCGGAATCTCGAAATGGGCCAACTCAATGACCTCCTGCTCGTTGTTCAGATCGTCTGACATATTGTTTTTATGGTGTGACCGGGTTTCCCTCCATGCGAGCCAACTTCCGTGGAAATGGAGGACCAACGGTCGGTTTTGTGCAGCTCGCGCGGCGAAGAATACACGTAATTCTCTGAATTTGCAAGCCTTTTTTACATAAAATGTCGCATTTTGTTCCACTTTTGCCCTATATCGGCATTTTTTGGTGTGTTTTTCCGAATTAATAAAATCTCTCCTTGCGCGCGCATAACATGTGTGGTATGATAGTGAGCATGAAAAGCATCATTTCTACAGGAAAGGCGCACCTTCAGAGCATTGGGCAAGAGTGGTACGGTCAGCCGGTTGAGCCGCCGTATGAGTACAGCTTTAAACTGACCGCAGAGGGCTTAGTGTTCAGCGCAGCCCGGAAAGCGCCGGCGCTGGTGCACCCGGAGGGCAAATGCGGAGGCTTTCAGGCAGAGCTGTGGCGCTATGATGCGGCGGAGTTCTTTATCACGACACCGGGAGGAAAGCGTTACATGGAGTTCAATCTCAGCCCGAATGGCGCTTGGTGGGCAGCCGTTTTCTGTGCACCGCGCTGCATAGCACCCGGATTTGAAAACTGGGAGCCGGCGGGCATTCAGGCCACAGGTAGCTCCACGGCTGAAGGCTGGAGCTGCAGCGCCCTCATCCCGGCAGCGGTACTGGAAGAAGTAGGCATCAGCCCGGCAGATTGCAAACTCACGGCTGCAGCCATTCTGAAATCACCGGACCAAGTGTTCCTCACCACCGCCCTGCCCTGTGACACCCAGCCGGACTTCCACCGCCCGGACCTCTGGGAGCAAGCCATTTTATCTCACTAAGCTCTATCACGCGAGAGCGGTAAGAAAGAACGGCGCCGGTTGGAGCACTCGCTCCTCCGGCGCCGTTCCGGCGTACGTTTTAACTATCTATTATGAAATACAAACCGGAGTCACTCAGGGTGGCTTCACTTCACCGGGTAGTTGGTGCGTGTGTTTGCAATAGGTACGCCCCTATTTTACGTTTTCTTTCACAAAAAATAAAAAAAATGCAAAAAAAAGCTAATTCGGGGCTTGAATTTGACAAGATGCATGCTATACTGTATTCACGTATGCATGGTGATTTAGAAAAACTCGTGAAAGCCGGTAAGATTCCGGCTGATTTCGCAGCCAGGCTGGATAAGTTCTCCCCCGCCAATTACGTGATGCACCCGGAATGGGGCGTTGGCAAGGTGGAGGCATGGTCTCTTGCCAAGCAGCGCGTCAAGATTAATTTCGAGAAAAATCCCAATTACGTGATGGGCCTGAAGCTGGCATTCAATCAGCTTACGCCGGTACCTGCCGGCCACTTCCTCGTCACGTGTTTTGAAGACCCCGCCGGTTGCAAGGCCAAGGCCGAGGGCAAGGAAACGATTCTGGAGTTCATCGCTTTTGTACTGGAGCACAATTACTCCCTGCGCGAAGGTGTAGAAGAAGTACTGGAAATGCAGCCTGATGATTTGGAGAAGTTCCTCAGCGGGCGCGTCATTGCTGAAGAAAACTGGAAGACTTGGTGGGAGAAAGCTCGCGCCGCCATGCGTGATGATCCCCGCTTCCGCTTGCCCACCCGCCGCGGTGAGGCCATCGTGACCCGTGAGGCCACCAGTGCTGCAGCAGCCCTTCTGGCAGACTACACGGACGCCACCACACTGGAGAGCTGTGTGCGCATTCTGGACCAGGCCCGCCTAGAGGCCCTGAACGGTGAGTTTGAAATTGCCGCCAAGCTGGTAAAGGCTATGGAGGACGACATCGAGCGTGACCGCACAGAGCCTCAGCACGTTCTGGAGCTCATCATCATCCGTGATGGCATTCTGGAAGGCACTCACGGCAAGGATGAGGCCAAGCAGGCTGAGTTTGATGCCGCGCTGACAGCTGCCGGCGTAGAGAAGCTCACCACTCTGGCTGACAAGCTTCAGACCATCCCCTCCGAAGAGCTGGTGAACTACATCGGCGAGCTCTCCGTAGCACGCCAGAATGCTGTGTACACGGCCCTGCCTGAGGCTTACCCCGAAAACTGGCTGGCCTACACCACGAACATCTTCCTCTTCGGAGGCCCCAAGGTGACCGCAGCTGCTGCTGACTTCATCATCTCCAAGGGCGCCAAGGAGCAGCTCTTCTCCGATATCATGAACGGCATCTCCCGCCAGAACCTCAGCCCGGATGTGCTCATCTGGGTGTGCAAGGAGCGTAACGGTCTGGCTAAGGAGCTGGTGGACAAGACCAAGATGGCTCTGGGTGCAGCTATTATCGCCACCATTGAGAAGGACAGTGCTGACGGCGGCCCCAACAAGGCCCTCCGCCTGCGCAACCTGCTGATGGACGATAAGGAACTTGCACCTGACTTGGTAACCGGTATCAGCGAGCTGGAGGCCCGCCCCTTCGCCAAGTCACTGTATGATTCTTCCGTCCTGCCGGATTTGGATCGCAATCTCCTGCTGGCCAACATGATGAAGGTGCATCCTTCTCTGCAGGAGGTGGTACTCACCCGCGTGCAGGTGAAGGAGAAGCAGAAGTATGACCACTTCCTCTCCGATAATCTGCTCAATCATGAATATGCTTCGACTTATCTTAATGTAGATAAGGCTTGGCATGAACTTGAGCAACAGGCTTTGTCTGGTGGATATAAGGAGCCTGAAACAGTTGTCAGACCTAAGGTTGAGAAAGAGGGGCCAAAATTGGAGAAATACGATTTCAGACACATTCAGGATATATCCAATGTAAGAAAGTACAATACACTCTCAGATGATTTGAACAAGACTTTCAAGGAATATTTGGAGGGTGAGGATTATCAGATTGAGGTTGGAGCAATGTTCCCAAATGCGCCAGAACACGCAATGCCTATCAACTTCTTGCTCAGTAAAGATGGCAAGAGGGTGGCAATACTTCTTGTGGAATGGAGCAAGGTAAAGAGATATTCAGTTCAGGAAACAATGGCTCTATGTAAGGAGAATGGTGTTGATGTACTGAAATTCTTCTTTGAGAAAAAGAACGAAAGAGATTATGTTGTAGAGAGAATCCGCAAGGCTTTCAATTAACTAAAAATTCAAGAGGAGAATGCATAGCGTCTGCTGCGGCTCCAGTACCGGTCTTTAAATGCTTTGCAGACAGCTGACCGATATAAGTGCCCGTATTGGAAAGGTTCCAATTTCAAACCATTTCTCCTCTTTTTTTAAGACTATGTCACTGCTCAATATACTATTGGATGAAAAGGTTTGGATTGACTTCTACGAACAGAAGGTTGATCCAACCTATTTTCGCATTTCAGATGCTCAAGAACTATTCCAATATGTTCATGAACAGAGATATTTACCTGTTGTAAACAGGATATTCAGCGGTAAAGGATTGTCTGTACCACAGAAGAAACGAATCGCAAAAGCAGATTCCTCAAAGAAACGCATTGTGTACTCTCTGCCAGAAGATGAGGCTATGGTTCTGAAGTTACTGACTTGGCTCATGATCAGGAAATATGATTCTTACTTTTCTGATTGCTCCTCGTAGGAAGCA
>CALABM010000020.1 GCA_937885815.1 uncultured Verrucomicrobiales bacterium | reverse complement strand
CGTAGGCGTGAGCTGCCGTATTATCAGAAGACTCAATTTCAGCCGCAGTGCACGAACTCCCCCCCATCGCCGCAAGGCAGAGGGCTGTGGTGGCAAGGATTCTGGAGATGGTGGGCATAACTAAGCGCGTATATGTCACCGGTTATTATATCAATTCCCGCCCCTATGTTCAAGCGTGGCGGGTATTTTGTTGCTCATTCCCTTGATTTTGCATTCTTTTTATTTCCGACCCAAAAAAGCAAAGTCGTTACCAATGAAAACATCAAGGCTGCCAGAGTTATTCCGAGCGGCAGTAGGTATTGTACAATAAAAATATTCTCTTCGGCTTTTTCCGGGGAATCGGCAGGGAAAATGACCTCCACCTTTTCTCCGACGTTCCAAAGAGGCTTTCCTGTATTACCTAATTGGCTTCGAACCATGTATTCCCTCCCTTCCTGAGAGCGGAAAGAAAGCATGGCATATTTCATTGGTGCACCATTACTCCCTACTTCTAAGGCATCAGGTTCAACAGCTGTGACTACGGCCGGGGCTTTTTCCCATTCCATCAGCTTGGATGTCGTCTGATACCAGAAAAAAGCAGAAGCCAGAATCCACAGTATCGAAAAAGGTAAAAATAACCAACTTGCAATCTTCAGAGTCTGTTTAAACATAATTTAATCCGTTATAGCAATTTGTTACGGTGTCATGTTACCAAAATCCGGGAGCCTCTGCAAGCTGTTAGTGCGGAAAAGCGCAAAAACAGACTCCGCCTTCTCGTTGATACGCCGAGACGGGCAAAAGCCTAGGATTTGCTCGAAGTGGAGCCCTTGGTCTGCCGGGGGCGGGTCATGGTCTTTTCCCTTGTGTTGCTCTGGCATGCGGAACTTTCATACAGAAGAATAGACGAAGCCGAAGCGAAAAATGCGCCGCGATTCATCAAGATAAGAGCAGAGCACAAAATCACAAGCGCATAATCAGAAAAGGAGAAAAGTCGCTGATTCCGGGTGATTTTTATGCTTGCAACAGACTTGGATTTAGTGTATAGTGCGGGGATGGCAAGCATTGTGAGCAGAGTACTATGCGCGTTCTTTCTGGGGGCATTGAGTTGCTGGGCAGAACCGACAGCCGATCCTACACAGGAAGAGCTGCTAAAGGCGGCTGCTTTGTATACCATGCAACCCGTTTGGGGTGACCCTACACGAGCGCTGCAGCTGCGCATGGAGGGAATGCGCGAAGTACGCGCAGAAAAGCTGGCAGAGGATGTCTACCTGCTGCGCTTTGAAGAGGGACGTGAGGAGAGGAACGAGGCGGTGTATGTGCGCTACATGTTGGTGCGGCGTGAGCGTGGGCAGTGGTGGGGAATTCAGATGCGCGATTTTCGAATAGCCTGTGATAACGTAGCCACCCACCGCTGGGATGGCACGGTGCTGCAGTTGCTCACGGCTACCGGGCATTTGGTGGCGGATATGGCGATGGATGGCAGTTTTGCGGATGCTCCTCAGTATGTGCAGCTGCGCTACATGGGCTTTGAGTCTGGCATCGTGCAGGTAGAGGTACACAATACGCTGGATATTCCTGTGCGCTTGCTGCCGGGCTTGTTCGAGGTGAACGGGCTTATGGGGCAACCAGCCATGCACGATATGGTGTATCGGGCTTGGCTGCGAAAGGAGTGTGTGCTGCAGCCGCATAAAACCCGGCATTTGGAGCTCCCCCTGTCCATCAACAGCTTTTTTAACAGTCCGCAGCGCGAGAAAATGGAGATAGCGGAGCCGTATGTGACCTATGTTGCGTTCCCTCCTCCCGACTCTGTACGGGCCGGTGCGCATGAGTATGTGCCGCATGTCATCCGGCGGGCGGATAGCCCCAACATGTTCTCATCCCCGTTGTGTGAGGACTATGCGTGGAATATGAATTATGAGCCAGGGCTCACCTCCGGGTTCGATAGCTCCGTGCGCACGGCGCAACTCTGGCGGCGGGAGAATGGCCGCTGGCACCTGCTGCGGCAGTTGGCGGACAAAGCTCGCAGCGAGGCCCGTTTTGAGGGGGAGGGCAGAACATACCGCCTGAGGGGGCAAGTGCTCTACATGGGGAGGCCCACGGAGCGCACCCGCCCCCGCGTAGCCATGCTTTTGCCCCTACCGGGCGGCTCGCGTGAGGTGGAATTGCTGCCTGACCACATGCTGGACATCTCCATGTGCCTGAACGAGCAGAAGCCGGAGACATGGTACCTGCGCCATGGTGAGCTGCGCTTTCCGGTAGAGATAGTCCGGGAACGCGAGTCGGTGCATAAGATGCCGCCGTCTTTGCGGCACCTTTCCCGGCGCCATCGCCTCTCCCTATCACTTCCCGCCGCGAATGGTGAGTTCTACCGCCTGACCTTGGGGCCTGCTGAGCTGCGGGTGCTGGTGTGTGATGCGAACTCGGACGGCGTACCGGATGTGAAAATTGCGGATTCTCGCTACGTGTTTTATGGTGTGGCAGAGGGTAGCGGCTATTTCCGCTGCCCCACCTTGGATGCCCGAGTGCAACGCTCCGAGTAACCCTGCCCAGCTTGCTTGCGCTGAGATTATTTGTTCCTGTTTCCGGGCATTATAGAAACATACGAAGATATGCAAAAGAGTGCCCTCGGTATGGCTGATGGCGCTAAGGTGAGCATCGGTCTCGGCATCTGCCGGGGGCGAGCGGGGGCGCCAAGTCAGCGAACGGCCGTGACGCCACACCCTTCCATCGCTCTACCCGGACGGGTGCTTTTTCTTGCATAGCATAGGGGATTCGAACCCCTGCCCCGTTGTGTGCGATGAAGAAGCATGCCGATTTATCTTGGCGTAGCTCGTCGAGCGAAGACGGAAGCCCGTTTTGCTAAGCGCGAACGCCTTTTAGGGTCACTAAAGATGCTTCGAATCTACAATCTGTTGATTCTGTGAGCTTCCGTCTTCGGATGAATCCTACGCCGCGACAAGTAGGCAACTTTGAGCAGATGGTAACTCTGCGACAAGCAAAGATGTTTCGAACTGGCAAGCTACACAGAATCAGATGTTTAAGGTGCATTTTTCACCGGGTGACAACCTAAAATGAAACATCGCTTGCAAGGGGATAAAAAGACACTTGCGAGCGATGTATGGAGGCTGGGGCTCATTCTTGCCCAGCGTTGGGGCGTCCTAGTCTTGCGGGTGGGGTTTGATAAAGCAACGCGTCGAATCGTTCTGTTTACCTGCGTCGGTGTGTTGTAACTGGGCGCGTTCCCTTCCACCCCACAAAATACTCATCGCTTTCACTTCCGGGCATGCGGGTAACCCATTCCATCGTACGAATCGGAGTTTCCACAATGGGAGCTCCCTCTCTCCACGATATACACAGCGGTCCGCTCTCCTCGTGGTCCGCCCCGCAAAAGGCATCCACCACCAAACTTTTACCATCGGGCGCCAAATACAGTCGAGTTACGGCGGAGACAGGCTCCGCCTTGCCGCGTACCGCAATAGAAAACGGCAGTTTTTGCGTACCCACATGCACATCAAGTTCCTCGCGGGAGCCGGAATCCGTGTCCACAAAGAACAACTGCCATGTTTCATCTTCCCCTGTTTGCGTAAAGCGCAATTGGTACGGCGTACCGTGTATACTCACAACATCGCCGGAAGCGTCCACACTCGCCCATTCCTCTGTGTGCCCACCGGTCGGGTCCGGGATTTCATCGTAATCAAATATCAGCCGAAGGTCATTTCCCTCCCGCTTATTCATTTCTTCTGCAGCCACGTAGGCACGCGTCAAAGCCTCATTCCCTTCCTTCAAATAGCGCTTTGTATGGGGGCCGATGGAAGCCTCGGATTTCATCTCACTACAGGAAGAAAGTAAGAGCGAAGCCGTAAGCCCCAAGGCTACGGTGGTAAGAAGTTTGTGTAATTGTGAGCTGGTCATAACTAAGCGTGTATCTGTTACGTGTATTATATCAATTCCCGCCCCTCTGTTCAAGCGTGGAGGGGCATTTTCTTCTTTTTTGCCATTTTCCGCGAATGTTGTATTTCATTTTGCCTGACCTCTTACAAGAGATGTGACAGACTCCTGAATTGCGAAGCGGATTTCATAAAACGCTACTATCCAATATATTATAATGTAATTCCATGTTTGCTTGGGCTGAACGTAGGAAAAACGAAAAAAGCGATTTCCGGGCGCAAATTTCCCAAGCTGATGGCTCGTGAATTCCATAAAAAAGGCACCCATTTCGGGTGCCTTTTTTATGGAGCAATTCCGGGGCTTCTCACACCCTGCCCGTTGCGAGTGATGGATAAGCTCCCCGGTTCACCGAGTGCCCGCAGGGCATGAGCGGTTGTTGAGCACACGCGGAAGCCCGGTGGGCTCCCGCGCCCCGAGAGGCG
>CALABM010000019.1 GCA_937885815.1 uncultured Verrucomicrobiales bacterium | reverse complement strand
CCCCAAGGGCAAGAGCAACGGCGAAGTAATGCGCTTCTGCCAGAGCTTCATGACGGAGCTACAGCGCCACATCGGCCCGGATACGGACGTACCCGCCGGCGACATCGGCGTGGGTGCCCGCGAAATCGGTTACATGTTCGGCCAGTACAAGCGCCTTCGCAATGAGTTCACAGGCGTGCTCACCGGCAAATCCCTGAACTGGGGTGGTTCCCTCATCCGTCCGGAAGCCACCGGTTACGGCACCGTATACTTCGCCCAGAACATGCTCGCCACCAAGGGTGACGACCTGCAGGGCAAGGTATGCGTGGTATCCGGCAGCGGTAACGTGGCCCAGTACCTCGTGAAGAAGCTCAATGAGCTCGGCGCCAAGCCCGTCACCATGAGTGACTCCAATGGCTACGTCTTTGACCCCGAGGGTATCACCCTTGAGAAACTCGAGTGGATTCAGGAGCTCAAGAACGTACGCCGCGGCCGCATCAAGGAGTATGCAGACGCTTTCCCGAGCGCCCAGTACTTCGAGGGCCAGCGCCCCTGGAGCGTGCCCTGCGACTGCGCCTTCCCCTGCGCCACGCAGAACGAAATCAACGGCGCGGAGGCTGCCACCCTTATCAAGAACGGCTGTAAGCTCGTGGCTGAAGGTGCTAACATGCCCACCGATCTGGACGGCATCAACGCCTACCTTCAGGCCAAGATTCTCTACGGTCCGGCTAAGGCTGCCAACGCCGGCGGCGTAGCTACCTCCGGTCTGGAAATGAGCCAGAACAGCATGCGCCTCAAGTGGTCCGCCGAGGAGGTGGACGAGAAACTCTTCGGCATCATGAAGAACATTCACGAGAACGCCTACAACCACGCCCGCGAGTACTCCCCGGACTCCACCGGCGACTTCACCAACTATGTGGCCGGCGCTAACATCGCTGGCTTCGTGAAGGTGGCCGACTCCATGATTGATCAGGGCCTCGTCTAAAAACAGCCCCGGTTATCACCGAACCTTACTTACGGCCGCTGCGCTCACTGCGCAGCGGCTTTTTTTACGCTCAAAACGGGCATCTTCCGCGCCTAGGTGCCCCTGTAGAGCCACACCCCAGCCCTGCTACGAAACGCCCCTCAGCAATTGCCTAAAGAGCATTACAAAACAAACTCGTGCCCTACGCTCATCAGCTTACCAGCTGCACCGCCACACAGTAGCAACATATCAAACCCGCGCAGCACATCTATGCTCACTATCCGCCCCGCCGCTGATTTCACACCTTGTCTCTCATTCATTGCTCTTCTATCTGTTTTCAGTTTAACGAACATAACTTGGTGTGTCGAGCATATTCCGCGTCTTCCGCGCTCGCGCTCGCGACTATTTACGCGCATGCGCGAAGCTTTTTCCTTATTTCACTTGCCTAATTGATAGAATTGTGTTACAATCTCCTCGTACCGTTTTAGCTCACATATGAGACACATATCAGCACTACTGCTTTCTGTATTGCTGCTGATGCTGTGCGGGTGTTCACAGCATCAGATGCGACAGAACGCATATACGCCGCGCTACCAGTACCGTGCAGGGTACACAGCGTACGTGCTGCGTAATGGTAGGGCCGTTGCACCCCGACATGCCCCGGCGCGCATTAAGCGCGTTATTGCCGCAGGTAACAGAATCGTCAACAAACCGTATCGCCGCGGTGGCGGACACGGTCGTCACATAGACTCCGCCTATGATTGCTCCGGCGCCACAGCCTTCGTGCTGCGCGAGGCCGGGCTGCTCCGCCGTGGTACTAACCCCACAAGCCACACCTTCCTCCACTGGGGGCGCCCCGGCAGAGGCAACTGGCTGACACTCTACACGAAACGAGGACACGTCTTCCTCATGGTGGCAGGCTTACGCTTTGACACCTCCGGCAGCGGCCGCGGAGTAGGCCCGCGCTGGTACACATCCCCGCGCCGGTGCGGTGGCTTCTATGTACGCCACATTCCCGGCTATTAACCCCCTTCCGGTGCCGCGGCTCCCACGAGCGGCGGCACCGCCACATTAAACAAACCAATCCTTAAAGATGAACGAAGAAAACGAACGCAATCACGGCACTCAGCGCATCGACAGCATCATGCTGGCCTGGGGGCTGGAAAATCATGATTTGGTCACCGTCTCCCTGGAGCAGCTTACACACAAGCAGGTGCAGAAGGCACGCCAAGGCCGCCAGCTCACCCTGAAAATGATGCAGAAGGTAGCCCGTGCTCTGAACGTAGCCATATGGGAACGCTTGGATGAAGAACAGCGTGAGCTGTACTACGAGTACATCCACCGCGACCTCTTCTCCTACGCCAAGGGCTATGACCCCGAGTGGCAGGACCCGAACTCCGCCCTTGCACCCCGGGACTAACCGCCGCCCATGCCCCTGAGCGTCTCAGAGCTGGTGACCCGCCTGAAATACGCCGTTGAAGGCCAGGTAGGAGAACAGCGCGTAATGGGAGAGATCGGCTCCTGTAAGGCAGCCGGCAGCGGCCACATATACTTCACCCTGAAGGACACCACCGCGCAGCTGCAGTGCGTTCTGTACCGCTATCAGGCAGCATACTCTCGGGTACGCCTGCGCGATGGGCTTCAGGTGGAGCTGAGTGGGCGCGCCACCGTGTGGGAAGGCCGCGGCTCGCTGCAATTCATCGTGAGCAGCGTAAAGGAAGCCGGGCTGGGAAACCTGCGCCGCCAGTTTGACGAGCTGAAGCTCCGGCTGGAAGCAGAAGGGCTGTTCTCCCCCGAACGCAAAAAGCCCATACCGGCATTCCCGCAGAGTGTAGGACTCATCACCTCCGCCACCGGAGCCGTCATACAGGATATGCGCCACCGGTTGGAGAACCGCGCACCTTGGCTGCAGGCCTATTTACTGCCTGTACAGGTACAGGGCAAAGGAGCGGAGCGTGGACTGGCGGAAGCCATACGCCGCTGGAACGAGCCTGAGCGCTACGGGCTACCGGCGGTGGATTACCTCATCATCGCAAGAGGCGGCGGCTCATTAGAAGACCTCTGGTGTTTCAACGAGGAAGAGCTGGCGCGCGCCATAGCAGCCAGCCGCCTTCCCATCGTCAGCGCCGTGGGGCATGAGACAGAT
>CALABM010000018.1 GCA_937885815.1 uncultured Verrucomicrobiales bacterium | reverse complement strand
GGCGTGCTCCCAGGAAAACGTATTTCCAGTCGTCGGTGCAGAAGGGGCCGCAGTCTTCCCACTGGGCAAAGCAGTACCGCCCGTTGGAGTATATTTGAACCCATGCACCCCGGCAGACTGATTCATACTTTCCGTCCTTATAATGGCGGTACCAGGGGATTACTTTTGCAGCCTCGGGTTTCGGGCCTCCTTTGTCGATGTCATTATAGGGCAGGGCGATATAGAAGGGATTCAGCTGCTGTGTGAAACCCAGCGGCGCGTATGTGCGCGGGTCACGTTTGGCGGGGTCTGGGTCATCGAATCCGCCGTAGTTGTCATCCCACGCGCTGTCCCAGCTGCTGGCCGTGTTCGGCGTCGGGTTATTCTGTGTGGGCCTCTCGCCTATATAGAAATACGTGGCTGTGATATCGAAATGCCACGGGTACGCCCCTGGGCGGGCCGGGGCTGGATTCGTCTTCGGATCCGGGAAATTCTGGCGGTGGCTTTGGTCCCTCGTCTGGAACACACCGGTGCAGGGGGCTGAGCGGTGCACCGGCGTGTTGTTGCCGGTGCGGGCCGTAGAGCGGCCGGAGGTTGTAGAGGCCGTGGCACCGGTGGTGCGGGGGCGCAGGTTCTGAGTACTTGCACTAGTTTGCGCTTCACCACGGCGTACCACGCGGCCGCGGGTAGTCGCCGCGCGCTCCACCAGCCGCGGGGACGCGCCTCTGCTGCTGTTGCTTGCCGCCTCTGCGGTGCCGGGGGCTGCCACGCACAGGGCTGCGGCCACTCCACTCAGTATGATTCGGAAAACACTCATCAAAGAATACCTTGTCAAATCAGTTGCATTCTATCGGTACACATCACCAGTTGTGCAGCACACTCGGGCGAGCCATTGGCAGCTTATCCGGAGCATCCAGCGTGTAGTGCAGCCCGCGGCTCTCCTGGCGGCGGATAGCACAATCCACTATCAGCGAGGCCGTCAGCGCCAAGTTACGCAGGTCAATAATCTCCGGCGTCACGCGGTAACCCCAGTAGTACTCATTAATCTCGCGGTTAATGTTGCGCAGGCGTGTGGCCGCACGCTGCAAGCGGTGGTTCGTGCGGACAATGCTCACATAATCCGTCATCGTGCGGCGCACCTCATCCCAGCAGTGGAACAGAATCGCCAGATCATCACGCTCCGCCTTCTCGCCGTGCACCCACTCAGGTATCGGGTACTCCTCCATCTTGTGCGCCAGCGGCAGGCGCGTCAGCATCGTCTCCAGCGCGCGCTTGGAAATCACCACACACTCCAGCAGGGAATTACTGGCCAAGCGGTTCGCGCCGTGCAGGCCCGTGCAGCCGCTCTCACCTGCCGCGAACAGGCCGCGCAGGCTCGTCTGCCCGTTCGTATTCGTCTGAATACCACCGCACTGGTAGTGCGCGGAAGGCACCACAGGAATCATATCCACCTCAGCGTCCACGCCATAGCTCTTGCAAGTCTCATAAATGTACGGGAAACGCTCCTTCATGAAGCCCTTGGGCTTGTGGGTCATATCCAAATACATGCAGGGATGCCCTGTGCGCAGAATCTCACTGTTAATGGCTCGGGCCACGATATCACGCGGAGCCAAGCTCTTGCGCGGGTCATACTTCTGCATGAACTCCTTGCCGTCCGGCCCCTTCAGAATGCCGCCCTCGCCACGCACCGCCTCGGAAATGAGGAAGGAAAGCCCCTCGCGGTCTGAGGACTTCGGGTTGTAGAACGTCGTCGGGTGGAACTGCACGAACTCCATGTTCGAGATGTTCGCGCCCGCGCGCCAAGCCATCGCCACGCCATCACCCGTGGCCGTGCTCGGATTCGTGGTGTACATGTACACACGCCCCGTGCCGCCCGTGGCCAGCATCACACGGTCACTGCGGAAAATATCCACCTCACCCGTGGCTGGGTTCAGCACATACGCACCCAGCACGCGGTCCTCCGTCACACAGCCCAGCTTAGCCGTCGTAATCAAATCTATCGCGATGCGGTGATCCAGCAGGCGGATATTCGGGTGCTTCTGCACACGCTCCAGAAGCTTCGTGCTGATTTCCAGCCCCGTCGTATCACGGGCGTGCAGAATACGCCGCTTGCCATGGCCACCCTCGCGGCCCAGGTCAAACTCGCCATTCTCCTCCGTATCAAAATCCACACCCCAGTTCAGCAGCTCCTCAATGGCCGCCGGCGCCTCCGTCACAATCGTACGCACCGCCTCCTCATCGCACAGCCCCGCGCCGGCATCCAGCGTATCCGCCACGTGCTCCTCGAAGGTATCATTCTTATCAATCACAGCCGCAATACCCCCCTGTGCCTTTGCAGAGCTGCTCACCAAGGGATCACTCTTGCAAAGCACTATAACACTGCCATGACCAGCAGCACGCAGAGCAAAACTCAGCCCCGCCACGCCGCTGCCTATCACGAGAAAGTCTGATGTTATCATCTTATAGTCTAACGTGTGCACCCCCAGTATATCATATTCTTCCCTCCTCGTCACGCAGAATATCATCTCACCCCCGAAAAAAATCAATTTCCCGCCCCGCCGCACATGTGTCCCAAAGTTTGGGGGAATATAGCCATTGTGTACTCAAAATCAGC
>CALABM010000017.1 GCA_937885815.1 uncultured Verrucomicrobiales bacterium | reverse complement strand
CTCCTGCACACTTTCCTCAGGTACAGCGGCACAAAGGTCCACCTTGCGCACACTCAGACCGGCAGTCACAGCGGCTGCCACTTTCTCACAGCCACCGGTAGGGCTGAAAACTGCTGAAATCCACTCTGCTGTATTCATGAATGTCAGTCTAGCGATTAGGCGGCACTAATTCAAGCTCTATTTTTCCAGCTCAGCGCGAATGAAGGGCGCAGTAATGCTCTGCTTATGGCGAGCCACCTGCTTCACAGTACCTTCAGCCACAATAGTTCCGCCAGCATCACCGGCACCGGGGCCCACGTCAATCACATAGTCAGCCTCGCATATAAGCTCCAGATTATGCTCAATGACCACGACGGTGTTACCCATCTCCACAAGGCGGCGCAGCACACCTACCAACAGACGCACATCATGCGGATGCAAGCCAATAGTCGGCTCCTCAATGAGATAGAGATCCTGCGGCAGGGCCTTGCCTCGGCGAATGGCAGAAAGTGCGGCACGGCGGCCTTTAATAAGCTCAGCCACAAGCTTGATGCGCTGGGCTTCACCACCGGAAAGCGTGTTACTTGCCTGTCCCAGCGTGAGGTAGCCCAGCCCCGTCTCGCAAAGCAGCTTCAGCGGATCCGCCAAGCGAGGCTGCCCCGCAAAGAACTCCGCGGCTTCTTCCATGTTCATGTCCAGCACCTCAGCAATCGTCTTCCCTTTATAGCGCACCTGCAGGGTGCGGGAATTGTATCGAGCACCGCGGCAGGTCTCGCAGAGCACATTACATGGCGGCAGGAAGTCCATCTCTTGCCGCTGATAGCCTGTTCCCTTACAGCTTTCACAATGGCCGGCAGCCGTGTTGAACGAGAAGCGCCCGGCATCAAAACCAAGGCGGCGAGCATCCGCGCTCTGCGCGAAAAGCTTGCGAATCTCATCAAAAATTCCGATGTAGGTAGCCGGAGTAGAACGCGGCGTCTTACCAAGGGGCGACTGGTCCACCCGATACAGGGCACGCACGGAATCCAACCCGCGGGAAGTCTTCCACAGAGCACGCACTTCCGGACTGACTGCGCCACCAAGGGCATGCTGCACGGCAGGTGCGAGCGTGCCGGTAATGAGGGAGGTCTTGCCCGCGCCGGAAGAACCGGTTACCACCGTAAAGCGAGCGCGGGGAATGCGCAGCTTCACATTTTTGAGGTTATGCAGGCAGCAACCGGTAAGCTCCAGCCACTCAGCATCCTTCACAGGAAGCCACTTACCACAGTATGGGTGGCGTTTCTGCTCTGCAAGCGCACGCCCCGTGACGGATTCCGGGTTAGCCGCCACCTCAGCGAAAGAGCCCTCTGCCACAATTTCGCCACCATGCACACCGGCACCGGGCCCAAGGTCAATGATATGGTCTGCACAGCGCATGGTATCCTCATCATGCTCCACCACAAGCAGAGTATTCCCCCGCTTTTTCAACTCGCCCAGCGTGGAGAGCAGCAGCTCGTTGTCACGCGGATGCAGACCAATGGTCGGTTCATCCAGCACATACAACACCCCGCGCAGCTCTGAGCCAAGCTGTGCAGCCAGACGAATGCGCTGCGTCTCGCCGCCGGAAAGCGTGGTAGCAGAGCGGTCCAGAGAAAGATACCCCAGCCCCACCTGCTGTAAGAAGCGCAGGCGCGGGACAATTTCAGCCACCACGTTACGCGCGATTTCGGCTTCTCGCCCCTCGAAATGCCAGCTCTTCACCAGCTCAAGAGCTCTCACGGCATCCAATCGGCCCACCTCAGCGATATTCCGGCCGAAAAGAGTCACGCCAAGGGCAAACTCATTCAAACGCTGGCCCTGACAAGCGGGACAGGGACGGCTGATATTTTCCTTTGCGGAGGCCTTTTCCACCTCACGGTCATAGCGTAGCTCACGCTCCAGCTCACTGAGCTTGTCGTCATCTCGCTTGCTGCCACCCACTTCTGCCACACGTCCATGACCCGCGCATACCGGGCACCAGCCGCGCGGTGAGTTAAAGGAGAAGGTAGAAGGCTCCGGCTCAGCATAGCTCTCCCCGCACCGCGGGCATGATAAGCGCGTGCCCAACAGCTGACTCTTCGTTCCCTGCACCAACCGCAGGAAACCGTCACCCATCTCCAGCGCCCGCCCCACAGTCTCCCGCAAGGATGCAAAGTCACAGCCCCAGCCATTCAAAGTAACGTAATTCCCTCGCACGCGAATTTCCGCCAGCACAATGTCCACATCATGGTTCGAATAGCGATCCAGCGGCGTAAACTCATCCGGGCGGCACAAGCGGCCATCCGCTATCATGTAAGGATACTTCTTTTTGGCAGCCCAGCGGGCAAGGTCCGCATAATGTCCCTTGCGGTTGCGCACCACAGGAGCTGCAATCAGGAGCGAGTCCGGGCGCTTTTCAATTTCCGCCAACACAAGCGCAAGGATTTCTTCCGGAAGACGGCGCCCCACCGGCACATGGCAGCGCGGGCAATGAGGCTGGCCAAGCTTAGCGTACAGCAGGCGCAGGAACTGCCATATTTCCGTCACCGTGCCTACAGTAGACTTGCTGCCGCCGCGGGAGCGGTTCTGCTCAATAGCCACCGTAGGCGGAAGCCCCATCAGGCGGTCAATATCCGGTGTCTCCATCTGCTCCGTGAACTGGCGGGCATAGGGACTCATCACGTCCATAAAACGCTTCTGCCCCTCTGCGAAGATGATATCGAACGCAAGCGTACTTTTACCGCTACCGGAAAGCCCTGTCACCACGGTCATTTCATTGCGGGGGATATCCACATCGATATTCTTCAGCTGGTGGTGACGAGCACCGCGCAAGGCTATCACGCCACGGGGCATTGCCACATCCGCATCGTCCGCCGCGGGTGAAGAGAATGTCTCCCCTTCGCCATGTAAGGCCTGAGCGAGATAACCGCTGGTGAAACCGGCGCCACAAGCCGCCACTTCCTCAGGCGTTCCCTGTGCCACAATGAGGCCACCGCCTGTTCCGCCTTCCGGGCCGAGGTCAATGATATAATCTGCGCACTTAATGAGCTCCAGATTATGCTCGATAACCAGCAAGGTATTCCCCTGCTCCACCAAGCGGTCAAAGACACGCAGCAACACCTCAATATCACTGAAATGAAGCCCAGTTCCCGGCTCATCCAGTATGAGCAGACTGCCTTTCTCCTTGGCTTCACCTGTAAGGGTATCCACGAGAATATGGGCGAGCTTCAGGCGTTGATTCTCACCACCGGAAAGAGTGTTCAGCGGCTGACCGAGGCCGAGGTGGCCAAGGCCTACATCCACCAGCACCTGCAAGCGCTCAGCAATGCGGCAAGCACGCGCGTTCTTCTCACGCGAGAAAAGACGCTGAGCGCTGCGGATATCCATCGCCAGCAGCTCAGCCATGTTGTAGCCCAGCAGGGTGATGGTAAGAGCCTGTTCCGTATAGCGGGTACCATGGCAAAGTGCGCAAGGAACAAAAATATCTGAGAGGAACTGCATCTCCACCTTTTCCTGCCCTAGCCCGGAACAGCGAGGGCAGCGGCCATCTCCGCTGTTGAAGGAGAAATAGCCAGGCTTCAACCCTCTGGCCTGCGCCGCAGGTTCTGCCACGAACAAAGCACGGATATCCTCAAACACGCCGATATACACCGCCGGGGTGGAGCGAGGCGTACGCACAATGGGGCTTTGGTCCACCAGCAGCACGTCCTTCACTTTTTCCAGCCCCTTAATGGTGCCCACGTTCACCTCATCCTCATCATCCAGCGCTGAAGGATGCACAGAACCATACAGCACTTGGCAGGCCAGCGAGCTCTTACCACTTCCGCTCACACCGGTGAGACAGGTATAAACGCCCAACGGGATATCCACGTTAAAATCATGAAGGTTATGGCACTCCGCGCCGCGGATGGATATCTTCCCTTTTTCTTTCCTTCGGCGGGCGGGAATAGAAATCTGCCGCTTACGGCTCAGATACTGCCCCGTAAGAGATTCCGCCGCCTCCGTAATACCGGCAGGTGCGCCGGAATACACCACCTCACCGCCGGCAATGCCGCTGGCCGGCCCCATATCCACAAGATAATCCGCCGCACGCATGACGGCTTCCTCATGCTCTACCACCACCAGCGTATTGCCACGCTCCGCAAGGCGGCGCATAGAGGCAATCAGGCGGGCCGTATCACGGGAGTGCAAGCCAACGGTCGGTTCATCCAACACGAAGAGAGTTTCCGTAAGAGCAGCGCCTAAGCAAGCTGTCAGGCTGACGCGCTCAATCTCGCCACCGGAAAGTGAACGGGTGAGACGATTAGAGGCAATATAACCCAGCCCCACTTCACACAGATACGCCACTCGGCTGCGAAGCTCGCGCACGCCCTGCGCCAATGAACGGTCATCCCCCGTGGCCGGCAGCACATGCTCATCCAGCCATGGCAGGAACTCAGCCATAGGAAGAGCCATCACCTGCGGCACAGTCAATCCGCCTATGGTAAATGCCAGAGCTTCAGGCCTCAGGCGTCCGCCGTGGCACTCCGGGCATACACTATACACGCGGTAAAAGGAGAGGAAAACACGCACCGTCATCTTGTGCGCATGCTTCTCCATGTCGTCAAAGATTCCCTTGTAGCCGTACCAAAGATCGTGGTCAGAAGCGGTATAGGGGTCCAGCTCACCGCAGTTACCATAGAGCACCCAATCCTTTTCTTTCTGGGAAAGCCTCTGCCATGGCACATGCATACGCACGGCTTTGTGGCGCTTGTTCGCGCGGAGAAAATCGCTGTAGCAAAGGGAAAGAGTTTGCGAGGAAAGCATCTTTAAGGCACCGTCCGCAATGCTGAGGTCAGGAAAGATGCCTCGATTGTAATCATAGGTAATAGCTCTCCCGTAGCCCTTGCAAGCCGGGCAAGCGCCAAGGGGAGAATTACCGCTGAACAGGCCGGGACGCGGCTCCACCAGCGGATACCAATCACTACGGAACTCGCGCAGCGCCCCCCAACCGGCCTCCGTTCGTAGGGCGGTATATGCCACATCCTGCCCCAAGCGCAGAGCGGTTTCAACAGCTTCCGTAAGGCGTGGCACACTTTCGCTGCGCAGTTTCACGCGGTCCTGCACCACGAGCCAGCGTTCCTTACCCAGCACCTCCTCAGTAGCGCTATCCAGCCTCAGCACCTCGCCCCCCACAAAAGCTCGCAGGTAGCCCTGCCCCTGCAGAGCCTGCACCATCTCTTCAAAAGTTCCCACAGGCCGCACGGCAAAACACACCAGCACCTCCTGCCCCTCGCTTTCATCAAGAAGCAGAGCGGCCACTCCCTGCGGCGTAGCCGGACGTACCACGCGTCCCTCAGAATCACGCCCGATAGCTAGGCGCGAGAAAATAAGCTTCAGGTACTCATTGATACCCGTCATGGTGCCCACGGTGGAGCGGGAGTTTTTCACGGAGTTTCGCTGACCAAGAGCAATGGCAGGCGGCACATTCTCAACCGCCTCCACGTTCGGGCGGTCCATGCGGTCCATGAACTGGCGCACATACGGCGAGAAGGTTTCCACATAGCGGCGCTGCCCCTCTGCATAGAGGGTACTCATTGCCAGAGAGGTCTTACCACTGCCACTCGGCCCTGTCACCACAGTAACACCGCCGAGAGGGATATCCACATTGATATCCTTCAGGTTATGCTCTTTCGCACCACGTATGCGGATACTCGCGACCGGGCTCTCATTCTTCATGGCCGCATTTTACCTACTTTTTTGGCAGAGATAAAGGTAAAACTGCGTCCGCCCGCGCATTTTACTTGCCGCCTACCGTGGGTTCTCCCTTTCTGGCATCTAAGAGAGCCTGAGCATGCGCAATGGCTTCCGCTGTCGGCATATCATCCGGCTGCAGATTCTCACGAGCAGTAGCCAGCATAGCCTCTATCTGGGGAATATCAACCTCAGCCTCTGTATCTTCGAGATAATAAGTAGCGAGAGCAGCGCAGCAATCAGCCATTTTCTCATCCGCGCCCTCCTCCCAGTAATCCAGAGCAGTATCTACATCTGCGCGAACGCCATCCCCATTCATATAACAGGAACCGAGCACGTATAAAGCCTCTACCATACCCAAATCTAACGCGCGCTGCATGTAATCCACTGCGCGTTTGGCATTACGGCGGGCGCCCAGCCCCTCATAATAATAAGTGCCTACCATGTATGTTCCAACGGGGTTACCTAGATTTGCGGCCTTCTGGAAATAGCGAAGAGCAATCTCATCATTCTGGCGCACACCACCTCCGCGGGCGTAAAGATAAGCCAGACTCAGGCAACACTCTGCATCATCAGGATCCAAGCGGTGTACTTTCTGGAAGCATTTTGCGGCAGCTTCCTCATCCCCCAACCACTCACACACGGAGCCAAGCATATCATACACCGGAGCTGTCGCATTTACCTCCACAGCAGCCTCAAGCAGACGGCGGATTTCCTCGTAATCCACTTTGGTATCATCCTCCGCCGCACCCAGAATCACGCGGGCCAAATAAAAGCCACAGCCGGCATTCCCGAGCTCCACCGCCTTTCGATAATGAGACTCCGCCACCTTGGCATCATCAAATCCCGGCAAGTTCGGTTCATAAAGCATACCCAGCATGCAGTATGCGGAGTCCGGCGTTGTTTCCACCATTTGCAACGCCCACTGCTCCAGCTGCCTCCAATCAAAATTCCCCTCATCTCCGCTCATGGCCCAAGAAAAATAA
>CALABM010000016.1 GCA_937885815.1 uncultured Verrucomicrobiales bacterium | reverse complement strand
AGCAAGCCGCCGCTACCTCTGCCACCGATGCCCAACAGGCACAGCAAGCCGCCGCTACCTCTGCCACCGATGCCCAACAGGCACAGCAAGCCGCCGCTACCTCTGCCACCGATGCCCAACAGGCACAGCAAGCCGCCGCTACCTCTGCCACCGATGCCCAACAGGCACAGCAAGCCGCCGCAAACAGCGCCGCCACCGCAGCCTCCACCCTCAATGCCTCCGCCAAAAAAGCCGAAAATAACACCTTCAGCGGCACCAATACCTTCAACGGCACTCTTGTTGCCAATGGTGGCATAAACGGTCTGACAGCACCAGCCGGGTGGGGGTCGGCTGTGAGCCTGCTGGGGGCGCGTTTTGGTTCGTTCGTGGGTGAGTGTTTGCAGCGGCGAATTGCTACGTCTTTTGCGGTGAAATCCGGCAACGGTACCCTTAACAGTAACAAACTCACCGTGGCAGCCGGCGAGCAAGCCTTAGCTTATAGCCCCTTAAAGTGGCAGATTCAACCGGCAAATTACAGCACGCTGGGCACCTTGTGGGTGCCGCTGAGAAAAGAGGACACTTCGGGCACAGGTAAATGCCGGGTGTGCGTGGCTCTCTGCTGCTCCTTGACGAATTATACAGTGCAAGAGGAGACGATGGAGAGGCCTATAATTTCTTATGTCGCGGGAAGTGTTTATCAATACGCCCATTATCATGTTATAGAGATTAGCATTGAATACGGCTCGAATGGCCAGCAGGTGGCAACACTGCTTACCCCCATTGTAAACGCGAACAATGAAATGACAGGCATGCGCGAGCAGCGTGCCGTTGTGTCCGCAAACAATTTGAAGTATAACTATATAGGCCTGCTGGGCTTTTTGATTGTACGAACGACGGCGGATGCTTATGAAGTTTTTGCAGTGTCGGAAGATAGTAGTTGTAAAATATATAAATGTGGCAGCGTGTGGGCAAAAAGTCAGCTTAATGCATCTGGAGCCCATCAAAAGTTGTATATAGGCGTGACCAACGGCTCGTGGCACTTACCTACCGAGCTCATAATGGCGGCTTCGTTACCCAGCGGCGTGTATGCGAGCATCGCCGCACAGGTGGCACAAGCCACCGGCACGCCTACAGTAACGGACTACACTTTTGAGGAATTTAACGCTAAATATGGCATAAGCGAATAATATGAAACTGATTCAAATAGCATGCGTGCCATCCTGCTGGGATAACAGCACGCTCACAATTTTGGGGCGTATACGCAACGGCCGCCGAGCGCTGCCGGTAACGCTGACGGCCAGGGAGCTGCCGGAACCATGGCTGACCGTGTGGCATGGGCTGGTGGATGCGCTGCGCGGTGTAGCTCCGGGCGAGTGGGCCGCTTCATATATTGAGGCAAGGCTCGTGGCTCAGCCCGTAGATTCCCCGGACGCCCGGCCCCGTCCCGCCGTGGAGCTCATTATCCACCGCCAGTGGGATGACGACACCACAGCGGAGCCTCTGGCAATGCAGCTGGAGGGTGAGGCCGTAGCCTTTTTTGAGTACCTCACCCAATAACCCTGCGCCCCACCATGGCCGACTTTTACACAGCACGATTCCGCGCTCAATACACACCCGCCAATGCTGAGGCGCAGCCCTGGGTACTTACCACGCCGGGGCTGTA
>CALABM010000015.1 GCA_937885815.1 uncultured Verrucomicrobiales bacterium | reverse complement strand
GATGCGAGCTTCTTCCGACACGCTCTCGTTCAGCTGAGAATAGGCCGATACGGACAGGCTGGTAGCGATTTCCAGTTCCGCCAAATCCAGCACGGAATCCGCGAACAACTTCACGCTTCCACCCGTAGCATGTACACCAGTAAGCGTATTCCCAGCGTTATCCACCGTCAGAGTACCGCTACCGGCGTTCTCGATGGAGGAGTTTGTGAGCTTGTTGCTGATGGTAGCCTCCTCACCGGTGTAGGTCACGTGGGCATCCGTCAGGTCAAACTCCGTGGAAGATACGGAGTAAGTGGTAGCAGAGCTAGCCGTGGTGGACATGGAGGCCGTTGCGGAACGCCCGCTGATTTCCACGGAGCTGTTGCTGATATTCAGGGCAGCGCCCTCAGCCACACGCAGTTCAGCACCATTGGAAAGCTCTACAGCTTTAACGGTATTGCCGCCCTCACCTGTGTAAGCCACGGTAATATCACCGGCATTGGCCTTAATCTTACCCAGCATCACCTGAGAGGAAATGGTGGCAGAGCCAGCACCGTTCTTCACCACATTACCCACCGTGGCGGTTGCGCTGTCGGAGTGCATGCGGCCGCTGACATCCAACGAGGCACCCTCGCTTACATTGAAGGTAAGCTGGCGTCCATCACCACCGCGCAAGCGCATGTTAGCCGCGATGCTGTTTGCACCGGAGGTGACGTTGATGGTGGAGTTGCTGTTGAAGTCCATGGCTGCGGTATAATCCGTAGTACCGCTGCCATCAGCCTTACCATAGCTACCACCTTCGCCCAGCAGCTGAGCACCGTTCTTGAGCGTGAGGGTCCAGCCGGCAATCGTCTGGCGAGTATTGCCGAAATCAATCGTACCGCCATCAACGGTCAGGTTCTTCGATACATTGTAATCAATGGTATCAGAACCATTGCCGGTGAAGGTAAGCACGGCGCCGTTATTCACGGTGATAGCGCCCTTCAATACGCAGCTACCATTCATCTCAGCAGCAGAGCCGGCGGCCAGCACCAGTGTGGATGTAATCTGCTTGCCATTGTTCACCAGCGTTGTGCCATTGGCCACCTCCAAAGTGCCTTCAGAGACAGAGTTGAGCAAGGTGTAATCACCACCATTGGCAAGAATGAGCTTACCGCCGCTGATGGTGGTGGTGCCTGTGTAGGTATTCTGAGCAGCAAAGGTCAGCGTACCGGCACCGGCCTTGGTGAAGCTGGCATTACCGCTGATGACACCGGCGATGGTACCACTGCGCCCGCTGTTAGCATGGGTGGTGTTATTTGCACCAAGTACGATATCATTATTCAGCACAGTGCCATTACCATTGAATACCAACTGACTATCAGAGGTGGCCAAGTAGATGGTGGAGTCATCATTGAAGGCGCTCTGATTCACCTGCAGACGACCGGTAGCCACGGTGATATCACCGGAAATGCCGCTGAGGTCAAAGCCGACGCCATTATCCATACCCAGATTCAGCACCACATTACCGGTACCGCTTACATTATCAAATGCAGTGGAGCGGTTGTTCTGCGCGGTCGTCTTATCCGTCATGATAAGCGTGGCGCCATCACCCACAACAATGGAGCTGGCTGATTTCAGCTCACCTTCCGTAAAGCTCAGGGAGGTATCACCGGAGAAGGCCCAGCTGAAGCCGTTACCCACGGTCAACTCGCCAGCCACGGTCAAGCTACCCTTGGTCACAAGGCTCACATTGTCAGCAAGACGCATGTTGTTAACGATGATATTGCCCTCCAGCTCCAGGTTAGCATTACTGTTGAACAGCACGTTATCATTGTTCGTGAAACGCGTGTTGAAGGTATCTTCCGTGCCCATCATCTCATTCATGCGGGTCGTCTGCCATACCTCATTGCTGCTCACATCATTCCACGTGCCGGTTTCGCCACCGTTCCAAACAAGATCCCAGCTATCCTCTACGGTGTAGGAGAAGGAGCCGCCCATGCCCAGAGTGAGGGTTACACGGCCCATGTCGGACAGGGATGTACCGTTGATGGAGAAGTTATCCGTCGTCAGGGAAACCCAGTTCTCCAGCGTACCGCTAGAGTTATTGAAGAAGTTGTAAACGGTATCAGCCTGCAGATTACCGAGAGCGAGAACGGAGTCATTCGTGAAGCTCAGGTTATTGACCGCGATGGAACCGGCGCTGAAGTCAACGCTGCTGACATCCAGTGTACCACCGTTCACCGCCACAGAGGAGGCCGTGCCCAGCATGTTCAGAGCATCACCGGAGAAAGCGAGTGTACCTTCCAGGATTTCAATACTGCCGTTAAAGGCACCGGAGTTACCTGCGAAGGTCTGCTTACCCTCACCGGACTTCACGAGATTGAGGTTACCCATCACCTCGCCATAGAAGGTATAATCACTGCCGGAGGCGGTATCAATGGTGAGGGAGCGCTGAACAGTACCCACAGTACCGGGAGCATTGGAATCACTACCCCACTGCGTAGTCGTTCCGATGGAACCGGAGAACACCTTAGCACGGCTCGACAAAGCGGAGGCGGATTCCAAACCGGCAATAGTGGCAGAAGCCGTATTAATGCCCAAGCCCAAAATAGCGGTATTAGAATCAGCGGCCTTCATGTTGATGGAAGCCCCCGAGGCGACCTGACTGTCACCCAGCACCAGGAACAGAGAGCGTCTGGAATCGCTGCCCTCACCGGTCTTGCTGCTGAGAGCAATGCTGCCGCTGAAATTACCTGCCGTAGAGTTCGCATCCCCGAGGTTCACAACCGTGGCATATGTGGACTCAGCCTTCTTAACGATATCAAGCGTAGCAGAGGAAACGCCTTCACCCACGGACAAGGAGCTGATGTTGTAATACCCGGAATGGTGTTGATCCCTCAGTGTGGCTGTCGCGCCGGTCAACTTCAAATCACCGACAGAAGTACCGGCTGTTACTGCGGCACGGTCATTAGTCTGAAGAATGGCGCCGTTACCAAGCTCCACAGCAGCGATATTCTTATCAGCGCCGGAACCAGCAGCTGCATTCCACAGAGTCACAGTCTTACCGCCATCCACGGACAAGCTATCCAGCGATACCTTGCCGTCCAGAGTCACGGAACCATCATGCACGCTGAGCCTGTTACCATCCGCCGTGTTAAAGGAACCGGAAATCTGGGCCGTAGCATAAGATGTACCATTGGAGTTGTTAGCAGCAATGATGCGAGTATCAGCACCCAGCTTCACTTCACCGCGCAGCGTGGTCTCCTCCAAGGAAAGCGCAGAGCCCTCATTTACAGCGATATTGCCGTTAACGGAGGATTGGTTGATATCAGCCTCAGAGTTTGTCAGGGAGATATTGCCGTTAAGCGTAGCGCCGTTGAGAACGACATTCGAATTATTCTCAGCCGTGATATCAGCCGCCAAAGTAGCGCCGGTCACGCGCAGGGTGCCGTCATTCACCAGCACATCTTCCGAGAAGGTGGAATTCACGCCCAGCTGCATATCGCCACCGGCACCGATGACTAACTTGCTTCCGGATACAGAGCCCGTGCCCTCCAAACCATAGGTGGAGGATACATTTACACGGCCCACCGTAAGGGCCTCATTCACAGCTATCATCTCGCGGGAATCAGCCTCGGAAAGCCCGCTGGCACTCAGCACTACCTCCTGTGAGCCGCTGTAGGCCACCGTATTGCCCTGCCCGCCAACCTGCCAGTTGGCAGCGTTCCAATTTTGAGTAGTACCGGCAGCAGAAGACCAGTACAGGCGGTCATCCCCACCCACTACCAGAATCAGCTTACCATTTTCCTGACGATAGCTAAAGCGGTCACTCAAGCTTGCATCCAGCGCGAAAGAACCTGTACCCAGATTACCGCTGATGAGGGTATATTCACCGCTGGCAATCTCGTTGAACATGTTCAGATCCAGCGCAATCGTAGTGGTGCCGGCCACAATATCGGAGTTCAGGGTGATGGACTCACCCGTTGAAGATTGGCTGAAATCAAAACACAGCGTCAATGAGGAGCTCTCCACCCCTTCAGAGGTTCCCAGCGAAATTCCTCCCAGAGTATAATCCGAGGTTCCGCCCAAACTCAGCGAGAAGGAATCAGTGCCGGTAATAGTAGTGCTATTAGCCACAGCGGCGGGGGATTCCAAGGTAAGAGCAGCCCCGGCACCGGCAACGATATTACCGGTGAAAGAAGCCCCATTGGCAGAGCCGAGTATCACCTGAGAACCGTCACCCAAGTTCAGAGCACCGCTACCGGCCACGCCACCGGCCAAGTGCAGCACACCGCCGTTGGCCGTAGCCAGATTCAGGTCACCGGCAGCCGTCACCGTGCCGGTCAGTTTGTTGGTGATGTTGTAGCTCTGAAGCGTGGCACCATTGCCGGCGTTAATGTTGTTGGCATAGGTATACACCACATCGGTCTGATTAGCAGTTCCCGTACCGGCCAGGCGCAGGATGAGGCCATCATTCAGGGTCACTTGGCCCATACCAAGAGCAGTGGAAGTCTGGCTGATGGCCTTACCACCATTGAGTCGCAGAGCGAACTTGTCATCATTATTACCATTGCTGCTGGCAATCACGAGATTACCGAAGGTGTTGTCGGAATCAGCGGTAATGGTCATGCCTTCATTACCGCCAAAGGTCAGCGTCTTGCCCTCACCCAGAATGCGGCCACGGATGATACCGCCGAGGTGATTCTTCACACCATAGGTAGCTCTGCCGGGAGCCGTGGAGGAGTCGCCGTATATGTAGGTACCCGCGGCAGTGACCACGGCTTGCAGAGTGCCTCTGGAGCTGGAGGCAATCATGGCATCATCAGCCAATGTGATATTGCCATAAACCGTTGATTGGTTATCAATGGACAAAGCACCGGCAGTCAGAGAGGAGGCATAAATCTTGTCCACAAAATGACCAGAGTAACCATTGCCGCTGATGATAAAATCAGCGTTTGTACTGATGGCTGAGGTACTGCCAAAGCGGTATGAGTTTGTCACTTTCGCCTGACTACCGGCGTCTACCTGAATGGTTGAACCGGAAAGGGCCTGAAGGTTATTGTAGCCCTCATAACCGAAATTATAGCTCAATTTACCGACGTAAAGTCGGGTATTATCCTGCAGGTGGACAGTTCCATTGAAGACTGCCGATTGAGTCATGAGAATGGCCTCGCCACCGGAGTTGAGCACCACAGTACCCGTGCCGAGAATAGTCTGGGGTGCAAGAGTTGCGCCAAGCTGACCATTATTCTCACCGGCCGTTCTCGCCATTTGAAGCTGCAGTGTACCCCCTTCCTCAATGGTGATGGAGGCATTACTTGCACCTATACCACCGGAGGCGCTAAGACCACTGGAACCGGTCAATTTCGCCACAACTGTACCCTGAGAAATGGTGAGACCGCCTGCCCAAGAAGCGTTGGTTCCCATGGTCAACGTACCAGAACCCGTCTTGACAAGATGCAATGCGGACGAATTATTAAGGTCATTGAGCACGCCATCCGCAATAGATGAGTTCGCGCCCTCACTTACCTCCAAGAGCAACAGGGAGGCTGTGCTGCCATTGTTTCGAATGGACGAACCACTACCGGCAGTAAGATTACGCACGGCCAAGCTATTCCCATCAGTGTACAAGGTAGCGCCCTTCTGCAGTTCCAAAGACTGCACATTGGCAAGCGCCTCACCATGCCCGACGTGAACGCCGATGTCACCACGGCTGTGCTTTTCATCCAAATTAAAGCCGGCACCGGCCACGATGCTTCCTTCGTAGGCGTCTTTGCGTGCAAAGGTCACACTACTGCCGGTGGTACCCTGACCATCAAGCACCATCGTATCTGAGCCATCAAGATTCGTGTCAATCGTCAGGTTGCCACTGCCGCCGAATCGATACCCTTGCTCAGAATCCACGGTAAGCGCTCCGGTGTAGGTATAATCCCCATTTGCACCCAAGGAAACGTTAGCTCCGGTCAAATCCAAATCTCCATTGGTAGCCAAGGCCAGCACACCGGCGGAGGAACTCTTAACGATGCCTAATTGCTCGGCGCTATTAATGGCCAATGCATTACCGTAGGTTATCAGCACTTTGGCATTTCCCAGAGCGCCATCCTCATACGTCAGCTTGTTGCCAACACCCTGAATGAAGATATCACCGGTAAAGTCGTTGGCTGTATTGGTCAGATGTACCGTACCGCCGGACCACTCATTGCCGATGAGCAAATCGGCATCGCCGGTCAGCTTGAAGTTCACATTGAGCGTGCCGGTACCACCACCCAAGCGCCATACATCGCGCCCAAGCGTCGCATCCTGCACAGTGCCGAGGGTGGCAGAAGCAGTACCGTAGTTGACAGACTCTTCACCCCAAGCGCCGATAATCAGATTCTCACGGCCGGTAAGGTTCAGCTCCGTCTCCTGATTTACGGTAAGGGCCAGCACACCATTCGAACCGAGTTTGATAGAGGCAAGCGTTGTCTCATTAGCCTGACCTTCAATAGCGATAAAGCCCTTCTCCTGAACATCCCACTGCTGCTCTGCGCTCA
>CALABM010000014.1 GCA_937885815.1 uncultured Verrucomicrobiales bacterium | reverse complement strand
GTAAGCGTTCAGTTATCCAATATCCGGCGTTAGCCGCTAATCCTTAATTCGTAAAACAAAAATCGTAAATACGCGTGTCCCAAATCTTTGGGACACGTATGGCCTGTGATGAAATGTTTTAATAATTAGCTTGTAATATGCTCTCAGAAGAAGTATAATACCCCTGTCCCGTGATTTTTTTGAACTGAACGTCATAAATATATCCTGTAAACGCTTTATGAAAAAGATAGTATCATCATGCTGTTCCTGTAATTTTCGAGCATGTGCGATGTCCGGTTCGCTTTTTTATGTTGTTTTATGCGCAGGATTTGATGTTTGTTATGCGCAGGAGGTAGTCACTTTCTCATCAAATCTTAATGAAGTACAGTATGTTGTAGATAATGGTGAGGTTGTCTCTATGCCGGAGGGCTCTCTAGAAGAGCCGTTTTTGTACACGGCATTATCCGGGGATGCGGGTGAGCCGGAGCTTGCTTCATTAGATGTAGCGGCCATGCCTGTTTTGATATGGGAGGGTAGCGCGGATGGCGCCTGGCAGAGTCAGGAAACGGCAGAAAGCTCGAATTGGCAGGATGGGCCCTATTCGGATGGGCGTCCGGTGCAGTTCGATGACAGCAGCAGCCAACGTGACATTACCCTGAGCGACACCGTAGCGCCGGGAAGTATCGTTATCAGCGCCGATAACGCGACAAAAACCAGCGGCACCGGCAGTGCCGTGCTGAATTACGGCTATTCCTTTAATGGCCCCGGAAGCATCGCAGACTATACGGACAGCAACGGCAACATCCGCGCAACATCCCTTACCCTCGAAGGCACCGCCACCGCTATCCTTAACACTGCCAACACATTCAGCGGCGGCATTTTCATGGGGGAGAATACAACCCTCTACATCGGCTGTGACTACGCGGCCGGTTCGGGTGCCATCAGCATGGCCAATGGTTCCAAGCTGCTGGTGAACTACCATTCTTCCGATGCCGCATACCGAGCACCGGAGCTGAGAAATAGGCTGGATATCACCGGAAACGTCACCATTTCCACCGGTACCGGCTCCTACGGGGAGAACCGAGTGCCGACCGATTGGCGCACCCTGAACCTGACCGGCGGTCTCAGCGGTGATGGTGAGCTGCGGCTCTATGGCTACTCCTATATGGCCATGCCGACGACACAGGCCGACTATCTGGCCAATAATAGGGTAGCGTTTAACTATGTATCCTCCTTTGCCATCAATGAGAAACAGGCGGTTTTTGCACCGGGGGAGACTCCGGAGCGTTTCACCGGCACAGTACGACTTTTAAACGAATTCAACTATCGAGAAAAAGGCAACCACGAAGGGGCTGTTGCGGCCGAAAGATTCCTTTGCGGTGCCGTGCAGTTGGTTCTGGTGGATGATGTGTTCTCCGAGGCTTGTCTGGATTTAACTCGCGACAACCCGAGAATACGCGATGCCGGCAACAATAAATACCAATATGGTGATAAAGGATATGCCCTCACGTCAGATAATATTCTGGTATTGAGTGAAAGCTCACGCATCACTATCCAATCTCTGGAAGCAGAGTTTCTGGGGAAAGGCTGGAATTTCTCATGGGAAAAAGACAACCAGCAGACCACCACAGCGTTGGGTGAGGGTAAATTCCCCAAGAAAGACCTCATGGATCAAACGGATGAGCGCTGGGCTGTCCGAGTGGTGACAGATGGTATCACCAATCTGGTGCTGGAGGATAATTCCACCGAAGAACACATCTTTTCCGGCTCCATGGGCTTTGCGCATGCCTACACCCGCCCCACGGAGGCTTACATTGATTTGTCAACATCTTCCGTTGATCAGGTAAAGCCTGCCAACCCCGCCTCTGCCGGCGCTGGCTCGCTGGGTGTGGAGATGCTCAGTCTGGAAAAAAGAGGCCTGGCAACCCAGTATATTCATTCTGCCAATCTGGTGAACTTGTCGGTGATGGATGGTATACTCGGTTTCAATAATCTTTCCGTGAGCGGTGCCCTGAAACTGGCAGGCTCTTCCGTGCTAAAACTGGGAGTCACCGGAATCGGTGTAAAGGACAATCTGTGGGACAACCTCTCCGGCATCACCAATACCGAGCTGATAGTAGGTGGCGGGCTGCTGGAGGTAAGTGCCACCAAGCAGTCGGGCAGCCTCACTCTGCCGACTCAGGCAAAAGTAGAGGGCAGCCTTACCCTGGCAGACTCCGGCGCAGGTACCAATATCGTTTTCGATATTAACGGCGTGATGCCTTCAACGGGAACAAACTATGTCTATACTCTGTTGGATGTGAGCGATACGCTGACTGTGTTTGACTCTACCAATATCACGCTTAACTTCAGCAAGGTTAATCTCGCTGAGCAGTATAACCCCACGCTGACGTACTATCTGGCATCTGCTGATGCCATTGCTGTGACAGGCGATCTTGATGCCTTCACCGGGCGTAATATTTCACTGGGTTCCGGTTATTATGGCGAGCTGGCTATCCAGAAAATAGACGGCAGAGATTATCTGGTCATGAATGTGGTGGGCGACCCGCGCCGCACATGGTCCGGCATGCTTTCCGGTAGTTATGAGGGTGTAACTGCCAACTATATATGGCAGAACTCCACCACGCAAGGTGTGGATGATCCTGATCACAGGTGGAAAGAAAACCGCAATTATGAAGATGGCCTTCTTGTACTCTTTGGCAATCTTTACCAGCCCAAGAAGTGGAATGGAATCGCTGAGTTGAACAGTATCGACACTGTGAATGTAACCACCCCACTGCATGATGGTAATGTGGTTCAGGCCGGGGAGGAGGGCTTTGCCATTGACGGCGTGGAGGATGCCGCCGTGGGTTACCAAAAAGTGCAGATTGAGGGGCGCGTGGCTCCTGCCTCCATTGTTATTGGCGCGGATTTTAACTTGAATGATAAGAACACCGATGATGCTACCAACTATTATTTCTATGGCTCGGGGTATATAGATGAGGCTGAGGACTTTGAGCTGAATGATGCGTTCCAGGGCGGCACCACGAGCCTCCGCAAGATGGGTGACGGCACAGCGGTGCTGGCTACGAATAACAGTTTTACCGGCGGTACGGTGCTGGAAGGTGGCCGCATCGTGATGCAGCATAAGAATGCGCTGGGCACCGGTGAGATATACATTGTCAACGGCGCACTGTTGCAGGCGGATTTTGCGGACAACGGGGAGGAATATAAGAATCTGCACGCCTTTGAAGGTGAACAGATGCAAACCTCAGTTATTCAGAATGCTGTCAGAACGTCCGTGTATGTGGATCCCAGCAACCCGGACTATGAAGCTTTGGTGAATGCCCGCCTGGGCAACGCTCACGATAAAAAGATGGTGTTAACCACGCTGGTGGGCGACTCCAATACAGTGGTGACACTCTATGGTTTTTCCGAAGAAGAGGGGCAGTACAGTTACGCTGTTTACAAGGTGCTCAATCCTGACAATTTCAGCGGTACGGTGAGAATGGACGGCAATCTGAGGGGCACCACAAATCCGGATGCCGCCGGCGGCAAGGTGCAGCTGGAAATCATGACCGTGGACAAAGCAAAGGATGCCAGCGGCGGTAACTGGCTCAACGCCAACATCGACCTGTCGGTAGAGCATGGTACGGAGCGCACTGTGCTGGCGCTGGATGCGCTGGGAACGGCAACCGCCGGTTCCCCTCAGATTGCGCAGGTAAACTCCCTGATTGGCGGCGGAAACAGTGGTGCACGCATCAATTCCTCCGTTGTTAACATGAGCCACGAGAAGGCCATCACGCTGCAGATTTTGGGCACGATTCAGGGTAATTATGACGGCGTGCTCGGTTTCGGCGATTTCCAGAAAACGGTGCAGTATGAAGGCACGCCTACGGATATTGGCATGGTCCAACATCATTACGGGCGGCACGGCGCAGACGGTGAGCTCAACGTACTTAAGGCAGGTAACGCCACTCAGTCCGTCAATAGTGCATGGCTGAATAAGCTGTCCACACTAGGCGGAAGTTTTGTTGTGGATGAAGGATTAGTCATACATTCTTTGGACATGGCGGATGAGACATTCCTAGTCGTGGGTGATGTAGAGCTTACCTATCCCCACGCGTTGGTGGTGGGTAAAGGCGGTGTGCTGGCCATGGACAATGATGCCACTGTAGACGCCTTTGCGGGAGTTGGTGCCGGTATCGGCAAGACCAAACAGGAAGTCATTAATCCTGATGGCTCCATCACGCTCACAGAAATTGCGCCTTCTGCCTTCGTGCTGCTTGCAGATGGTGCCACCATTACCGGGCATGGAGATTGGTTCACGGATTGCAGCCGTACGGAAAATATCAATGGTCAGGACGTTACTTTAGAAGTAAGAACAGATATTATCTCCGGAGCCACCGTGACCGTCAATACGCATAATTACACCCCGGATGCTAGTATCAATGAGCAGAACGATGTGTTCGGCCGCTATGGAAGCAGCCATGCTATCCGACTGCTGGGAGAAATGGCGGGAACGGATGTTCACCTCATCTTCAATAACGAACTCATCAGCGCTGCTGCACAGGCGGAAGGCACGGCGGTAAAGCGTGCGGATGGGCTGGGCTACGATGGTGAAACGGGAACAATGGTCGGTTACGCCGCCATTCGGGACATCCACCAGTTCACCGGTGATATCAACGTAGAGAGCATGACTGTGCTGCAGGTGCAGAATGCCATCAGCTCCGCTACTGAATCCACGGCGGATATGGAAGTAACCGTAAAAGGTGCTCAGTCCGGCATCCAGTTTACCGATGGCGCAACCCATCAGTACATAAACAAGGTGACCTTGCAGGAGGGTGGACATGTGTTACTGGGCGGCACTATAAAGGAAAAAACGGATGTTAGCAATGTCATGGATATGACCGGAGTGGATGCCTCCATAATGAATCGTGAGGGTCTGGCCGGAAGTATCAATAACCTGTGTCTGGAAAACAGTGATACAATGGTGCGTTTGGGTGGGTCTACTATCTCACCATCACTGGCGGTAAACGTTGCCATCTCATCCATGGGTGCGACTACGGATGTGGAGCTTCATCACATGACTCTCCAATATGGTTTGGTGGAGCTGCATGAGGCTTGTTCCCTGAATGCGAAGGATATGGTATATATCAAGGCCGATTCGGTTATCTCCGGCAGCAACGATTCAGTAATGAAGGTGGGCAGCAATACCACGCTGGAGCTGACTCCGGTTGCTGCACCTGTTGTACACACCACAGCCAAAGGTACCCGAATTGCACATGTATACGTAAACCAGCTGCAAAATGTCGACGTTGTCGGTGATGGTCTTACGCTGGTGTTGTCCGGGGATGATTGGAAATCTGTTCAGAGCTCCGGTGCGGACTTCCTCGGCGTTCAGATTAGCGGAGAGAAGGGGAACTTCCTTTTTGAGGAGATGTATTCTTTCACCGATGGTGTGCTGGGGGATGGTATTCATTTTACTCTGTTGGATTCAAACGGACAAGATATCAGCTCCCTTTGGGTTACCTCTACTTTCATCAGTGAATGTCTCGATTCCGACGAACTCTCTACTGTCATCAGTGAATATCCCGGTTCCGACGAACCCGGGCAATGGCTTTGGTTTGCTGTCGTGCCGGAACCGGCTACTGCTACTCTGAGCCTGCTGGCGCTTTCTATGCTCGCAAGCCGCCGCAGAAGAAAGTAGCAGAACATCATAGTTCCCATTACTTGGAACTAGCCCACGCCATTTCCATTTAGGCTCTAGTGGTAACAAGAAGCACAACTGCCCCTTGACCGTTGTGCTTGTATGGAGTGAAGGCGGGGCTGTTAGTGTTTGATTTTCGGGAAGATATGTGATGCCATCGCGGGGGGGGAAAGCGAACTCTCTTTACACTTACCATTGGCTGGCTATGGTGGCTCCTGCTGATTGAGGGGCTTCGTATCCCCGTGGAGTGGCCTTATATACGAGGGGAAGATGCATAGTGCAGCTCATGCTGTGCATCCCGCTACGGGTGTTTCCGCGGATACTCCGCTCCTGTGCGCGGAGGTACAAAAGTATAGCACAGATTCGTATTGGGAAGGGGGCTGGCTGATGATGTGGAAATTGATTCCCGGCGCCTCGCCAACAGTGAACGCTTTTTAGTGAGTCAATAAAAAGAAATCCGGGAGAATGTGGATTCTCCCGGAGATAATGTTCTGCTAGCTCTGTTTTTAGTTGAAGAGACTGGCCAAATCCTTTGAATTAAGTGGTAGCGGATTATTACCCAGTCGCTCTACGTTGCAGCTCTCAGCGATGGCTGCCACATGAGTGATGCCGAGCTCAGAGAGGTTAGCGTTGAGCGATATGCTTGCGTATAACTTGTGGAAATACTGTCTGAAATCTCCGGAAGGAAGATGGAGCAGGGTTGCTATTTTCTGCATTTTCTGATGCAGGAGAGAATCTGGCTCTGCATGGCGGAGGTGGAAATCCGCAAGCCCGGGAAGACTGAGTGCCACTGCATGCCCATGGGGTATTCCGTGCCATTGGGTTATTTTGTAGGAGAGCGCGTGGGCGGCCGTCGTCCGGGATATGCTGATGCACCGGCCTGCCAGATTGGAGGCTTCAGCCATGTTCTGGGCGGCTTCCGCGTCCGTGGTGTTGGCGAAGCGGACCAGATTATCGCGGCACAATTCAATGGCGCGGAGGGCGTAGGTGTCGCTTTCCGGGGTCGCGCCCTTGGCCCAGTACCCCTCCATTGCCTGGGCGAAGGCGTCCATGCCGCAGGAGGCTTTCTGGTATGCGGGGGCGTGTGCCATTAATTCGCCGTCAACCAAGGCGTAGTCCGGCATGACGGAAGCATCATCCAGCGAGTATTTTTCGCCGTTGAGGTAAACAACGGCAAATCTGGTGGATTCGCTGCCTGTGCCGGCCGTGGTGGGGATGGCTACTAGCGGTGTTTTGCGTATCAGGATGCTTTTGCTGGCAAAATGAGCCTCGAGGGTGATGTCGTTATCAAGGCTTGCTCTGTAAAGTTTTGCAAAGTCAATGACAGAGCCGCCGCCAATGGCAATGATGGCGTCTGTGCGAGGAAGCTCGGCTGTGATTGCCCGGGTGACATCTTCTGTGCTGGGGTTGGGCGATATGGCTGTGTAGAACACGGTTGCACACCCGGCGCATTGTTGCTCAATCTGTGCCTGAAGGGCTTTCTTTCTACCTTCAGTTGTGAAGATGAGAAGGTTTTTCCACCCATTTGCGGCAATGACTTCAGCAAGTTTGCTGAATGCGCCCGGCTGCATGGTGATACCGGGTTCCTCAAGGAAGCGCATGAAGGTAGCCTTGTTTTCTGTTGGCTTCTCCTTCGGGCGTCCTAAATCCGGTCGAGCTCCGCATTTGACATTGATTTCCAGTAGGTTGGTTCCTGGTGTGGACAGGAAATCCGGTAGGGTTGCCGCTAAATCTTCTGCAGTTGTCGCCTGGTAGTAGTGACTGTAGCCGCAAGCCTGAGCAATCTGCCCGATGTTGAGCTTGTCCGCTACGGTTGGCTGACCACCCACAGAATCATGCGCGGCATTGTTAATGACGATGTGGCGCAGGTTTTTCAACCCGGCATTACCGACCACTGCTGCAGCTCCCATGTGCATGAGGAATGCACCATCGCCGTCCATGCAGATAACACGGCGTCCGGGTTTGTTCAGGGCAACTCCCATAGCAATGGAAGAGCTGTGCCCCATGGCACCTACGGTGAGGAAGTCGGATTGGTGGGAGCTGCCGTTTCTGGTGCGGTATTCATACAGCTCGCGTGAAATCATTCCTGTTGTGGAGACAACAATGTCCCCGGGCTCCAAGGCGGCTGCAACGCTGCATATGGCTTCTTCACGTGAGAGGGTGGAAAGGTTCTGCCGTGTGCTCCGGAGCTTATAGGATTCGAAGGTGTTTTTCCGCGCAATGAGAGCATACGGGCGCTTATGGAGCTGCATGCTGGTGCATGCTTCCGTTATTTGCTGGGCTGCGATTTCTTCATCTTCTGACAATACACAGTAGGAGATGCCCATGGTTTCAAGAAGGCTGAGTGTGACCTTGCCTTGCTTGACATGCTGGGGCTCGTCATGGATGCCAGGCTCACCTCGCCACCCGATGAGTAACAATACAGGAATGCTGTATACCTCCTCATCCATGAGGGAGAGAAGGGGATTGATGACATTGCCTTGCCCGGAGTTTTGCATGTATACTAATGCCGGTCTGCCTGTGGCAAGATAGTGCCCGCATGCCATACCAATGGCATTTCCTTCGTTGGCGGTGATGATGTTGTGTGCCGAATCTGAGGTGTCGGTGATGTAGGCACAGATGCTTTTAAGCAGACTGTCCGGTACGCCGTAGAACGAGTCTATTCCTTGTTTTTCAAGAAGCTGGATGAATGTTTGCGCTTTCATAACCGGAAAGGGAAATCAGCAGGAACCGGGAATCAGGGTGATGATATCCTTGATTTTCATGCAGTAATTCTCGGAGGCTTCCTTCGCCCGATGATGGGTCAGGATGCTTGTGGCGACATTCATCATGGCCGGATAGGCGGCGCGGAGCAGCTGGTTGGCGTAAATGACGACGTTCACCCCCATATCCGCAAGTTCTTCCTCGTACATGTGGTTGAAGGACGAGGGGACAACAACAAGCGGCTTGCGGTTTGGCAGCTCATTATAAAGTTTGCAGAACTGTTTGATTTCCTCTCCATCAGAAAGGCGTGAATGAATCATGATGCCGTCGGCGCCTGCTTCCAGGTAGGCTGTAGCGCGGGCTATGGCGTCATCCATGCCGGCGTTGAGAATCAGACTTTCAATTCGGGCAATGACCATGAATGAATCGGTAACTCGAGCATCACGACCTGCTTTAATTTTGGCACAGAAACTGGGGATGTCATCCTGCTGCTGTTCCACCTCCGTGCCAAAGAGGGAGTTTTTCTTTAATCCAATCTTATCCTCAATGATGACGGCCGAGACCCCCAAGCGTTCAAGGGAGCGTACCGTAAAGACAAAATGTTCAATCGGGCCACCGCTGTCTGCATCATAGATAATCGGCTTCGTGGTAGTTTCCAGAATGTCATTGAGTACCTCCATGCGACTGGTGGTATCAAGGTAGCCAATATCAGGCTTCGCCTTGGCGGCTGACTGGGTGAGTGAGGAAATCCAGATGCCATCAAACTCTACCTTCTTCCCATTTTGTTCAACGGCTGCATTCTCGACAATGAGACCACTCAGGCCATTGTGTGCCTCGCAAATGGTGACAATATTCTTATTGTCTATCAGGCGCTTAAGTCTTTGTGCGCGGACGGCGGGCGTAGTGCCGATGCTTTTGAGCACATTGTTTAAATTGGTGGAGGAGATGCCCTGAGTGTAAGGGATATCAACAACTTCACCGCCCCAGTTTTTCATGACGTCGATGATACGTTGGCGAGTTTCGGCCTGCGGACCGGTTTTCCAGTCATCGCCATGCAGAACGTAGTCTGGCTTAATGCGAAGTAGATTGGGTACGTAGTCCAGCGTTTCCTGAGGAATGACCTTTGTGACGCCTTTGACATTTTCCACGACAATTTTTCGCTGCTCCCAGCTCATGTAAGGAAGACGCTTATAGCTGGCGATTGCTTTATCTGTTAACAGGCCAACGATAATTTCATCGCCGTATTCCCGCGCTTTTTGGATGATGTTCAAATGGCCGGGATGGAGCAAATCTGCGCTCATTCCTAAATAAACAGTTTTCATATAGCTTGATGATGTTGTTGTTACAAGGCCACAGACGAAAACAACGTCTCCAAGGCTTTTTGATGGAGCTTGCCAGCACATTCTAGCTTATTCTTCATAACAAGTCAATCCAATTCATTGTCATGAAGGCTATTCTGCAAGTCGCGAAATCAAATGCACCCCCTGGAGGGCTCCAAAGGTGTCCAATCTGCCCTAGCTGTTCGATGCGGTGATTTGCCGAGGGCAAAATTGTCGGAGAACGGTTCCGTGTTTTGCAGGAATTTGTTCTTCCTTTTTCTGTATTTAGCACACGCGTGTTACGTCAGTTAGATTCAAGTGGATTGACATTCGTTGGAAAATTTGCCATAATCCCCGCGATATTGGTTTTCTTGATATGAAACTTACACGTTTTTTCTCACTAGCACTGGGTTGCACGCTTAGTGTAGCATCTGCAGCTGAACCTCTTCATACCGGCTGTTTCTGGACCGAAGGTGTCAGTACAGCGGGTGGTTGGTATGATGCCAATAAGATAGATAACTCTGATGGCGATGCCGATGACAATATGTGTTACGCGGCCGCAGCTGCCAACATCATTGCCTGGTGGCAGGATAGCACCGTGGGCAGCACACTCTCCTCCAATGCTCCCAAAAAGCTCGGAGATATCTGGCAGACATTCATCAATGCCAATAAGGAGGAATATTGGGACGAAGGCGGCGATCCCCTTTCCGCCATCAACTGGTGGATTTCCGGTGTGTATAGTCCTGCAAGTCTCAATGATACTGACTCTTGGGAGCGCTATTATGTAAGTGTTGAAGAAAGTGATGGCGATTTGCTCCCGGTATCACTGCGTGGCACTGAGGGGTATTATTTTGACCAGTATGGTCTTGATAACAAGAAACTCGCCAGTTTCTTGCTGGACATGCAGATGTACAGCAAAACCCTCACTGAAGTTGATTTTGCTGAGCTGCTGCAAGATTGCGGCGCTATTTCTTTGGCTATTACGCCGGACGGTTCTGATGCCGGACATGCCATCACCCTGTGGGGGGTGGAATATGATGAGAATGGCAAGCTGAAAACGATTTGGATTACTGATTCCGACGATGGGAGCGAGGAGCTCGTCAAACTGTCGGTAGTACTGGACGAGGAGAACGATAAGATTTGGCTGGGTTCTGAGTACGATGAAGTTGAACGGTATTACATAGATGGCATATTTTTTGTTAGTGCCAGAGAATCCTTCAAATGGTCTACCCTCAGCGCAGAGACGTATGTAAGCCTGAAGATTAATCCTGAAACACACAACGGCCGCGCCGGTGTAGCACTGTTGACGGATGTTTTCATGAACGAGGAAGATGAGGTAGAAGAGGTGGACGAGGAGGAAGAAGACGGAGATGACGTGGAGGAGGCGAGTGTGGCCTCAATAGCCGTCGCCAGAACGACCACCGAGGAGGAAATCGAAGAGGAAACAGAGGAGGGGCCCGAAGAGGAGACTGCTCTGGAATCCATTGTTGAAGCCATGGACAACGGCTTAATGAATGACCGTGATGCCGCTGCTGTGGCCGGTGCCTCCACCAGCGTACTTGGTCTGGCTCTTTCCGGTGATGTAGAACGTCAGTTGAACGCTATCCGTAACCATGCAGCCATGGGCAGCTGCAGTCCGGATGCCGTGGTTCTGGATAACAAGAGCGGCAGCTTGGAGCAGCCGAGCAGATTCTTTGCATGGATGAATGCGGAGGGCAACCGCGCTGAGCAGGAGGCCAACGGCACCGCCGCCGGTTACACCCTGAGCAGCTGGGGTGGCACGGTGGGTGCCGGCATGATGGTGAATAATCAGCTCACCATGGGGCTGGCCGTTACCGCCATGTATGGTGATTTGAAGAGCGATGGTCCGGATAGGCTTGATGGCGACATGGACACGGCTTATTTGAGTGCCTTCACTCTCTATCACTCCGGTAACTGGAGCCACAGCTTCATCGGCACCTTCGGTCTCATGGAGGCTGATTACAAGCGCTCTGCCATGAATTACTCCAACCACGGTGATACGGACGGCACGACTTTCGGCTTCATGTACGAGCTGAGCCGCGAGTATGCGCTGAATGATTGGCACAGCATCAGCCCGGTGTTTAATATCTCTTACCGCCACATTGCGGTGGATGCTTACACTGAGAGCGGCACAAATGCCGCATTGAATGTGGGCGAGCAGAGCCTTGATACCGTGACTCTTGCCCTCGGCGCGCGCTATAATGCCGTGGTGGGTAGGCAGCTGCTGAACCGCGCCTGTGCCTTTGAATCCCGCGCTCTGCTCAAGTTCGACCTTGGTGATACCCGGTCTGATGCGTCCGTGGGCATTGTTGACCACGCGACCCGCACCACCATCGAAAGCGCTGAGCGCAGCCCCTTCGGTCTGGAGATGGGGGCAGGCATCGCCGTACCCGTAGGCAGCGGCAGCATCTTTGCTGATGGCGCGGTGGAGCTGCGTAACGACTACACGAACTTCAACGCCACCCTCGGCTACAAGCTTCAGTTTTAAAAGAACCGTTCATAGTACAAACAATCAGCCGCTGCTCCGCACACGAGCAGCGGTTTTTTCTTTGGTACGTCAGGCATGACACGTAACTGGGGTGGAAGTCCCCAATGAGCCGCTGACAGGGCGGAATCAAATAGCCAAAGGCAACTGCGTCACAGTTATGTGGGTGGTGAGGAAGCCAGAGGCGAAACTCAGACAGGATGAACACGAACCAAAAAGGGTCTGTTTCAAATCTGCTGCTGGTAAAAATAGGCAAAATAGAGCTTACTTGAAAGTATAGGGTAAGGGTTGCTATGAAATGACGAATTTATGTAACTCGTGGATAATGCATAGCCGAGTGCTTTTATATTCTTCACAATAGTCCTCTAAAGCGCTATATTAGAGCATTTATAAATTTGTATAAATGCAATTATGATACTTATATTACAATATGACATTCAAAAAGTTTGACATAAAGGATGGTTTTGTTTATCTTTCACACTTATGAATGGGGCATTTTTGTCTATTTGTTGTGTGCTATTGGGTTTAGCTGTTACATCATGTACTTCTGTCGATACTGGCGGTTTTTTGGACAGCATAGGTAAAGAAATTGCTGAACTAAAACACTACGAGTATAAGTCTCCAATCTCCGAGATTCCTTCGACGTACGGATGTAACTTAACTCCAATTGTATATCGCAAGGACAATTTGTACTATGTTCACTTGGAGGTTGTTTATATTCGCTCTAAAGACGCGCTTATACGACATCAGGCTTGCATTGGAACTACTATGGAGGAATGGCCTGAGCCAATAAGTAAGAAAGAAATAAGCGAACTTCAGACTATTGATATGTATGCGGTTCTTACTCCCGAGCAATATGAAATAGCAATGCAAACGGTAGATAAATTTGAAACGCATCCCCTTTCTGAAGAAAACTTTCCTATTATATTAGCATCTGCTGTAAATCTTGAAACAGCAGAACGTATAAGTCAAAATAAAAAATTAGCCGTTGAGTATATGCTGTTAAAAATTCCAAACAGGAGAACTTTTGGAAACTACTTGCGCTACCCAATTGTGATTCTTGCTGATTGTGTGGATGTGCCACTTTCTCTAATAGCTACACCTATAGGAATTATGTGTGAGATTTTTCGATAAGCTGCCTATGCATTAGATACCGACTTCAGGTGTCAAGTTCACCTGAATGCAACACGTTTATTCCGAAATCGGCTCAATGTGAATGCGAATCGTAATGTTAATGCATTTTATAAAACTTTGACAACAACTCTTTTCTAAAGCTGTCTGCAACCCGTTATGCGTTGAGGTGAATTTCAAAAATCTGTTGAGTCGCAATTCATGTGAAAGCAAAAGCTTATGTAGCACCGAGAAAAAGCCGGTGCTTAACCGGCTGAAAAGGGAGGTTTATTCACCCCGGCGCTTGGTAGGAAGCCCGAAGAAGTTATTGCCTCCGATCTGGTAGCCGGTGGCTTTCCAACTGATATGGGTGAGGGTGGGGTAAATCCCATCTTCCCTCTTGTAGCCGCATTCGAGTACATCTACCCGAGGCGGCAGCTCACCAGAATGCAACATGTTTATCCCTAAATCACGTCATAAATCACCTCAATGAGCATGCTGGTATGTAATGTTAACGTGTTTTGTAAAACTCTGAAAACAAGCAACTTCCGAAACTGTCTACAACCCGTTATGAGATATGGCAAATTTCGGGGTAATTTTCAGAAAATGGCGTCAATTTTCGCAATATGTTTATATACAATCTTTTAGAGTTGCTAAAATTCACAGTCACAAAAAGGCTATTATGGGAGCGGTCGTAACCAAGACAGAATGGTAACGACCGCTCCTTTTTTTTGCCTTGATTTCAGCGACTTATAAAATCGCAACTCATAACGAAAATCGGACTTCCCGGGCTGATTTTATATCCATTTTACCCCCGTTTTGCAGCCAAAAGGACTCGCTTAGACTCGTGCGGTTCCAGTCACATTACATGCAATCGACTCAATATCCGTGGCTTAAATAGCAAAAAATCGGCGTCTATCAGTCAAATCACATTGCTTGTTATGTAAGTGTTGAAAATGAGTCTTTTGTGACGATTTTCTCATAACGAAAAAAGTCATCCGATTTCGATTCACAGTCACAAAAGAAAAAGTAATAAAAACCTTGCATATTTATACTAAATAG
>CALABM010000013.1 GCA_937885815.1 uncultured Verrucomicrobiales bacterium | reverse complement strand
CTTGCGTTGCGCTTTATCTTCCTCTGCGCCCGACTTATTCCGAATCGGAAAACCGTGAGCTTACAAAGTTTCCGACTCTTACGTTTGCCTCTTTGTTTGACGGCAGTTACTTTAACGGCATCAGCACTTGGTATTCCGATACTTTTCCGATGCGTGATATGTTTATAAACGTCAACGCTAAAATCAAGTCATTCTACGGCATCGGTGACACCATCAGCGGCTTTTCCGATAACTTTGCAGAGGAGATTCCCGACACCACCAAGATCATCATCGCGCAGAGAATTATCCAGCTCCGCAAGGCGGGTGCGGATGAATGCCTCCGTCTTTCTCGCGGCATCGTAGCGTTCCTCGATGGATTGGAGATTATAGACCTTGATGAGGGTGTCCAGCACGTCTTCCGCGAGGGCGGGAGATGTGGCAGTTATGCTCAGCTCCAGCAAGGAGGAGTCCTTTTCATCCGGTCGTGAAACGCTCAGAGCGCTCAGGAGTTCACGGGCCGCGGTGAGGGCGGGGCGATGGCTGAGTGTAAGGCCGCGGCCATACCAGCTTTCGTTGAAGTAGGCTGTGGGGCTCAGGGTGAGGGTGCCGAAGGGGAGCTCCACGGGCTCACCGTAGCGGCAATCCTGCTGAGTACGCTGCTTATCTTGTGTTTCATAGCTGAGGATGAAGCTTTTATCATCCTGCAGAGTGATGTCCACGCTGCCGGAATAATCCGGCAGCACCTTGCTGAATACCGCCAGAACCGGCGCGCGCCCGTACAAATCCACCATCCTCAGGTTTTCACGCGTGCGGCAGCTGGTATTCAGCCCGAGCTCTTCCACCACGCGCTGCATCAGGGCGGTGGACTTGAGGACAAAGCTTTCGTTCGCCAAGCTCACCGTTCCTGTGTCTGCGCCAAGCTCCTTGAGCACGCGCTCTGTGGAATCCGTGTTTCCGCCCTCGGCCGAGCGGAGCATCACGCTGGCTGTCTTGCTGTATTCGTAATCCAGCCGAGCCGTGAAGTAATAGGCCACGCCGGCACCTGCTGCAGCCATCAGCAGGATGAGCAGCCAGTAGCGCCTCAGCGTGTTCATAAAGAACTCGGCAGAGAGGGGGCTGCTTTCTTCTTCTCGGGCGGAATCCGCCTGTGGACTCTCATTCATGGAAAAGCGGGCAGGGGGGCTGGATATCAGGCGCAGAGGGCAATGATAGCGATGAGAAGGCTGGCTCCGGAGAGCCCCCAGCTGTACCATTGCGCAGCGTCAGAGCGGGTGTTGATACGGCGGTCAGAAGGTGTTACGTATATGACGTCATTCTGCCGTATGTAGTAGAACGGAGAGTTGAACAACTCACTGCTCCGCAGGTCTACGGCTGCCGTTTGGCGCTTGCCGTTCACTTCTCGGATGATGTATATATTTCGGTTGCCGTCAATGGTGAGATCTCCCGCGTGGGAGATAGCCTCCAGTACGGTGAGGCGCTGGCTATCAGCCGTATATACGCCCGGCGCGTTCACCTCACCGATGACGGAGAACTTGAAGTTCGTAATTTGCACGTTCACGGAGGCATCATTCAGGTATCCCTTCTCCTTGAGCGCCTCGGCTATTTTATTGGCCAGCCCTGTGCAGGTCAGCCCGGCGGCATGAATTTTACCGATGATGGGCAGCACGATGCAACCTTGGGAATCCACGAGGTAACCGCGTCCGGTGCCGGTACTGCTGCTGTCTTGTCCACCTGCACTCAGCTCGTTCATGTTAAATGGTTCTGTTAGTTCCGGCTGCCTGCTGCTTACGGAAATGGCAAGGCGGTCATCTTTCTGAATGATGGTCTGGTATTGGTACTTCAAGTTCGTTTCCGAGCTGCTGCTCACGTCCTGTAAGTATACCACTTCCTTCGGGCTGACGCAGGAAGGTAGAAGGGTGGATGATATTGATAATAAGCCGAGAATGAGGAGGCTTTGCGTTTTGTTGTACTTCATGGGGCGGGGATGGGAATGTGGTTTGTTGCGGCCGTTTCCGGCCAGCTGCCTTGCTATGCAGTTGCTGGAAATATATCAGTGTTACCCATCCTCGTCCAGTTGAAAATATAATTGTTTTACCCGTAATATAAGTATTAGATTTCTATATTAATAGTTAGAGTATACACTAAATATAAGTCTATATATTTTTTGAAATAAATACTACGAAATGTTAAGAGTTAAATAAAATGAAAATAAAGGCTTGCTTTTAGGCCGTGTCTGAGGTAGAATACGCGCGTATTCTTCATTTCATGTTATGTCGGTGAGTGTCGGCATTATGTGAGTGTCTGAAGTTTGAAATCAATGAACGCACAGTATCCTCGGGTGAGGTGCTGTGCGTTCATCCTTTTCAGACGCCCCGGGGGTGCCGGTAATTAAACTTGTATGTCCTGAAGCGCTTGGCGAAGAGAAAGCGCTTGGTGCAATGCGCTGACATCATGCACGCGGTGTACATCCGCGCCGTTCGCTGCAGCCAGTAGCGACATTACCACTGTGGGCAGCGCTTCTTTTTTGGCCAGTTGAGAGTCTCCCAGCAGTTCGCCGATGAAGCGCTTGCGGGAGAGCGCCATCATGAGCGGCAGGCTCTGCACGCGCAGCTCAGCCAAGCGGCGAATAAGCGCTAGATTGTGCTCCGTGGTTTTGCCGAAGCCGATGCCGGGATCCAAGCAGATGCGCTCCGGTGAAATGCCCTCTGCCGCAGCCTGTTGCACGCGCTGCGTGAAGAAGTTGCGTACCTCAGCCACCACGTCATCATACTGAGGGTTCTGCTGCATGGTGGCTGGGGTGCCTTGCAT
>CALABM010000012.1 GCA_937885815.1 uncultured Verrucomicrobiales bacterium | reverse complement strand
TAGTGAGATTGCCGCCTCTGAGGATCTGACCGAGCTGAATGAGGATCTGGCTGCTGTGGTAGAGGCGGTTCGGGGCACGGCACCTACGCTTCCCCGGCAGGAACGAGCCACGGATGCCAACGGGGAGACCCTGCCCAACGACGGCGACTTTGACATGCTGGTACCCAGCCCTGTGGAGGATATCCGCAATGAAGAGGGTATTCTGCTGGAGTATGCGGAGCTGTACGCCAGGAATCCGGACATGGCCGGCTGGCTGACCATTGAGGGCACCAAGATCAATTACCCGGTGATGCACACCCCCGGCAGGCCGGATCACTACCTGCAGCGCAGTTTCAGCGGCGAATTCAGTTCCTGGGGCTGCCTGTATGCCCGGGAGACCTGCGACGTGTTCGCCCCCGGCGACAACATCACCATCACGGTTGAGCTTATCACCCCGGTGGCTATGGAAGAGGGTATGCGCTTCGCTATCCGTGAGGGTGGCCGCACCGTTGGCGCCGGTAAGGTTGCCAAGATCAAGGGCTAAACAGCCCCGCTGAAAAACTTAACCATTGGGGGTTGGCGGCTAAGTCACCAACTCCCGGCCGAAAGAAAGGGCGGTTGCCCACCCCAGTGTGGGTAACCCCTTTTCCCGGACGGCCAAAAAACAGAGCAAGGTAAAAGGGTATTAGCTCAATTGGTAGAGCAGCGGTCTCCAAAACCGCGTGTTGGGAGTTCGAGTCTCTCATACCCTGCTGACCTTCCTCTTTTTTTTTCTCAATTTTTAAGCATAACTCACAAAAACCGACGATGTTCCGCAAGATTTCCCAGTATATATCCAACGTGAAAGGGGAGCTGAAGAAGTGCTCCTGGCCGTGGGAGAGTGACCCCAAGGTAAAAGGTTTTAAAAAGTTTCGTGAGTTGTCCGGTTCAACCATCATGGTGCTCATCGCCATGGTGCTTCTTGGTGCATATGTCGCCTTCTTTGATTATGTGATGGCCAGCGTGACCAACTGGCTGATTATGGCTCTTTCCTGATAGAGCGTGCAGTTAATAAGCTGAATACTGTATTCACCACTCAGATTTTCCTATATGTCTCGCCCGTATGATAGAAAGAACGGCTCTGCAGCACGTGTTGTCCCCGCTGCAAAAGACCAGTGGTATGTGCTGCATGTACTCTCCAACAAGGAACGCCGTGCTGTAGAAAACCTTAAGCGCCTCTTTAAGGAGGACGAAGAAATGGGTGCTCTCGTTCAGAGTGAGCCCCTCGTGCCCACCGAAAAGGTGGAGGAAGTTCGTAATGGTAAGAAGTACGTTCAGGATCGCAAGCTGTATCCTGGCTATGTATACCTGAACTTCGCCCTGCGCCGCCCGGATGGTAGCCTTAACAACGATGCTTGGTATAAGATTCAGGCTGTTGATGGCGTCATCAGCTTTGCTTGCGGTCGCAATAAAGAACCTCTTCCTATGTCCCAGAAGGACGTCAACGACCTCATGAAGGAAATTGAGCGTCGTAGCGAAGGCGCCCGCCAGAAGATTGTCTTCAACGTGAAGGATGAAGTGGTGGTGCTGGAAGGCGCATTCCAAGGTGAGCACGGCATCGTGGAGGAAGTTGATGCCGAGCATGGCAAGCTGCGCGTAGGCGTGACGATGTTCGGCCGCTCCAACCCCTTGGATTTGGATTACACGCAGGTACAGCTTGTACCTGAAGAGGAGCGCGGTAAGGCTGACGCTCGTTAACTGAAAATCTTCTCGCTGCAGCAGCTGTGCGTGGAGCACAGCTGCTGCAGTAACCTAAAACAAACACAACCATGGCAAAAGAAGTAGTAAAAACAATCAAACTGCAGATTCCTGCTGGTGCCGCGAATCCTTCGCCGCCCGTTGGTCCTGCACTTGGTCAGGCCGGTGTTAACATCATGGGCTTCTGCAAAGAGTTCAACGCAAGAACTCAGAAGCAGGCCGGCGATGTTCTCCCCGTCGTGATTACCGTTTACAAGGATAAGTCCTTCGACTTCATCACCAAGCAGCCCCCGGCAGCCAACCTTATTAAGAAGGCCGCTGGTATCAAGTCCGGCTCCGGCGAGCCGAACAAGAAGAAGGTTGCCAAGCTCTCCAAGGAGAAGCTGATGGAGATCGTTAACACCAAGATGCCCGACCTCAACACAACCGATCCTGAGGCTGCTGCCCGCATTATTGCCGGTCAGGCTCGTCAGATGGGTGTGGAGGTTGAGATGTAACCCCTTCTGCAGGAGGGAAAATTATAAACCCGAACGTACTGCTAAATTAATATGTCCAAGAAACGCTCAAAGCGCTATAATGAGGCAGCCAAGCTGGTGGATTCCACCAAGGCTTATGCTGTCGATGAAGCCGTTGCGGTCATGAAGAGCTTCCCCGCTCCCAAGTTTGACCCCACGGTCACGGTGTCTTTCCGCCTGACGGTGGATCCCCGTAAGTCCGACCAGATGGTGCGTGGCTCCGTATCACTGCCCCACGGTACTGGTAAGAATGTTCGTGTAATCGTCTTCGCTCAGGGTGAGGCTGCTGCCGCTGCTCTCGAAGCCGGTGCAGAGAAGGTAGGCCTTGAGGATCTCATTAAGGAGATTCAGGGTGGTTACCTTGATTTCGACAGCGCAATCGCCACCCCGGACGCCATGGCCCAGGTGCGTAAGATTGCTCGTGTGCTCGGCCCGCGTGGTCTGATGCCCAACCCCAAGACCGGCACTGTGACGGAAGATACCGCCAAGGCTGTTCGCGAGGTGAAGGCTGGCCGTGTGGACTTCAAGGTGGACAAGAATGCTAACATCTCCGCTGCTGTAGGCAAGCTCTCCTTCGATAACGAGAAGCTCGTGGAGAACGCCCGCGCTTTCATCTCCGCTGTGGTGAAGGCTCGCCCCTCCGGTGCTAAGGGTGCCTATATCTCCGGTGCTACCATGTCCAGCTCCATGAACCCGGGTCTCACCCTCAGTCAGGTTGAGTTCTCCAAGCTGTAACACTGAAACACAGATACGAACATGAGTACTGAAAAGAAAGTGAACGCTGATAAGACCATCATCATCGATGACCTGAAGGCTAAGGTGAATGCCTCTCCTTTCCTTCTCGTTATCGATTACACGGGTGTGACCGTTCCTGAGTTCACCACGCTTCGTGCCGCTCTGGCCGCTGCTGGTGCCTCCTGCGTGGTCGCTAAGAACACCTTCATGGCCAAGGCTGTTAAGGAGGCCGGTCTGCCCGACATCACCGCTGCCCTCAAGGGCCAGACGGCTTATGTCATGGGTGAGAGCGACGTCTGCGCCGCCGCTAAGGCTATCAACACCTTTGCTAAGACCAGCAAGAAGGCCGCTTACAAGGCCGGTATTCTTGACGGTGCTGAGCTTACCCCCGAGAAGATCAAGGCTCTCGGTGATCTGCCCAGCCGCGAAGTTCTGCTTGCCACCCTTCTTGGTACCATCAATGGTGCCGGTTCCGCCCTCGCACGTGTCATTCAGGCATACGTCGACAAGGAAAATGGTGGTGCAGAGCAGGAAAATGCGTCTGCAGAGTAAAAAAAGACTTGACCAGAGGGCGGCGGTGTGGTACACCCTCTCCGCCGCCTGAAAAAATTAGGTTCTCTGTCGGCTCTACGGCCGGTAAGAACTTAAATGGACGAGGAGCCCTCGTCCGCGACTTAGAACCAATTAAAACATATAGATACTACAATGGCTGATCTCAATACAATCGCTGAGGAACTTGGCAAGCTGACCATCCTGGAGGCTGCTGAACTTGTAAAGATGCTCGAAGAGAAGTGGGGCGTTTCCGCCGCTGCTCCCGTGGCTGCTGCTGGCCCCGTTGCCGCTGCTGAGCCCGTGGAAGAGAAGACTGACTTCGACGTAGAGCTGACCGACGCCGGTGGCAACAAGATTGCCGTCATTAAGGCTGTTCGTACCGTTAAGACCGGTCTTGGTCTTGCTGAGGCTAAGAAGCTCGTTGAGAGCGCTCCCGCCGTCATCCTCGAGGGTGCCTCTAAGGAGGACGCCGAGAAGGCTAAGGCCGAGCTCGAGAAGGCTGGCGCCAAGGTCACTATCAAGTAACCTTTTTAAATCTGCGACCGCAGGGGGGGATTGTAGTCCCCCCCTGCATTCGCGTCAAGTCATGCAGGGGGAATATTGGCTTCTGTTCCCTAATGCTTAAGAATTAGTAGCTTATATGACACAAAAAGTTACTGAAGCCATGATAGAAAACAGGCTGTAGGACCGACCCGGGAAGGTGACAACATCGCGAGCGTGTGCGCGTGCGCGCGCCATTCCGGGTCGGTTTTACCAGACGTAAACCGATCCGCACCCGGACATGGGTGCAAAACATCATCTCAGCCAACTCCATGTCAAAGCCCAAGCAAGAGCGAATCAGTTTCGGCAAGATCAAAGAGGTAATCGAACCACCGAACCTCATCGAGATCCAGACAAAATCCTACGAGGAATTCCTGCAACGTTTCAGCGAGCCGGATAAGCGGCTCAAGATTGGTCTGCAGGCTGTACTTTCCGAGCATTTCCCGATCGAAAGCTACGACGGTCAAATCCGTCTGGAGTACGACTCCTACGAAATTTCTCCGCCCAAGACTTCGGACTTTTCCGCCATCCGCTCCGGTGATACCTACAGTGCCTCTCTGTATGTTAAGTTCCGCCTGAAGGTGGGTGACTACACAGCTGACGAGAACGTGTACATGGGTGAGATTCCCATGATTACGGACCGCGGTACTTTCGTGATTAACGGTGCTGAGCGTGTGATTGTAGCTCAGCTGCACCGCTCTCCCGGTATCTGCTTTGAGAAGACCCGCCATGCTAACGGTAAGGACATTTTCTCCTTCCGCATTATTCCGGATCGCGGTTCCTGGCTGGAAGTGCAGTTTGACACGAGCGATCTGATGTATGTGTTCTTGGACCGCCGCCGTCGCCGCCGCAAGTTCCTTGCTACCACGTTCCTTCGTTACCTCGGTTACGAGAGTGATCGTTCCATTGTGGAGCAGTTCTACACGATTCAGAACCTGAAGCTGGCTGATGTCACAGGTGATGAACTCGAGTATCTTATTCCCTTCGAGGATGTGAAGCACGGTGATGATGCCTCAGGCCGTCGCTCTGCTATCATTGCAAAGGCCTATGAGCCCCTTAGCCTTGCTACCATCAAGAAGATGCTTGAGCTGGGTATCAAGGAGATTGAGGTAATTGACCAGCGTGAGGAAGAGACCCTCGTGAAGACTCTGAAGAAGGATCTTGCTCATGACCGCGAGAGCGCCCTTAAGGAGATTTTCCGCAAGTTCCGCCCCGGTGACCCGCCCGCAGTGCAGCAGGCTGCCACAGCTCTGGACCGCCTCTTCAAGGAGGAGAAGAAGTATGACCTCACTCGCGTGGGCCGTTACAAGATTAACCAGAAGCTGGGTCTTGATGTGCCTGAGGATATTCGCCTCATCCAGCCCATCGACTTCCTTTCCGCTATTAAGTACCTGCTTCGCCTGAAGAATGGTGAAGGGCAGGTGGATGATATCGACCACCTTGGTAACCGCCGCGTGCGTGCTGTGGGCGAACTTATCGCTAACCAGTGTCGCGTGGGCCTTGCCCGCACGGAGCGCCTTGTGAAGGAGCGCATGACCCTGTGCGATACCACCCGTACGGATATCACTCCCAGCAAGCTCATCAATCCCAAGGCTCTGAGCGCCGTGGTGCGTGACTTCTTCGGCCGCAGCCAGCTCTCTCAGTTCATGGATCAGATTAACCCTCTGGCTGAGCTGTCTCACAAGCGCCGTCTTTCTGCACTTGGTCCGGGTGGTCTGAACCGCGATCGCGCCGGTTTCGAGGTGCGAGACGTTCATCCCTCTCACTACGGCCGAATCTGCCCCATTGAGACGCCTGAAGGTCCGAACATCGGTCTTATTAACTCTCTGTGCACATACGCTCGCATTGACGAGTACGGCTTTATCGAGACTCCCTTCCGCCGCGTGAAGAAGGTGGAGAAGAAGGATGCCGCCGGTAATGTGATTGATACCGAGGTTATCGTGACCAATGAGGTGGAGTACCTCACTGCCAACAAGGAGGAGTATCATCTCATCGCTCAGGCTAATAACCCGCTTGATAACGACAATGGCAGCGGCCACTTCATCCGCAACCGTGTCACCGCACGTGAGCATGGTGAGTTCATCGAGGTGGATCCCCGCCGCGTGGAGTACATGGACGTATCTCCCAAGCAGATTATCTCCATTGCTGCCGGTCTTATTCCCTTCCTTGAGCACGACGACGCCAACCGTGCACTCATGGGTGCAAACATGCAGCGTCAGGGTGTGCCGCTTATGGTGAATCAGGCCCCGCTCGTGGGTACCGGTATTGAGGCTAAGTGCGCACGCGATAGTTGCGCTGTGGTAGTGGCTCAGGCTCCCGGTATCGTGGCTTCTGCTACGGCTGAGTACATCGTGACCACTCATGACGGCCAGCTTCCCGTGGCTCCTCAGCGCTGGCTGAGCGATCCTGAGAGCGTTCGTACGGATGCTGAGAAGGGTATCTACGTATACCAGCTGCGCAAGTTCATGCGTTCTAATGCTTCCACCTGCATCAACCAGAAGCCCATCGTTTCCCGCGGTGATGTGGTGAATGCCGGTGATGTGCTGGCTGACGGTCCCTGTACGGATGGTGGTGAGCTTGCTCTTGGCCGCAACGTGCTGGTGGCTTACATGTCCTGGTACGGTTACAACTTCGAAGACGCCATCATCATCTCCGAGCGTCTGGTGCAGGAGGATGCATATACCTCCATCCACATCGAGGAGTTTGAGGAAAAAGCTCGTGACACCAAGCTTGGTCCGGAAGAAATCACTCGTGATATTCCCAACGTGGGTGACGAGGCTCTGAAGAACCTCGGCAGCGATGGCGTTATCCGCATCGGTGCTGAAGTGAAGCCCGGTGATATCCTTGTGGGTAAGATTACTCCCAAGAGCGAGACTGACCTTGCACCGGAAGAGCGCCTGCTGCGTGCCATCTTCGGTGAGAAGGCTGCTGATGTGAAGGATACTTCCCTGCGCGTTCCCCCGGGCACTGTGGGTACGGTGATGGATGTTCGCATTGTGCGCTCCGCCGCTCCCGGCACTCCCCCTGTTGACGTGGAGAAGGAGAGCCAGAAGCAGCGTAAGAAGGTGGATGCCGAGTACGACCGTGATAAGGACGCTCTCATCGAGCAGCTCACCAGCAAGCTCTCTGATCGCCTCCTGGGCGAGAAGATTCCGCTTGAGGTGACCCGCGTTGGCACGAACGAAATCGTTATCCCCGCAAACCGCAAGATTACTAAGACCCTGCTGCGCAAGCTCGCTGTCTACCATGACCAGATTGAGATGAGCGCCAGCCCGGTTAAGAATCAGATTTTCGAAATCATTAATGCCTACGCTCCCCGCTTCGAGGATCTGGATGAAGAGCGTGATCGCAAGCTCGACCAGATTGAAGCCGGTGCTGAGATGGACCCGGGCGTGGTGACTGAGGTTAAGGTATACATCGCAGCCAAGCGCAAGCTGGGTGTGGGTGATAAGATGGCCGGTCGTCACGGTAACAAGGGTGTGTGCTCTCGCGTGCTTCCCATCGAGGATATGCCCTATCTGGAGGACGGTACTCCTGTGGACATCATTCTGAACCCGCTGGGTGTGCCTTCCCGAATGAACGTGGGTCAGGTGCTTGAGGCTCACTTGGGTGTAGCCGCCAAGGCCCTCGGCTTCAAGGTAGCTACTCCGGTGTTCGACGGTATCGAAGAGTCCAAGATTTGGGACTACATGAGCCAGGCCAAGCAGGTACCCGGCTTCACATGGGTGGGTGACGGCAAGGACGGCTCCGTGGCCGGTAAGAGCCGCCTCATCGACGGTCTCACCGGTGAGTACTTCCACTATCCCGTGGTGGTGGGTTACACCTACATGCTGAAGCTGAATCACCTCGTGGCTGATAAGGTGCACGCACGTGCCGTTGGTACGTACTCCCTCGTTACCCAGCAGCCCCTCGGTGGTAAGGCCCAGCACGGTGGCCAGCGCTTCGGTGAAATGGAAGTGTGGGCTATGGAAGCTTACGGTGCTGCCTATACTCTTCAGGAGCTCCTTACGGTTAAGTCTGACGACGTTCAGGGCCGTACCCGAATCTACGAGAACATCGTTAAGGGTGACAACTCTCTGGCCGCCGGTACTCCCGAGTCCTTCAACGTGCTCATTAAGGAAATGCAGGCTCTCTGCTTGAACGTCCAGCCGCTGGAGAAGAAGGATCTCGAGAATGCACCGCAGACTACGGATGAGCTCTTCGACTTGCTTGCTGATGGCGGCGATGATGAAGAGCTCTTCGGAGACGAGATGGACTTTGATGGCGATTCTGACTTCGACGATGACGATGATGATGACGCCGATGCCGATGACCTGGAGGCCGATGATGATGCCGATGAGGCAGATGAAGACGACTCCGACATGTAAACCTGTAACCGCTACCCGCCTTTGCGGGCGGGTAGCAACCAAACCTTTCACTCATTAACTTCTTTATATGTCTTACATTGACCTTAACAACGAGAAGCCTAAAAACTTCGACCAGGTTTGCATCACCGTTGCTAGCCCGGAGAACATCCTGAGCTGGTCCAGCGGCGAGGTCAAGAACCCTGAGACCATCAATTACCGTACGTTCAAGCCGGAGAAGGGTGGCCTTTTCTGTGAACGTATTTTCGGCCCGACTCGTGACATGGAGTGCTCCTGCGGCCGCTACAAGCGCGCCAAGAACAAGGGCATGGTGTGTGACCGTTGCGGCGTGGAGGTGACTTCCGCCCGCGTTCGCCGTGAGCGCATGGGCCACATTGAGTTGGCCGTACCTGTCACTCACATCTGGTTCTACAAGTGCATGCCCAGCCGCATCGGCCTCATGCTGAACCTTACTGCCCGTGACTTGGAGCGTGTTATTTACTATGAGGATTACATTGTGACGGATCCTCACGGTGTGAACGGTATTGAGCGTGGTACTATCCTCTCTGAGGAGGAGTACGAAACTCTGCAGGAGGATTACGGTGATGAAGCACCGGAGGCCGGCATGGGTGCAGCTGCTATTCAGCGCCTTCTGGCTACAATCGACTTGGAGGCTCTCATTGATGAGCTGCGTCAGGAGATGGAGAAGACAAACTCCAAGCAGAACAAGCGTAAGCTTGCCAAGCGTCTCCAGCTCGCTCAGGGCTTCAAGAATAGCGGTGGTCATCCCGAGTGGATGGTGCTCACCATCCTTCCCGTGATTCCCCCGGATCTGCGCCCCCTTGTGCCGCTGCCCGGTGGCCGCTTCGCTACGTCTGACCTGAATGACCTCTACCGCCGTGTTATCAACCGTAACAATCGTCTGAAGGAGCTCGCTGCTCTCCAGACTCCCGAGGTGATTAAGCGCAATGAAATGCGCATGCTTCAGGAAGCTGTGGACGCTCTGTTCGATAACGGCCGCCATGGCCGCCACGTGACTGGTGCCGGTAACCGCCCGCTGAAGTCCCTCTCTGACATGCTGAAGGGCAAGAGCGGCCGTTTCCGTCAGAACCTGCTTGGTAAGCGTGTGGACTACTCCGGCCGTTCCGTAATCGTTATCGGCCCGAACCTGAAGATGAACCAGTGCGGTCTTCCCAAGAAGATGGCTCTGGCCCTCTTTGAGCCGTTCATCATTCACCGCCTGAAGGAGCTTGGCTATGTGCACACCGTGCGCTCTGCTAAGAAGATGATTGACCGCAAGGAGTCCATCGTATGGGATATTCTGGAGGAAGTGACCAAGGGGCACCCCGTGTTCCTGAACCGTGCTCCTACGCTGCACCGTCTTTCCATTCAGGCTTTCGAGCCTGTGCTTATTGAAGGTAGCGCTATTCGTCTGCACCCGCTTGTATGTACGGGTTATAACGCTGACTTCGACGGTGACCAGATGGCTGTGCACGTGCCGCTGAGTGTGGAGGCCCAGCTTGAGGCCCGCCTGCTCATGTTGGCTCCCAACAACATCTTCTCACCCGCTTCCGGTAAGCCCATCAGCACCCCGTCTCAGGATATCATTCTTGGTTCCTACTACCTGACGCACACCCGCGCTAAGGTGGTGAAGGAGAACGAGGATAACCAGAACCTGCTGCCCCTCTTCGAGTCCATCTCTGAAGTGGAGTTCGCTATTGCAGCTCGCAAGATTGGCTATCACGAGTGGATTCGCCTTAAGAACCCGGATTACGGCAAGACTGGCCGTGAGCTTGCACGCCTTTCCTTCAACCAGGAGAACGTGGGCCGCAAGACTATCGTCACCACCGCCGGCCGTGTACGTTTCAACGAAATCTGGCCGAACGAGATTGGCTACATCAACCGTAACGTTGGTAAGAAGCAGCTCGGTGAAATCATCTGGCGCTGCTATCAGACCTGCGGTCAGGCCAAGACTGTGGAGACTCTGGACGCCCTGAAGTCCCTCGGTTATAAGGAGGCTACTCGCTCCGGTTGCTCCATCGGTATCGTGGACATGGTGGTGCCTGAGCACAAGAATGAGCTCATTGCCGCTGCCTATGACGAGGTGACTAAGGTGACCGAGCAGTATGAGGAAGGTCTTATCACGAACGGCGAGCGCTATGAAAAGGTGGTGAACATCTGGTCCTCCACGACTGACGCCATCCAGAAGGAGCTCTACACCAAGCTGGAGTACAACGACGGTTCTGCCGTGGCTAACCCCCTCTACATGATGGTGGACTCCGGTGCTCGTGGTAACAAGGCTCAGATTAAGCAGCTCTCCGGTATGCGTGGTCTTATGGCCAAGCCCAGTGGTGAAATTATCGAGCGCCCCATTACCTCCAACTTCCGTGAAGGTCTGAGCGTGCTTGAGTACTTCATTTCCACTCACGGTGCCCGTAAGGGTCTGGCTGACACCGCTCTTAAGACGGCTGACTCCGGTTACATGACCCGTAAGCTCGTGGACGTGGCTCAGGACGTAATCGTACGTGATGAGGACTGCGGTACCGATAATGGTATCACCATGACCGCTATTTATGACGGTGATGATGAAATCGCCAGCCTTTCCATGCGTATTTACGGCCGCGTAACCTGTGATGACATCTATGATCCGACCAGCCATGAGCTTATCGTGGCTAAGAACGAAATCATCACGGATGAAGCCGCCAAGCGCATCGAGAACGTGGGTATTGAGAAGGTGAAGGTTCGCTCCGTGCTGACCTGTGAACTCACCAAGGGCTGCTGCGCCAAGTGCTACGGCCTGAACCTTGCTACCGGCAAGGGCGTGAAGGTGGGTGAGGCTGTGGGTATTATCGCCGCTCAGTCCATCGGTGAGCCTGGTACTCAGCTTACCATGCGTACCTTCCACGTGGGTGGTACCGCTTCCGCCTCTGCCAGCCGTCCCGAATACGTGGCTAAGACTGATGGTCAGGTTATCTATGATGAGAACCTCCGTGGCCGCTGCGTACTGGATGAGAACGGTAACAACGTGGTGCTTTGCAAGAACGGCTGCGTGAAGGTTTACGATGCCGAGGGCAAGGAGCAGGAATCTTACCAGCTGACCATGGGTGCCGTGCTGCACGTGAAGGATGGTGAGAACATCACCGCCAAGACCCTCATCGCTGAATGGGATCCCTTCGCCATTCCGGTTATCTCCGAAATCGGCGGTACTGTGGAGTTCGCTGACATGATTGAAGGTATTACCTGCCGCACCGAGTCCGGTCACACCGAATCCGGTAAGGGTACCACCGTTATCATTGATCACCGTCAGGATCTCGCTCCCCGCATCATCGTGCACACCGCCAAGCCCGGCAGCGCTAAGGACCAGCCCCGCGTGTACTCCATCCCCACCGGTGCTTACCTTGCCGTGAGCAACAAGCAGAAGATTTCTGCCGGTACTCCCGTGGCTAAGACTCCCCGTAAGGTGCAGAAGACAAACGATATTACCGGTGGTCTTCCCCGTGTGGCCGAGCTCTTCGAAGCTCGCCGCCCGAAGGATACCTGCACACTTGCTGAGATGGACGGTATCGTCGGTATTGATGACGCCATGATTCGTGGTAAGAAGGTAGTGACCATCTATCGTGATGCTGAGGCTAAGGAGGCTGCTGGTAAGTCCCGCCGCCGTTCCTCCAAGCTGGAGAATCATGATGAGAGCGAAGGCGCTATCTCCATTAAGCACCTTGTGCCCATGGATCGCCACATCATCGTGCATGATGGTGACTTCGTGCGCGCCGGTGAACCCCTCTCTGACGGCTCTGAGGCTTCTGATGAAATCCTCCGCATCTGCGGTAAGGAGGCCCTTCAGGAGCACCTCGTGAACAAGGTGCAGCAGGTGTACCGTGTGCAGGGTGTGGAAATTAATGACAAGCACGTTGAAATCATCGTTTCTCAGATGCTGCGTAAGGTGCGCGTGAAGGACCCGGGTGATACCGGCCTGCTCTGGGGTGACGAGGTGGATCGCACCACGCTTGCTCGCATTAACCGCGAGACCATGAGCATGAATGGTCGCCCGGCTGACAGTGAGCCCATCCTTCTGGGCATCACCAAGGCCTCTCTGAAGACGGATTCCTTCATCTCCGCCGCTTCCTTCCAGGATACGACTCGCGTGCTTACTGAGGCCGCTACCTTGGGTAAGGTTGATATGCTGGAGGGCTTCAAGGAGAACGTGATTCTCGGCCACCTCATTCCTGCCGGTACCGGTTTCGACAAGTACCGCAACATCGTGGTGGAGGCTGCTCCCGGTGCTACCCCCATTCCCCGCGCTCGCTGGGAGGATGACGAGGATGATTTCTCCGCTGCTGAGGAGTCCATCTCCGTGGGTATCGAAGAGTAATCCCGCCTGAGTTTGTAATCTCTATATTTTCCGGCCCGGTTTCCATGATGGAAGCCGGGCCGATTGATTTTTTGCATAGCTGGTAAAAATAATCTTGTCATGGAGAAGAGAAAGCGTTAAGATGGCGTAATGAGGAAAGCTGATTTTTTACTTCCGGCTGCTTGCTGTCTTCTCTTTTCTGCTATGGTATATGCTGCAGAAGTGCCGTTTGAACCGGAGCGCGGTAGTGTGCCATCTGTTCACGAAGCGGCGGAAAGCGGCAATATGCAGGCCCTGCGTGCTATGGTGGAGGATAGGGCAGATATTAATGCGCCGGACGAGCAGGGGCGCACGCCTCTTGATATTGCGGTGGTTGCCGGGCATGCAGAGGCCGTGGCCTTTCTGATAGCAAATGGCGCCTCTCCCACGATGCAAACGATGTCG
>CALABM010000011.1 GCA_937885815.1 uncultured Verrucomicrobiales bacterium | reverse complement strand
ATTTCCGAACGGGCCATGATTTGGTTCCAGGGGCCGAATGTATTTAGCGGCTATATTGGACGTGATGACCTGAATGCGGGAATTTTCCGGGATGGCTGGTTCAAGACTGGTGACCTGGGCCATGTTGACCTCAACGGCTTCCTGACGCTGGGTGGTCGCCGCTCCCGCTTCTCCAAGGTGGGTGGTGAAATGGTGCCCCACGAGGGTGTGGAGCAGGCTATCTGCGAAGCGCTGCAGATTGACCCCGCTGCTGAGGGTGGTGTGCAGATTGCTGTGACCGGTATTTCCGATGAGCAGAAGGGTGAAGCCCTCGTACTGCTCTCTGCCCTGCCGCAGCACCAGCGCAGCTCCGAGGAAAAGGAAATCCTCACCAACATCCGCACCATGCTGGCAGACAAGGAAATGCCCACCCTCTGGGCTCCCAAGTATCTGGTGCCCGTGGAAAGCATCCCCGTACTGCCCACCGGCAAGCTGGACCTCCGCGGCTGCAAGCTGCTGGCTGAAGAAGCTCTGGGTGACCTGAGCTAAAGCTCTCCTGAGAGTCGTTAGTATTTTCGCGCCTGCAAGGTATCCCCTTGCAGGCGCTTTTTCATCCTCACACGTAGCGGCGCTCATTCCGGCACGCCATCCTTGCAAGAGCGTCCACGCGAACGACACCGAGCCGACATGGCTTTTTTAACGCGGCGCAAGCCGGTTAACAGTGGCATATAAGCTATGCATTCCACGGGCGAATGCCCGCCTAATTCATAAGCCCCGGTGAGGGGCAAGGCTCGGTTCCGGCTTCTCAGGATAACGCCGAGACCGGCTGCACGCGGGCTTTTTGCTTGCTATACATCGGTTTAGGGTGCAAACGGACGCCAAACAAAACGAAGTTGTTGCAGATTTACCGCGGCCCGAGTAGTCTTCTGAGAACTAAAGGCGGAAGTAGGTTATGCTCGGTTTCGTCATTCAGACAACTACAGAAAGCGCGAATATCAGCAGATATCACCCACCGCCTGCCAAAATGCCGTGGCATTCATCACCCGCCCCATGCTCACATAACGCGTGCGCAATAGGTTGCTGTCGCGGTGCCCCATTTCATACTGCAAAGCACTGTAACTGCGGAAGTGCCGCAGGTGGTACCCGGCAAAAGTATGGCGCAGCACATCGGGCACCCAGCGGCGAAAGCCGGCTAGGCGGCGCAGCGCGCGCCAGTGGCGAGCCCATTGCGGCGGGCAGATTTTGCCCGTGGGGCAATGGGTACACAGTAATTTGGCCAGCGGCGGATGGATGGTGACCAGTCTGGCGCCGCCGGTTTTGCTGTGTTTTGGCAGTATGCTGATGGTGCCCTCTTGCAGATTGATGTGCTCGCGGCTCAATCGCGCCACCTCGTGCGGGCGTATGCCGGCATAGAGCATCATGCCCACAGCGGCTAAGCACATGCCGCCACGGTATTTCTTCGCGGCGGCCAGTAAGGCTTTGATTTCCTGCGGCTTTAATATCTCGATACGCTCTTCACGCACCTTGACCGCATCCACCTGTGCCACGGGATTTTCGCTGCACCAGCCGCGTTTTAGCGCCGTGCTGAACACGCCGCTGAGTATCAAGCGCGCCTTCTGCCGCTGGCGCGGGGTGGCGAAGGCTT
>CALABM010000010.1 GCA_937885815.1 uncultured Verrucomicrobiales bacterium | reverse complement strand
GCAGCCGAAATTCACCCTGAACAACGGTGCCACTATGTATGGTGAGATTAAAAAGTTCCAAAGCACTAGTGTTATCAATATCGACAATGGCTCCCACCTAAACCTTGTCCTTGTTAACAAAAAGATCGAAGGGAGCACCACCATTAACATCGGCACCGACAGCACCTTCACCCTAAAGCTCACGGACAGCATATTCAACAACGACATCAACAACCACATGGTGGTGAACCTGAATGCTCCGAATGCCGCAATGACCTTCACTGCGGATTCAGCACTCACCATAACCGGCGCCATCACCATCAAAACCGAGCTGAATGATATTGAGGCCGGCACAATGGCTACTCAACAACTCGGTCTCACTGCCCAGAATGTAACGCTGAACAACCTCACCTTTGATTTAGGCGAGGGGTGGACCCATACTAATACCGAAATCACCGAAGATAACTATCAAGTCCTCGCTGGCTTCTATAACATTAAGTTGAATGCTGACGGTCAATATTCCGTGGTATACTCCAAGGCCGGCAACAGCAACATTTGCGAATGGATCGGCGGTGACCTCACATGGGGAACAGGTACCTCCTTCACAAATAATACTTACAGCCCCGGCTCTGCCATAAACTTTACCACTGCTGACGCTAACGTAACGCTCTCTTCTGACGTGAGCAGTTCCACCATCACCGTGGAAGATGCCCTGAATGTGAGCATCTCCGGTGACTACAACATAACCGCCGGAAGAGTAATAATCGGCGAGGGCGCTACTACCAGCCTGACTACTTCCAACAACTCCCTTGCTTCTATTGAGCTCGGTGATAGCTCCGTGCTTGGACTGAGCCCCGGCAAGGAAGCTACGCTTTCTGAGGTAATTGGCTCCACCGCCACCATCTCAGGTGCAAACGCAGCCACTATCTGTGTTGCCGGTAACGGCACCGTTCTCTCCGGCGTCAACAGCTCCTTCAACGCCTTCAAGAATATCATCGTGACAGATGCGGCTGTCCTCAACGCTAACGGCATCAACTGGACCGGAGATAAGACCATCACCATTTCTGAAGGCGCCACCTTGCAGCGCACCATCGGTGATGACATTTTCGGTTGGGGGCAATCTCAGAATATCAACATTCTGAGCGGAGGCAAACTTAATTTGGGCTCCACTCGCGCTACGATGGATGCTAATGACGTCATCAATCTGGACGATGGTACCATTATCAGTACCAGTGAAAATATCCAAGGCGCTCTCGATTACTATCAGGGCGGCGGTGTGATTAATGCTACCAACGGTAGTGTGATTAATGCCGCTATTGGCAGCCGTAATTCCAGGAGTGCCGTTCAGTTCAACGTGACGGCAGATGCAGAGGATGGCACCCCCGGTCTAACCATCAACGGCGCGCTGAGACTCGATCTTTCCTTCCGCAAGACCGGTTCCGGCACCCTCCTTCTGACTGCAACCAACATATACAGCGGCACCGCTACTGTGGAGGAAGGCACACTCGTGATTGATGGTGAGGGCTCCGTAGGTAGGAACATTCACCTGCAGGAAGGTGCCACCCTGGCACTCGGCAGCGGCGTTACTCTTCAGGGCACGAACTTTCTGGAAGGCGAAATCTTCATCACGGAAGCTGTAACACTTGAAGGTGCTCTCACGCTAGGGGCAAACGCTATTCTGAATCTCGATGCTTGGACCGGTGGCAGCAACTACCAGATCTTCAATGTCGTAGGAAACGGCAGCATTAACTCTCGCATGGTGACCATCAAGGGCCAATCCGGTTCCTGGTTTCTGAGTACTACCGGTGCTCTTATTCAGAGCAGAGAAGAGCTCCACTGGCTGGGGGGTGACCTCACATGGTCCGCAGATACGGAGTTTGCCGGCGGTGTCTGTGATTCGAATTCCTCCATCGTCTTTGACGGCTCTCAGGGAGATATCAATGCCAATGTCACCGAGGCAATCTCTGTTCAGACGATTACCATTGAGAGTGGTACAAACCTCATCGTTGGCGGTGAAGGCGCCCTGACAACCGGCGGACTTACACTCAACGGCACTCTCACCCTTACAAGCACCCAGTTTACTATTAACGGCGCTGAAGCCGGTGAAGATGCTGCCCTCGTGCTGGATGCCGGTAGCGAAAAGCAGTGGCAAATGGGTGACCTGCCCCAGACCTCCCCTGATAAAGCGGAGATGGACATTACAGTGGCCAGCGGCTCACTGTACCTGATTTCCAAGAATCAGGCCGTGGGTGATGTCACCGTGGAAGATGGTGCGGGGCTTCGTCTCGGCGGAAACACAAGCATTGGCACCCTTACATTGAACGGTAACGGCGGCTGGACCTCTGATGGCGAAGTAATCAATGCTGCTCTTCTGCGCAACAACGGACAGGGAGACATCACCGTCAACAAGGTCAATATTGTCACGGACTCTACGGTACAGGTTGACGTCAATACGATTGTCATAGGCGGCACACTGAGCGGAGAGGTTCTCACTAAGACAGGTGAAGGCATACTGCGCCTCGATGGTGAGGTAACCAATGCCGGCATCGTCATTGACGGCGGCACCGTACGCTGGGGCGGCAACTCCCCAGATAGTGGCACCAATAAACTGGCATGCGGTAGCATTACCGTGAACAGCGGCGGCACCTTCCAGATTAACCACAGCTCTGCTGACTGCAGCAGTGTGGACATCGTTCTTAACGGCGGCAGACTGTACATGGAAGACCAGTCCACGAACGCAGGCTCGACCTTCAAGTCACTCACCGTACAGGCGGATTCCACTATGCAGTATCGTTGGAACGGTGCTCTTAACTTCAACGAGCTGACTGGTACCGGCAATCTGGCTATTACCGGCGGCAACGATGCAGGCGGTGCCGGCTTCAACACCGTAGTGGATTATCACGGCACCATCACCAATACCACCACCCGTGAAGTCATCATCGGCGCTGTATCTCAGGCCGCAGATAATCTCCTCACTCTGGATTGCGACGTTACTTTGCAGAACTTCAGCAAGACCGGCGAAGGCAGCATGATTGTGACCGGAGCAGCTACCCTCAAGGGTATTCTCTCCATGAACTATGAGGGTACTCTGGACCTCGGCACCGCCGTAGCTCTGGGTAACGGTCTTCTGCTCTCCTACACGGATGCCACCAAGAGTGTTATCTCTCTGGGCCAGCTGACAAGTGCTATCAACATCGATCTCTTTGCCCTTTCCGCTGACGATTTAGCAAGCGGCATCAACTTGGGTATCGCCGACACGACGGACGCAAGCATGCTCCAAGTAGCCGGCCTCAAGTCTGACGAATATACCCTTACTTCTGTGGATGGCAACTGGTATCTGCAGACGACGACGGCGTTCCACTCAGATTGGGACATGAACTGGGGCGCCGCCGGCATCGCCGGTGCTCCGGAAACCCTCCCTGAAATTGAGATTCCCGCAGATGCCACGGCCACCGCCTTGGGCGGCTCCGGTGCCCTGAAGGGCGGCAACACTAGCGCTGTGGTATACGGTGGCGCCATTGAGGCGCCCTTCACCGGTGACACATGGATTAAAGCCAGCGAAGGTACCTATCAGGCTATCGTTGGTGGCACCTATGCTAATAACTGGAGTGGTGGCACCCGTGCTGACTTCAACGGAGATTCCCACATCGTTGTTGACGGCGCCACGGTGGGTTACATCATCGGCGGTATTCACAAGGATGGCAAGGGTGCACAGTTCAA
>CALABM010000009.1 GCA_937885815.1 uncultured Verrucomicrobiales bacterium | reverse complement strand
GGCTACTTTGTGCGCTGGTGGATGCGCTCGTGAAGTGGGTTGTTCCGCGGTGGCTGGTATGGTCTGTTGTTATTCTGCTTTGTTTGGCAGGGTGCTGGCTGCTGCTGCTCACGATTCCTGCGGCCTGCATATATGCAGGGGAGTGGTATACACTTGTCACGCACATCTTGTATGTGCTCAGTACCGGTGGTGTGCTGCTGTGGCTGCTGTGGCGCAGAAAGTCACTTGTTCCCCGCCGGGCTCTCCTGAAGGGACTGTATCTGACTATTCTGATATTTAATAGCGTGTTGATTCTCTGGGCTTGGAAGGATGGCGCCTTCCAACTGCGCAATACCGAGTATGCCGTGGGGCGCGCAAGTCATCGTGCCGAGATGTATAATCCTCTGCTGGACTGATTGAGGACGTGACGGAGTTATGATAAAAAAGTGGGGAATAGGGCTTGGCGTGGCGATAGCCGCAGGTGCTCTGGGTACGTGGCTGTACCCATGGGAGTCGCTGGCCTCCTGTATAGCCAGCTTCTGCATAGGGGCGGGTTTTGTGCTGAGCTGTATTTGCTACTGTGATGTGTATGTTCGCCATGCCTCTGCAACGCGTGCCGGGGATTGGCTGCAGGATTTATGCACGGCTTGGCGGTTCACTCGCCGAGGGGTTCTTTTATACAGCAAGGCCGCTGGTACTCCTGTTCTTTTTCTGCCTTGGGAGAGTATCTGCAATGTCACCAGCAAGGATGGCGCTCTCTGGCTGGAGGATAAGGTGAATGATAGCTTTTATCAGCTGACGGTAGCCGCCGGGGAGCTGGACGCTACCTGTGAGCATATCCGGCAGCAGGTGGAAAAGCACAGGCATCTGCACAAGGAAGATGAGGATGTAAGTGCCCCTGTGCTTTGCGCGCGCTCACCCTTTAGCGTTCCAGTGCTCCCCTTTGTGAAGATGGGAATCCCATGGCTACTGGCGGGGATCATTTGCCCTTTTATACCCGGCATAGAAATGGGTATATGCTGCATTTTTTTTGTTCTTGCAGCGGCGGTGGCTGTATCCGGGGTCAGTGAGTTGGACGATGATTTTTGTATGGAATACTACATGGGCGAGGAGCTGCGGCGTACGAAGCGCGGCATCATCGTGCGCATGAACGGTGGTATTACCTGCTTTCTGCCATGGGGCAGCATGGGCGAATGTATACGGCTTACGGAAGAAAATGTCTTTCTCCGCTTGCATGGGGGGCATGATGGCATTATCTGCCGCGGGCAGGGAGTGCCTTTGCCCGTGACTCGCCATTACAGCCGTTGGCACCGCCGTGGCAGAATGATTATCTGCGTGGGGCTGGTGCTGCTGTCTTTAGTGCTGGGGGTAGTGTGGTGGAACATCTGGGCCTGAGGCTCCGGAAATCACGGCTGGATGCTCACCCGGGTGCCGAGGCGTACACGGGAGAAGAGGGTGAGCATGTGCTCCGGCGAGAGGCGCACGCAGCCGTGGGAGGCGGGGGTGCCGAGCAGGTGGGTTTCGTTCGTGCCGTGAATGTAGATGTAGCGGGCGCGTGTGTTAGCATTGTGTTCTTCCAGCCCGTTCAGCGCCAGTATTCTCGTGAGGATGACATCATTCCCCCGCGCAGCTTCAGGGTAGGTGCCTATGGGGAGGCGGCCCTGAAAAATCGTCATGAGCGGAGCATTTTCGCCGTGCATGCTGCAAATCTCAAAAAGCCCGAGGGGGGTGCGCCCTGAGCCTTCCTGCGAGCCTGTGCCGTTTTTGCCGGTGGAACAGGGAAAACAAAGCTCAGCATAACGCAAGGTCTGCTCGCTGATGGAGATGTGAATCATGGTGCGGGGGAGCTGTAAAAAAGAGGAAGGACGAAGCAAGTAAGCCCACTTCGTCCTTCCCGCAGAAGTTAGAAAGGATTAATACCTGTAAGCCTCAGCCTTGTACGGGCCGTTGACGCTTACGCCGATGTAGTCTGCCTGTTTCTGGGTGAGGGTGGTGAGGTGTACACCCAGCTTAGCGAGGTGGAGGCGGGCCACTTCTTCATCCAGCACCTTGGGCAGCACCTGCACGGTGTTGGCGCGGGTGTCGCGCTCCTGCCAGAGGGCAATCTGAGCGAGCACCTGATTGGTGAAGCTGTTACTCATCACGAAGGAGGCGTGGCCGGTGGCGCAGCCCAGGTTCACGAGGCGGCCTTCTGCCAGCAGGTAGAGGCTGTGGCCATCCGGGAAGGTGTACTTATCCACCTGGGGCTTGATGTTCGTGCAGATGATGCCTTCACGGGCCTGCAGGCGAGCCACCTGAATTTCGTTATCAAAGTGGCCGATGTTGCACACGATGGCCTGATCCTTCATCTTCTCCATGTGCTCCAGGGTGATGATATCGCAGTTGCCGGTGGTGGTCACGTAGATATCAGCCATGCCGAGGGTGTCCTCCACGGTGAGCACGCGGTAGCCTTCCATGGCAGCCTGAAGGGCGCAGATGGGGTCTATCTCCGTCACGATTACCTGAGCGCCCAGCCCGCGCAGAGCCTGCGCGCAGCCCTTGCCCACATCACCATAACCGCAGATGACAGCCACCTTACCGGCAATCATCACGTCCGTTGCACGCTTAATGCCATCCGTGAGGCTTTCGCGGCAGCCGTAGAGGTTATCAAACTTGCTCTTGGTTACGGAGTCATTCACATTAATGGCGGGGAAGAGCAGGCGGCCATCACGCTCCATCTGGTAAAGGCGGTGCACGCCGGTGGTGGTTTCCTCGCTCACGCCCTTAATTTCAGGCATCCAGCGGTGGAAGATGCCGGGCTGCTCAGCGGCGATGCGCTTGAGCAGGGCCTTAATGACGCTCTCTTCCTCGGAAGAGGAGGGGGTGTTCACCCAGTTGTCACCGTTTTCCATTTCGTAACCCTTGTGCAGCAGCAGGGTGGCATCGCCACCGTCATCCACAATCAACTGCGGACCTTGGCCGTCGCGGTGGCTCAGGGCCTTCCAAGTGCAGTCCCAGTACTCCTCCAGTGTTTCACCCTTCCAAGCGAACACGGGTACACCGGCTGCGGCAATGGCGGCAGCGGCGTGGTCCTGGGTGGAGAAAATGTTGCAGGAGGCCCAGCGCACATCGGCGCCGAGAGCCACGAGGGTCTCGATGAGGATGGCCGTCTGGATGGTCATGTGCAGGGAGCCGGTCACGCGCACGCCCTCCAGCGGCTTGCTGGGGCCATACTTTTCACGGCATGCCATCAGACCGGGCATTTCGTACTCAGAGACCTGAATTTCCTTGCGGCCCCACTCTTTCAGTGAGATATCCGCCACCTTGTAATCTGCTGTTGCGTTCATGTCGGGGGTGATTGTACCTTTTCTCCTGTCATTCGTCAATTCTAAGTTGACATAAAGAGGCTTGTCCATTAAATTATCGCGGTATGAAGAGACCTGCCAATTATGTTATCTTGCTGTTATGTGCGCAGATGTCAGTACTGAATGCGGCCCCTTCCGCCGCGGTACATGAGGCACCATCGGTAATTCCCATGCCGGTGAGCATGCAGGTGCAGGCAGGTGAGGCCGGCTTCTCCATGCGGGATGGCATTAAGGTGCACTACAGCGTGAGCCGTAGCGAGGTGGGGCGGGCCGCCATCCGCGCCTTTATGGCCGCCGGTCTGCAGATGCTTCCGGAGGAGAATGAGGGCGAGCTGACGGTAACCATCGAGCCCGGTAAGGGCAAGGAGTGGTATGCTTTGGCGGTGACGCCGCTGGGAATCAGCGTGCGGGTGGGCAGTGAGCAGGCTTTGCATTATGCCGCGCAGACGCTGGCCCACAGTGTGGTGAATGATGCCGAGGGGCAGCCGGCGCTGCCGTGCATGCAGGTGGAGGATGAGCCCCTGCTGCCATACCGCGGGCTGATGCTGGACCCCTGCCGCCACCCGCAGACGGTGGAGCAAACGCGCAAGATGCTGCGCATCATGGCCCGTTATAAGCTGAACCGCCTCCACTGGCACTTGGCGGATGACCAAGGCTGGCGCATCGAGATTAAGAGCTATCCGCGCCTCACGGAGGTGGGCTCTCACCGCGAGGAGACTCCCACGCTGGCCAATCATGAGGTGGGAGACGGCAAACCTACGGAGCCGTTTTACTTTACGCAGGATGAAGTGCGCGAGATTGTGGCGTATGCGAACAGCTTGGGTATCACGGTGATACCGGAGATTGAAGTGCCGGGGCACTCCAGCGCAGCCATTGCGGCTTATCCTGAGCTGGGGAATACGGATGTGCCGGGCTATGCTCCGCGTGTGGCCACCACTTGGGGCGTGCTGCCGTACACCTATGCGCCGCGGGAAAATACGCTGAAGTTTTTGGAGAATGTGTTTGCGGAGGTCTGCGAGCTGTTTCCGCGCGCGGAGTTCGTGCACATCGGCGGGGATGAAGCTCCGCGTGAGCAGTGGGACAACAGCCCCTTTGCCCGCAGTTTTATGCAGCAGAATGGCCTGCGCAGTTCCGGTCACATTCAGCATTGGTTCACCCACCGCATGGCTGAGATTATGGCCCGCCACGGCCGCCGTATCGTGGGCTGGGATGAAATTATTGATGATGGCGAAGTGCCCTCGGATGCCGTGGTCATGTACTGGCGTTCTTGGGTGAGGCCCTGTGCGCTGCGCCGTGCTCTCCGCGCCGGGCATGAGGTTATTCAGTCCCCGGATTCGCACTTTTATTTCAACTTCTGCCAAGGTAAGCTGCCGGAGGATCCTCAGTACAGGCCCCACGGCTCCCTTACGGCGGAGCAGGATTGGCGCCATGTGTACTCGTATAACCCTATCCCGGAGAATCTCACCCCGGAGCAGCGCAGCCGTATTATCGGCTTGCAGGCGAATTGCTGGAGTGAAAGCATTGCGGACGGGCGCAAGCTGGAGTATCAGACTGTGCCGCGCATCTGCGCGCTGGCTGAGGTGGCATGGTGTGCCCCTGAGCTGAAGAATGAGGCTGAGTTCCTGGAGCGCATCCGGGCTCAATACCCGTGGTTCGAGGCTCAGCAAATCAATTACCGCCGGGAGGACGGCTCCCCCGCGCTTTAAGCGTGCTGGGGGATTCCCTTCGGGGCTGCAGCCAGCAGGGTGCGGGTATATTCATGCTGCGGGGTGCCAAAGACCTCTTCCGCTCGCCCGTATTCTACGATGCGTCCGCGCTGCATCACCGCAATGTCATCCGCGATGTAATGCACCACGGATAAATCATGCGAGATGAATATCATCGTGAGGTTCAGCTCGCGAGTTAAATCCGTGAGCAGATTCAAGATTTGGCTCTGGATGGAGACATCCAGCGCGGATACCGGCTCATCCGCCAGCAGCAAGGCTGGCTCCGGGGCTATGGCGCGTGCAATGGCAATGCGCTGGCGCTGTCCGCCGGAGAACTCATGAGGGTACTTGTACATGTGCTCAGGGCTCAGGCCTACGCGGTTCATCAGCTCCGCCACGGCTTCCTCTCGTTTGCCACGGGGCAGGGGCTTGCGGCGGCTGAGCGCTTCCACTAAGGTGCGGAAGATGCTGAAGCGCGGATTTAATGAGGCGTATGGATCCTGAAACACCATTTGGAAATCCAGTCGGCGCTGGCGTATTTCACTGCGGCCAAGGGCGCTGAGGTTGCTGCCGTCCAGATGAATACTGCCGCTCGTGAGCGGCTGCAGCTGCATGATGGCACGCGAGAGGGTGCTCTTCCCGCAGCCGCTCTCACCCACAAGGCCAAGTATGCGACCACGCTCCACCGAGAGGCTCACCCCATCCACTGCGCGTACCACTTCGCCTGTGCTTCCCCATGTGTTCCGCACAGGATAATGAACGCTCGCTTCTCTGATTTCCAGGTATGCCATGCCCCCATTCTATCAGATTGTACCACGCCTTGACAAATAAAAAACGCGTCTGAGCAAAACCCAGACGCGCTATCGTAAAATGATATTCAGGGTTAACCCTGTCTTCACTTACTTCTTGATGGGGGCAACGGGAGCGGGCTCCGGAGTGGGAGTCACAACCTGCTGCTGCTGCTGCTGCTGGCAGGAAACCAGAGCGGCGGCCGTAAGGGCGAGAATAGCGATGGTCTTCATTTGATCTTTACTAGTTTTGATTGTTTGAAGTGCCCCAAACATCCAAGAGTAGGAAGGAGGCGGGCTTAGTATACTCCTTTTTCTGCTCTTGACAAGCCTAAAATGAGAATTTTATGCAAAAATATCGCTAATTGAATGAGTTAGATTCTTAGCCGTGTTCTATTTCCTTATCCCTTTTAGAGCTGCAAATGATTAACAAGTCCTTATTTTCAATGCGTTGGAAATAAACAAAAGCGCCTGACCGAAGTCAGGCGCTTTTTTATGAAAAAGACTTGTAGAAGGGGTCAGGCCCCTTATAACTTACTTCTTGATGGGAGCAACGGGAGCGGGCTCCGGAGTGGGAGTCACAACCTGCTGCTGCTGCTGCTGCT
>CALABM010000008.1 GCA_937885815.1 uncultured Verrucomicrobiales bacterium | reverse complement strand
TCGTCAATACCCCGGATACAATAAATGAGGTGCAGAGAATCCTGCGGAACGCCCCAGAGCGCAGCCGCCGCTTCCATGAGCTCCAAGAGCAATATGCGGCCAGTTATATCAACTGCCGCAGCACCGGCCTCATCACTTCCCGCGAGTTCTGCCGCATTAAATCCTTCCCCGTCTTCCTCAGCCCCGACTCTTCAACAGAATGAACCGGAGAGAATTATTGGAACTCATCCGAGATGCTCTTGGCGGCACGGCAACCCAAAGCGCGGCAGACTTGGCACTGTCAGCCGTCATCCGCGCTATACAGGACGGGCTAAGGGAAGATGGTGAAGTAAAACTAGCTCGCTTCGGCAGCTTCCGCCTGAAAAAAGTTGCAGAGCGGCGGCTACTGTTGCCGGGAAGCGAACGCTCCATGGTGCTCCCGGCACGTAAAGTTCTGCGTTTTGTGCCCCCATCAGCCCCGCATCCTGCAAAAAAAACAAGGGTAAGACACACTACAGACTTCACAGATAACGCAATAAGATAGAGAATAGGCTCATGTTATCAGCGCTGCGCATCCTCCTGCTCACATGCACCCCGGCACTAATCCTATTGACCGGGTGTGATGATTCTGATTCCGTGCAGGCTGATCGCGCAGCCCGCTTCACGACCGCAACAAAACCCGCCCCGAATCCACGCCGAGAACCGTTGGAAAACCTCATCCGTAGAGATTTGGACGTAAGTGCCGGCCTGCCCGGCGCCCCAAGATTCGAGCTCTTCAGTGAATACAAGGGGGAAGATATCCGGCAAGTGACCGGCGTGGCCGGGCGCAGCCTTCTGCTGGTATTCTCTGCTCCGTGGTGTCCACACTGCGAGACTATGCGTAAATCATTGCAAACTCTTGCAGAGCAAGAGAAAGGCGGCGTTCAGGTAGTAGAAGTGAATGCTGATACGTTCCCGGTGCTGGCACAGGAGTTCAATATCACCAAAGTTCCTACCACCATATTGTATACTGAAGGTGTGAAACTACGCACCCTTGAAGGCGCGTGCACGCCCGAAGAACTCACTCATTTCATTCACAACGTACTCTCCGAGAACGGCGAGTAAATTCCTTTAACTAACTTATCTATCCCCATATTCCAACATGAGATTCCTGACAGGTTTACAGCCCAGCGGACAACTCCACATCGGTAATTACTTCGGAGCCATAAAATCAGCCGTAGAGCTTCAGAACAAAGGTGAGGCTTTCTACTTCATCGCAAATTACCACGCGATGACCACCATGACAAGCGCCGCTCAACTGCGTGAGAACACCATTAATCTGGCTATTGATTTCCTCGCCTGCGGTCTGGACCCTCAGAAGGCCATTATCTTCTCCCAATCTGCTGTACCGGAAGTAAATGAGCTGGCTTGGATTCTCTCCACGGTGTGCCCCATGGGCCTGCTGGAGCGCTGCCATTCATACAAGGATAAGATTGCCAAGGGCTTTTCTCCGAACCACGCACTCTTTGCATACCCTGCCCTCATGGCTGCGGATATTCTCCTGTACAACAGTGACGCCGTGCCCGTGGGCAAGGACCAGAAGCAGCATGTGGAAGTAACCCGTGACCTTGCCGGCAAGATTAACGATACCTTCGGCGGCGATATCTTCAAACTTCCCGAGCCCATTATTAACGAGGTAACAGCTATTGTTCCCGGTTTGGATGGCCAGAAGATGAGCAAGAGCTATGGCAATACCCTGCCTATCTTCGGTGAAGAAAAGCCCCTGCGCAAAATAATCAACAAAAAGGTAGTGACGGATGCCACACCTCTGGAAGACCCGAAACCCACGGAAGGCTCCATCATTCTCGCTCTCTACAAGCTTTTCGCAACAGCTGAGCAGTACGATGAAATGGTGGAAGCCCACAAGCGCGGAGGAGTAGGTTACGGCCAGTTCAAGAAAGACCTCTTCGAGGCATACTGGGAATACTTCCGCGCCGCCCGCGAGAAGAGAGAGTGGCTCGTGGCAAATCCGGACTACGTCACGGGCGTGCTTACGGATGGTGCGGCCCGCGCAAGAGAAGAGGCAAACATCACCCTCACCCGTGTACGCGAGGCCGTGGGGCTTGTATGGCACTGATACCTTGCCCGCTCACAACATTTCAAATCAGAACGCCCGCAGACTTGCGGGCGTTTTTTCATTGTGCAGGGGTAATAGGAGAAATCACATGTATCACCTCCTCACCCTGAGACTCAGGCTTGCGTTCAAGGGCTTCATTCGCCCCCTTCAAAGCCTGCGCAGCAGGAGCAAAGCCGGCATCCGCCGCGAGCTGCCACCAGTGCCGGGCAGCCTCCTTATCTTGCTGCAAGCCCTGATAACCATTATATAGCATGAGCCCATAGCGAAACTGAGAGCGCACATTGCCAGCCTCAGCCTCACGGTATATGCGCTCATGAAAGTTTAACAGCTCACGTTCTTGCACTTCCGGCGGTAGGTCGGATTCTCCCGGCACCTGCTGCCGGACTGCGGCATGACGCTGCAAAGTATTAGGCGCAGGACGCCCAGCATAACTGATGAACCATGGAATCATGACAGCCAGGCAAACTGAATAGAACAAGACGAATTGCAGCAGGCTGGTATCCGCCTTGGGCCTCAGAGCAAAGAGCCGCGGCACCCCACGACCGCCACCTGCACGCCGTCTGCGCCCACGGTTCTCACGGCGTTCGTATGCGTGGCGCACAGATACACGCACTCTGCCACGGGCTGCCATACCGGCCAGCTCCGGAGCACAGCGCAGCCGCTCTTGGCGCTCCAGCCACGCATCATAATCAGCCCGGTGCTCCGGCGAGCCTAGCACGCGGTAAGCCTCAGCCACCAGTTTAAACTTCTCCTCTGCAGCCGGATTGCCCACATTGAGGTCTGGATGGTACAGCTTGGCGCGACGGCGGTAAGCAGCTTTGATTTCCGCCGCGTCCGCCCCCCGTCTCACCTCCAAAAGCTCGTAATAATCCGTACGCATCACCTCTCTGGCGCCATTTTACCATAGCCCCCCATACTTGGAAAGAGGAAAATGCCGAATTAACTTTACAAGAATGTTACAAATGCTATACTGAGGAACGGAAGATTAATTATTATGCACATTCCCCGCACAGAAAGAAGCATAGAGTTCATAGCCCGCGGGGCTAGTCTCGGGTTACTGGCGCTATATACACCGGTGGTACTGCTCACGATAGTGGCAGGAGTATGCTGCACAGCCCCGCACACATGCGCCGATGTAGCGGCATGTATTGTCTGGCTAGCTGAACTACTAGGCATTAAGCCAGATACTGTATTGATGCTCAGCACCGTAGTACCGCTAACCCATGCAATACTACTACACATTAACCGCCGGGATGGAGTCGGCGGCGGGCGATGGCTCCTGTATATGAGCGTTTTCTGTGCTCCGTCTGTGCTTGCCTGCATCTACTATGCCGGCATGATGATACTCGCCTGGACTCCGTATAGCCCGGGGAATATCAATCACTAGGCACCAGCACAGCTGCACGCACAAAATCAAGAAAACGCAAAGATGGCTCCCACCCCAAGGCTCGCAGCTGCACGGTATTAATAATTGACGAAGTGCCGCCGCGTTTACTGGCCGGGGCATCTTCCGCTGCAGTGGGAATTCCGGAGAGGCGCTCCATCATCGCATACGCCTCTGCCTTAGTAAAAGATTCACCACTTACTGGATACACACCTTTGCCGCCACGTACGGCCAGCACCAGTAAGGCTTCAGCAGCATCCTGCACGTGAAGGTAATTCAGAACGCGGTCCGGAGGCCCGGAAAGCCTGGGTTCGCGAGCCAGATGGCGGCGCAGCAACTCACAGCGCCCCGGGCCATAAATGGGCGCCAGACGAGCCACTGTACCACCGGCACCGAGGATTACCTGCTCAGCTTCCTGAAGCACAGCATTGCGCTCTGTAGCCCCGGCATATAACGAAGTGGATGAGCAGAACACACAGTGCCCGGCCATTCCAATAGCTCCCAGCGCGTGCACAGCCCCAAGGTAACAACGCCGGTAATCCTCCACAGAGCCACCTCGAGTGGCTAGGCAGCTGAATACATAATCCGGCTCCCCCTCCTGTTTCAAAACGCGTACCAACACCTCTGCATCAGCGGCATCGGCGCATATATCAGCAGCTACAGGCGGTGAAGAATCAATAGTTAGCACCTGAGCGCCAACTTCACGGCAGCGCTCAGCAAGGATACGCCCCAGATATCCGACACCGAGTACCCACACTCGCAGCCCATTCAGCATCACGCCTTTGAAGCACCGCGGTGAGTCCATATCAGTTCAGCCAACTCCAAATCTCCCGGGAGGGTAATTTTCAGATTCGGCCCAGTCTGCACCAAACGAGTAGGAACGCCGAGGGTTTCCATGGCACTTACTTCATCTGTGACAACAAGCCCCTGCTCTGCCACACAGGTATATGCACGGCGCAGCAGGTCAATGTCAAAAATCTGCGGTGTTTCCATGCCCCAAAGGCAGTCGCGGCTTACCTTCTCGGGCAAGCTGCAAGCATCCGCATCCGCGCGTTTCAGCGTATCCACCACCGGGTGGGCACAAGCCGCAGCGCCCGTCTGCGCGGCGGCTTCCAGGCAAAGCTGAATGCCATGAGGCGTGATGAGTGGGCGTGCACCATCATGCACAGCAACCCAACGGGTCTCAACCGGCAAGGCAGCAAGCCCGGCCGCCACGGAGTCCTGCCGCTCGGCACCGCCGTCCACTCTCAACACCGGCACCGGGTATGAAGCAGAAGCCTGCCCGACAGCTTCCCAGCGCTCTTCAGGGCATACCACTACCACCGCGGCACACCCGGCATCCACAAATGCCTGCACACTGCGGCACAGTACCGGCTCTCCGGCCAGCGGTGCGGCCAGTTTATCAAATCCGGCACGGCGGGAACTCCCCGCTGCCACAATGACGGCACAGAACATAAAATCAGGAGAGACGGGCTCCAACCAACTTAGAAAGCAGCTTACCGGGAGCAGCACCGGCCGTGCGGGCCTGCATCTCCTTCATCACGCGGCCCATATCCTTCTTGGATGTAGCGCCAAGCTCAGCGATAACCGCCTCCAGAATAGGCAGCACCTCTTCCTCCGTCATCTCAGCGGGCAGGAAAGCGGAAAGGGCCTTAATTTCAACCTGCTCCTTCTCTGCCAGCTCAGGACGGCCAGCCTGCTCATACATGGCGATAGCGTCCTCGCGCTGCTTAATCTGCTTGCGCACCACATTCTGCGCCTCATTATCAGGAAGCTGCTCCTGGGCATTACCTTTAGCCACCTGAGCATTCTGCAGAGAGGCCTTCAAACTGCGCAACGCACCCAGCGTCAGCGCATCCTTCCCAAGCATAGCCGCCTTCATTCCGGCGGTAATGGAATCATAAATTGTACTCATAACGCAGCCATTCTACATTCTTCCCGCCCACTGTGCAAGGAAAATGAGCGTGCAGCTCAGCCGGAAATCACTTCTGCCCCGTATAAATAGTAGCAATGCCCCCCATGAGCGGCAAGGCAGTAGGCATGAAATACCCACAGTTGGCAAGTAGCTCCTTGAATGCTTCACCACGCGGGAAGGTTTCTATACTATCCCCCAAGTAATCATATGCGCCCATGTTACCTGTGAGCCAACCGGCAATTCGCGGCAGGATATTGTGCAGATAGAAGCGGTACGGCCCCGCCAGCACACCTTCAGGCATGCTGAAATCCAGCACCAGCAGATGCCCGCCGGGGCGCAGAATGCGGCGGAACTCGCGCAGCGCCTTTGCGTAATCAGCCATGTTCCGCAGGCCGAAAGCTACCGTAGCGGCATCAAAGCGCTCATCCGCCAGCGGCAGATTCATCGCATCCGCCTCAAGCACATTCGTCAGCCCACGCTGCACCGCTACATCCAGCATGGGGCGGCAGAAGTCCGTCCCCAGCACATCCACCTCAGGCAATGCCCGTTTCACGGTCAGCGCCAAATCGCCGGTGCCGGTCGCTATATCCAGCAGATTACGCGGCTTCCATTCCGCGATAATCTTCAGCGCCCTTTCCCTCCACAGAATATCTGAACCGAGGGAAAGAACGTGATTAGCCGTAACATAGCGACTCGCTATCGACGAGAAGACCTCATGTACAAAGCCGGGATCCTGCATGAAATCAGATTTTCTCAGTCGGATTCCGCTTACATATTCCCCACCAGCACATCACCAAAGGCGCTTGTGCTCAGAGCAGTAGAACCGGGAATCATCTCAGCGAGATCAGCAGTAACAGTCTTAGCGGTGATGGCAGCCTCAATAGCAGCCACAATGGCATCAGCGGCTTCAGTCCAGCCCATGTAGCGCAGCATCATCTCTGCAGAAAGAAGGAAAGAACAGGGATTGGCCTTATCCAGATTTGCCAGTGCGGGAGCGGTGCCGTGTGTAGCCTCGAAAACGGCATGACCGGTCTTGTAATTGATGTTACCACCGGGAGCGATACCGATACCACCCACCTGAGCAGCAAGAGCATCAGAGCAGTAGTCTCCATTCAGATTCAACGTAGCCACCACAGAGTGCTCCTTGGGATGAATAAGAATCTCCTGAAGGAAAGCGTCACAAATGCAGTCCTTAATGATGATGCCATTGGGCAGACGGCACCAGGGGCCCTTACCAATAACCTCTGCACCGAACTCACGCTTGGCAAGCTCATAGCCCCAATCGCGGAATGCGCCCTCGGTAAACTTCATGATATTGCCCTTGTGCACCAACGTGACAAACGGGCGATTGTTCTCAATGGCGTATTGAATGGCAGAGCGAACCAGACGCTCCGTGCCCTCGCGGGATACAGGCTTAATGCCAAAACCGGAGGAGTTCGGGAAGCGCACCTTACCGGCACGTTCCGGGTAATTCTCAGAAAGCCAAGCAAAGAAGATTTCCGCCTCAGGGCTGCCCTCCTTAAACTCCACACCGGCGTAAATGTCCTCCGTATTCTCGCGGAAGATGACCATATCCACCAGTGAGGGATCCTTAACAGGTGTCTCAATACCATTGAAATAACGCACAGGACGCACACAGCAGTAGAGATCAAGCCCCTGACGCAGAGCCACATTCAAGGAGCGGATACCACCGCCCACGGGTGTAGTCAACGGGCCCTTAATACCCACGAGATAATCGCGAAAAGCCTCCACAGTTTCATTCGGCAACCAAGTGCCCACCTCATCAAAAGCCTTCTGTCCTGCCAGCACTTCCTTCCACATGATGGCACGGGAGTCACCATAGGCGGATTTCACGGCGGCATCTATCACCTTTTTAGCGGCACGCCAGATATCCGGACCGGAACCATCACCGATGATGTGAGGAATGATGGGAAAGTTCGGCACCTGCAATCCCTGCGGGGCCATGGTAATGGGAGCTGCGTTACTCATGATGTATCAATGTATTTATGTTGAAAATGGAATTAGTTAGCGGACGAAGTCTGAGCCGGGGCGTTTTCTGCAGCCTTGCCGACTGCGGGAGATTCCACCGCATAGCAGAAAATAATCACAATCAGTACAAGAAGCGGCGGCAGAATATAATACATAGGCCCCTCCGGCTCCACCTGCTTTACCTCAGCAGTGGCGACCTTGAGCTTGGACAGTCTGGAACCCTTCTTAGAATCGCCGGCAGACGGAGCTTCTGCAACAGGGGGCATCTTGATGGCACCGGCAGCCATGGGGTTGGAGCCTGCTTTGTTTGTCTTGGGAAGAGCCATAATGAATCAGTTGTACGCGTGCTATTGTACCATATGTATACAGAATTGCAATGACAAAACACGCTAAATCGAGTCAGAATCATCCTTCTATGCACTTATAAAAGAAAAAAGCGCCGGCGAGGACGGAATTCGGGGTTGACTTTAGCAAAGCAAACGGGCATAATACCCCCTGTTATGAAGAAACCCGTAACCGTAACCGTGACCGGCGCCGCCGGCAATATCGCATACTCTCTGCTGTTCCGCATTGCAGCCGGCGAAATGCTGGGTGCTGACCAGCCCGTTATTCTGAAGCTGCTTGAAATCACCCCCTGCTTGGACAAGCTCAAGGGCGTAGTGATGGAGCTTGAGGACTGCGCCTTCCCGCTGGTGCAGGAAATCGTTCCCACAGATGATCCTGCTGTGGCTTTCAAGAACGCTGACTGGTGCATGCTCGTGGGTTCTGTACCCCGCAAGGCCGGTATGGAGCGTAAGGATCTTCTTTCCATCAACGGCAAGGTATTCGTGGGTCAGGGCAAGGCCATTGCCGAGAACGCAGCTCCCGGCTGCAAGGTATTCGTGGTGGGCAACCCCTGCAACACCAACTGCCTCATCGCTATGACCAACGCTACCGGCATGCCCAAGGAGAACTTCTTCGCCATGACCATGCTGGACGAGTACCGCGCCAAGGCTCAGCTCGCTGCCAAGGCCGGTGTAGCCGTTTCCGAGGTGACCAACATGACCATCTGGGGCAACCACTCCGCTACTCAGTATCCGGACTTCACCAACGCCAAGATTTCCGGCAAGCCCGCCACAGAGGTTATCACCGACTCCGAATGGCTCAAGACTGATTTCATCAAGACCGTGCAGCAGCGTGGCGCCGCCATCATCGCCGCTCGTGGCCTTTCCTCCGCCGCTTCCGCAGCCAACGCTGCTCTCATGACCGTGAAGAACCTCACCACTCCCACTCCTGAGGGTGACTGGTACTCCGTGGCCCGTTACAGCGACGGCACCAAGTACGGCCTGCCTGAGGGCATCATCTGCTCCATGCCCAGCCGCACTGAAGCTGACGGCACCCTCACCATCGTGGAGGGGCTGCCCATCGACGAGTTCTCCCGTGGCAAGATTGACGCTTCCTGCGCCGAGCTGCTTGAGGAGCGCGCCGAGGTACTTGGCTAAAGCTGATTTTCAGCGAGGTATTTTATTCGATAGCCTGCCGTGTGCAGGCTATCGTTTTTTTGCACTAATGACACACAAGGAATGAATCCGGCGTCATACTGTGTCATTCTAAGACATGCCACCTTGACGCCATGCGCGCGTGCTGATAGACTGAGTTTCATATACCATGGGTAAGACATTATACAGGAAAGTTTGGGACGCGCATACGGTAGGGATTCTGCCGGATGGCCGCACGCAGCTCTTTATTGCCACACACTTCGTGCACGAAGTCACCTCCCCGCAGGCCTTCGCCATGCTCAGAGAGCTGAACCTACCTGTTCTCCATCCTGAGCGCACCTTCGCCACGGTGGATCACATCATCCCCACCGACAACCAGGCTGAGCCCTTCGCGGATCCCCGTGCGCAGACCATGCTGAACGCGCTGCGCAGCAACTGTGCAGCCGCCGGCATCCGCCTCTTTGACTTGCCCACTGGCCAGCAGGGTATCGTTCACTCCATCGGGCCGGAG
>CALABM010000007.1 GCA_937885815.1 uncultured Verrucomicrobiales bacterium | reverse complement strand
GCTGTAGTCGTTGGCTGTAGAGATGGTCAGAGTGCCTTCTCCCTGTTTGGTGAGGCGCATAGTACCGGCTAGCTTGCCTTCACCGGTGAAGGTATAGTCCTCTTCGCTGTTCACCAGCACACTGCGAACCGCAAGATTACCAACAAGTTCTACATTACCGGAAGCAGAGCCAAGAAACTCTACCATAACATTATCCTTGTAGACAACAGAGTCACCATCATGGTTCCAATTAAGTGTGGTATTATCCCAAGCATTGCTTTTCGTGCCCTGCCAGATATAGGGCTGGATGAGGGGGATTTCTCCACCGCTATAATTCAGGTACAGGTAACCATCCTGCCATACAAGCTGGGAATATTCCGCTCCGGATACGGATATATTCTCCTCACTCCAGTTCTCCGGCATACTGCCATACGCCCCTACATCCATCAGAATGTAGTAATCCTGACGGTCAGCATTGGCAAACTCTATATTGACCGTCATATTGCCGTCTACCAGCCAAGGGTCAAAGAGAGATAATACAGTCTGTTCTTTATTGATGGAATCCAAAGTAAAAGAAACATAACTTCCATCCATCATTTGCAATGCCTCAGCCTTAATGAGGCTATGGACTCCTTCTGCATGAATCCCCGTACCGGTAGCGAAGCTAACCGCATTCCCTGAGCTGGTGATGATACCATGATTCAGCTTGACTGTAGCTCCACTACCGGAAGACGTACTGAATCCACCCGTCTGCAGGATAGCGCCGTGTTCTATGCTCAGAGTACCGCCACCCAAGGTGGTCGTACCCACCACCGTGTTCGTGCGTGAATTGGTGATTTCTGTCACCGTTCCGGCACTGCCCTTAATAGCAAGCAAATCAGCCTCCATATGCGCGCCACTCAGCAGTATCTCTCCTCCTGCATTGTTCGCATTCAGCGTCAGATTGCCCACAGTATACACCGAATCATACACCTTGATATTCTGACCCTCATTCGCACTCAGCTCCAGATTGCCACAGGCATAGATACTGCGCAAGCGGTAATCATCCCCCGTCTGCTCGTAGTTCCCCCGCAGCAATACGCTGCGATTATTGGCTATCTGCACACTGCTGTTGCCATAGATAGCACCGCCCAGTGCCTCACTCGTAGAAATAGCTCCGTTCCCCATGATAGTCACATCACCGTTCCCGGTCAATCGCGTAGTGTAAGATGACGAAGTCCCTCTCAAATGCTGATAAATCGCACCACCTCTTACAATTTCGTTGGCACTTTCCGCTACGTTATTGCTGATGTTGATGCTTTCATTCCCACTAATCAGGATTCCGTTGTCTATATACAACACGCCACCATAAACATAATACGATGCATAAGCCGTATTCCCGGCCATTTCTACAAGCTGATTACCTTGTATCGTAAGGGTGTTTGCATAAACACCACCACCATTTAGGCAACTATTTGTTTTTACTTCATTATCATTGATGTACAATGACGTATTGTCATTCAAACTCACATTTGAACCAGTGACCATGCCGCCGTACATTGGAGAAGAAGTAGTAGTAACCGTATTACCACTCAGATTAACGGTATCATTACTATTCACATTCACGGTTGTGCCATAGACCAAACCGCCGTACAAATAAGAAGAAGTAACCGTATTACCACTCAGATTAACGGTGTCATTACTATTCACATTCACGGTTGTGCCATAGACCAAACCGCCGTACAGGGTTGCATTCTTTTTACTAATCTGGCTTTCTCCCATGTACAGGTCAGCCATCCCACTGATGGTAACAGATGTTGCTCCCAGATAGCCTCCTTGATATGTTGAGGAACTGCTATCCGTCACATTCAGGTTGATGAAGCTTGCCGTGGAAGTTTTTTTTCCATCACCTGTCATCGTGATGCTGTCTGCCAGCACTCGGAAGTTATCTGCTGTGTAGGATTTGGCGTTCGTCAGCACAAAATCACCAGTGGATGTGCCGTTCATTGCCGTCACCTCAGCACCCTCGGACACATAGATGGTGTTGCTAACGATGTTGCCGTTGAGATTCAGCGTACCATTCACCAGCTCCAGCCCAGCTGCACCGAAGGCCGCGGAGTTACCGGCGACAAGCGTACCGCCCTCCAGGCGGGTGCCGCCGCTGTAGTCGTTGGCTGTAGAGATGGTCAGAGTGCCTTCTCCCTGTTTGGTGAGGGAAGTGATACCGGTGAGCTTGCCTTCACCGGTGAAGGTATAGTCCGCCCCCTCGGCGTTATTGACAATCACGCGGCTGGGCTCGATGTTGCCAACAAGTTCAACAGTACCTGCGCTGGTGGAGGTGAAGATAACATTGCGGCCCTCGGTGTAGTAGGCGGCATATTCGCCAGCGAACTCGGTACCCGTACCGGCATGGGCTATCCAACCGGAGGTGGAATCCGGCAGCACGGAAATAGACTTATCATCCGGTTCTTGTGTCCAGATTGACGTGGCGCCGGTCCATGTCAGGTCAGAAGAGGTGTATTCATTGTACATGTTCACGAGCACCTCGGGAGTCTCGATATAGGAAAGAGCGCTCAGGTACCAGCCCGTTTCAGAGCCTAAGCCGCCATGTTCCCACAGCTGGGTGCAGGCTGCATCCGTATACAAGCGGAGGCGCTCGCCTGCGGCGTCTTCCTTCACATAAAGTTGGATTACTCCATAAGTAGCATCTGAAGAAGAGGCAAGCAGTAGGGATTTCACATTACCATTCGCATCCGTCTCAAAGCCATAGCATGTAAGCGAGTCAGAACTATCTCCACAGCTCACGCCCAGATAGGCGATTTGCCCGGGTTTGGCCTGCTTGTATACATTCTCCGTATCCGTCTCAGTCAGACCGAAAGCTTTAATAACGGCGGCATCCAGAGCCTCCTGAGAAGAGGGATCGGTGACAACCACCGAGGCATTGTGGTCTGCAAAGTATGGTGTGAAATACCCTGCGGCGGCATTCTGATTCTTCAGCTCCGACACCCCCTTATCACCCAAATCTGTAAAGGTATGGTCATTGGTCAGATACCAGCGGGCTGCCATGGCAAAGTCGCCGCCATCGTTAGTCCAGTTATCGTAGAAATACATACCCACGTTTGTGGACTGAGTACCACCAAGCGCGGACTGATAGCCGGAATTGTAGGTATAACCATAGGGCATCTCCCCTGCCTTCTGGCTAAATACACCATAATAGCTCTGCCAGTACTGAATCACGTTCGCCGAAGTGCTGAGCCATGAAGTCTTATCGTCCGCACGCAATCCATCAAACATGTTGGCGGGCGCAGTCCCCTCCGGGATGTAGTTATTCAACGCGCCGAGGAACTCCGTGCTCCCCGTCTGGTTATACAGCTGAGTGGCACCCATGATGGGCTGGGCATCCCTTTCCACCCAGAAGTACCCCTGCCCGTGGTCATACAGGCGGGTGGAATCTGATACATTGCCGGCATCCACACCGGTAGCCACATAAGTGGAAGCATAGGACACCGGGAGCAGCGCCAGACATGTGAGCAAGGCGGAACGAAGGGAAAGCGGGAGATGGAGTTTCATGCTCGTGAGATTAATTGGGAGATTGTAACGATGGCAGAATCAACGCTCCTTCCATGAAATAAAAGCAATACAGAGCATATAACAAACGGAGAGAGTCGCTTCCTGCGCTAAATTTCAGTCTACTCCCCCCATTTCGGAAGTCAAGGATAAAAATGAGTTATTCGTTCTAAAATAAGGGAAATGAGGGCCAAAACACAGGTGCAGCCCGCCACCGCATTGCCCCTTTGGCGTGATAAGCAATAAAAAAATCGACTTCGCGAAATAAAAAATAGCTTGGCAAACCAAAAAGGCTTGCCAAGCCGAAGTTTTTTCTCCGAAAAAACGGAGGCTGGAGGCGAGGGGAGTCGAACCCCTGTCCTGGACACTGTTGACGCAAGCATCTCCATGTTCAGACGCAGATTGCTGCTCTCACCGGTGGTCCGCTCTGCGTCAGCCTTCCACCAAGCCAGGAACCTGTGGATGTCATACCGTACGCGGTCCCCCCGCACGGCACCTGCCTACTGAGCTAGGATTCGCGGCCTTAGTAGGCGTCAGGCGTTGAATCGGGCGCGTATGTTACGCAGCCATTGCGTATTCGTTCTTGGAATAGGCATTTAATGTTTTGAGCGGCTTTTAAGGAGGCCAGCCGATCAACCTCCACATGCAGCCGGCGCCTCGAATGTTCAGTCGAAACCGGGACGCCCCCATGCTAAGCACAGCGTGATAACCATGCCACTGAAAACTTTGAGTCAAAAAAAGCCGGTTACGTTCAAGACGACCGGCATTTTTTTGAGCCCGAAGGCTTTCTGTTAAGGAAGCACGCCCGCAGGGATTCGAACCCCAAACCTTCTGATCCGTAGTCAGATGCTCTATCCAATTGAGCTACGGGCGCTTTGCCTTTCTTTGTTTGGTTACCGCTGTTGCGGTGCGCATATTATAGCAACCCTACAACAAAAGTCAAGTATTATTTTTCATTTTTTTGAAAAAAGTGCATTTTTTTGCAATTTTAGCCCAAACGGCGCTCAAAATCGGCATAATCCAAGCGACAAACGGTGGAAATGCTGCCATCCGGCTGCAAAATCTGCAGTGCGGGGTGAGGAACGCCGTTAAAGTGGGTGGTCTTGACGATGGTGTAATGGGTCATATCATCCAGCACAATTTCATCATCCGGCTGCAAAGGAGCCGCGAAGGAGAAATCACCGATGACATCACCGGCCAAACAGGTGGGAGCCCCGAGGCGGTAGGTATACGGCAGCTCGCCTGCCTCACCGGCCGGGGCATAGCTCTCACCGGGGAGCTGCACGGCGGGGGTGCCGCCAGCCTGCTCTTCCGCAGGGCGTACGGCGTAGACATCCGGGCGATAGGGCATTTCCAGCACATCTGGCATGTGGGCGCTGGCGCTTACGTCCAAAATAGCATGGCGGTACCCGAGAGATTCAAATACATCCAACACACGCGCGCGCAACACGCCCGTGTGCACACACCAAGCCTCGCCGGGTTCCAAGAACACCTCCACCCCGTAGCACTCACGCACTTCGCGCACGAGGGAGATGAGAGCCTCGCGGTCATAATTCGGCTTAGTTATCCAATGGCCACCACCCATATTCAGGTAACGAATCTGCGGAGAGGCAAGAAGGGTACCGAAGTTTTTCTCAAAAGCGCGGAAGGTATCCACGAGCTCCTGAGCACCCTGCTCACAGAGGGTATGGAAGTGCAGGCCCGAGATGCCGGTGAGGTCTGCGCCCACGAGCTGCTCCGGCGGTATACCGAGGCGGGAGCCGGGCACGCAGGGATCATACAGCGGGGTATGCCCCGTGGAGAAGCACGGGTTTACGCGCAAGCCCAGCTGCAGCTCACCGCTCTGCACCCTGGGGTGGCGGAGGCACTGCTCCCGGTAGCGCTGCCGCTGGGGAAGGCTGTTGAAATCTATATGGTGAGCAAAACCCAGCAGCTCCTCCAGCTCAGCAGGACGATAAGCCGGGGAATACACGGCCACGTGCCCCCCCATATGCTGTGCGGCCAGGCGAGCCTCATACAGACCGGACGCACAGCACCCCGCTGCATACGGGCGCAGCGTGGGAAAGCATGATGTTGTGGAAAAAGCCTTCAGTGCCAGCAGCATGTGAGCACCACTCTGCTGCGCTACTTGTGCCAGCACTCGAGCATTCTGCTCCAGTGCCGGCAAAGAAATGAGGAATGACGCCATCAGCAGTAGGCCGGTGGTAAGCTGTTATTCCTGCGGAGCTGCAGGCTGCTCAGCGGCTTCACCCGAGCCCTCGGGCTGCCCCTCTGCCTGCTGCTGAGCGGAGTCTTGCTGCATGGCTCTGAGCTGCGGTACAATGCCCTGCAGAATCTGGGCTGCCTTATTGCGGATTATCAGAGAAGATGCTCGCTGGGTCAGCAGTTCGCAAATCTGGGCTGCCTTCAGCCAGTTGTTAAATGCCTCCTGAGCATTGCTGCAGGAACTTTCCAAATTACCCAGAGCAACCAGCAGGCGCACATACTGCAGGGAAACATCCTGAGAAAGGCCCCACAGGGGAGCACGCTGCGTGGAAGCATTCGCAGCAGGAATCGTTACCACCTGCTCCGCGCGGGTCGCGCCCCTCTTATACATCTCGCGGGCTTCCTCTACATCCTGCACCACAGTCTGGCACTCACCAAGACAGCGAATAGAGAACAGCAAATCCGCAGCAGCCTGCAGATAGCGCTCGCGCTGCTCGCCCTCCGGAAGAACATCGCTCTCCTCAGGAGCCGCCTGCATGAAGCATGCGGTGTCAATCTCGTTGGACTTGGCATAATAGTCAATAGCCTCACTCGAATTTCCGCGTCTCAGAGCGCAGAACCCCATACCATTGTAGATAGAGCTAAGCAAGCGGCGGCATTCCGCCTTATCACGCAGTCCCTGGGGCATGGCTTCATAATCCGCCAGCGCGCGCTGGTAGGCGCTGTTAGCACGCTCCCAAGCGCCGAGGTTCTTAATGGTATCAGCCAAACGCAGAGCAAGCCTCAGTTTGCGCTCACTACCCGCCAACTCATCAGACAATACCGAATAGTAATTCTCAAGCTTCTCCAGCATATTGCGCACGGACGCGTTCAGCTCAGGATGAGATGAAAGCTCACTGGCACGCATACCAAGGTCAAAAATAAGTATATCCAAAAGCTCCTCCTCTACCTCCTCCACGGAAGCAACCGCAGGCGTCTCACCGGCGGCCTTCTCCTGAGCAGGCTGAGCCGCGCTTGTTCCTGCCGGAGCGGCAGCCGTATTCTCTCCCCCTTCTTCATTACAGGAGCACAATCCACACACGGCCGCACCGAGGGTAGCCAAGGCCAAGCCGCGTACAGCGGCATCTTTCATCAGCATCTTCATAACGTCCTTCATTCTGTACTGAATCCATTCGCCCGTCAAGCTATTTCTGAGTTAGCATACAAAATCTGCCCCCTCATTTCCCTGTTCAACCCTCTTTTCTGCATAAAAATGATAAAAAAAATCGTTTTCCGTAAGTTTTTGCTTGTCTTTCCCCTCACTTATTGGCTAGAATGAGGAACACCGAAACGTCATGAAACATCTTTCCCTCCTCAAGAATCTCGCTCTGGCCTGCTGCACCATGGCCACAATCACCGCCGTAAGCTCCTGCCTCGGCCCCATCGACCCCACTGATGCTGCCGCCAAACTGCGCAGCGGCGGTACCGTTACCGTGTACAGCTATGATGATGCTGCCGCACCGCAATACCGCGATGTACTTCCCGCCGGCCCCCTGCCCGCTCGCACCGAGCGTGCTCTTCATTCATGGCTGCGTGAATCCGTGGTTAAGGAGTTCTCCTACGCATACCCCCAGTATTACATTTCCATCGTCCAGCCCGGCGCTAAGGAAAACGTGTGGGCTGTGTGCTCTGATGGCCAAGGCAACATGGTAGGTGTGCTGATTCCTAAGAACGGCCGTGCCGCTTGGGACGCCCCCTTCACCAGCGAGCACACCATGTACGTATGCGAAAGCCCCGATGCTAAGGCACTTGGTGACGCCATCATGGAATCCCTGGCTGATGCCGGCTATGACCGCTTCCGCATCGACACCCGCCGCGCTCAGGGGCTGACTCAGCAGCGTTACCTCATCTCCAAGCCGCTTACGGATAACCAGCAGCGCCGTCTGGAGCTGATTCGCCGCGCCGAAGATCAGGCCGCTGCCGCTCGTGAAGCAGCAGCTAATGCCGCTCAGGAGGCCGCCAACAATGGTGAAAACGCTCCTGAAATTGACCTGCTGGAAGGCACCGATGACGATGTTTCCGGCGATGATGAACTCGACCTCGAGCTCTGATAGTCCACCTTCAACATCCGAACCTCATTTTCTCAGCCCCCGCAGTGCTCTCACGCTGCGGGGGTTCGTTTTTCCGAACACCGGTTGAACTTGGCACCACGCGAATGAGAACTGTGCGCCAAAACGCCCTATTACTCCCAGAACGCAAAGAAAAGAAAAAAAAGGAACCATGCATTCCACACGGTTCCTTTTTTCTTAACCTATATTGTGATAGTCTCGCCTGGATTCGAACCAAGACAAAGAGAATCAAAATCTCTTGTGCTACCTTTACACCACGAGACCACACAGTCGCGTGCCCTGCCCACTGACAGGGTGCGTGGAGGTTGTACCACAAGAAGCCCCATCATGCAAGCCTAAAATGCAAAAAATGCCTATAAGCTACCCCCATTCACGCTAGATGGCGTAATTTTTTCAATGAAAACGCAAAAAATACTTGCAATTTTATAAATAGTTGCTATTTTTTAAGTATACAAAATCTTATACCAAAAAATCATCTCAATCGGCTATAACCCCAAAAACCATATCATAAATATGAAAATAACGCACATAACAATCGCTGCACTGGCAAGCGCCTCACTTCTGCTTTCATCCTGTGTAGTCACACCAGTCAATGGATACAGCAACCTTTCATTCTCCACGGATGGGCATGGCGTAAGCGTAGGGGCCTCCGTAGGCTGGACGAGTGCCAGTTACGATGTGAACGGCTTCCCGATTTACGGATATTATAACGGCAGACCAGTATACGGCTATACTGCCGCGGGTGCCGCCGTATTCACCATCGCAGCACTGACAGCCCTCTGCTTCGTGCCGAACTGGGGTCCCGCCCCTTGGTATTGCGGGCACTGGCATTATCCGGCCCACATTCACCGTGTAGCAGCACCGCCCCGCGTATGCCATGGGCACTATCCCACGCGCCGCCCCGCAGGTGGCCTGCACGCCCCCATTCATCACCACGGCCCGAGCCACGGCGTAGCAAACCGCCCGAGCCATACACCGAACCACGGTACCATAAATCGCCCGAGCCACAGCAGCCGCCCGAACATCAGCGTACCGCGCACCCCCTCCATGAACCGCGTGCCCGGCTCTTCCCGCCCCGCTGGTTTCTCTCGCGGAAACAGCCCGAGCAGAAGCTTCGGCAGCGGCAACTCCCGAGGCGGAGGCAGACGCCACTAATGCGGAAACAAGGCCTGAATATTTCCCAGCGCGCCCACGACAAGGGCGCGCTGTTTTATATAAAAGAAGGGAGGCAGTTAATAAAATTTGACAGTTTATAAGCTTGCATAAAGTACAAAAATCTGATACGCTGAACCTGTATGAAGAAAACACTCACCTTGCTCAGCATGAGCGCCTGTGTGCTTTTGGCGTTCAACTCATGCACCGGTAGCAGAATAAATGAAGACGACTACGAGTCAGCCACGATAGCAAGCGATAGCATTGCAGACGGCGAAATTCCGCCGTGGCTGATTGATGATGAGGACGATGGTTGGGGTGGGCAAATTGCAGCCGGCGAAACCACCCACGAACATTACCCCATTCCCGAGCCGCATGAGAGCACCGCTGCCGTGTACGGTCGCGGAATTGGCCA
>CALABM010000006.1 GCA_937885815.1 uncultured Verrucomicrobiales bacterium | reverse complement strand
AACTAAAGTGTCACCCATGTGAGTGGCGCACCCGAAGCCCACTCCTCCCCCCCCAAAAAAAATCGCAAGGCGAGCCTTCCGACCCGCCTTGCGTTCTACTCTCTCTCTTTTATCAGACGAGCTACTCTACCAGCGCGTCAAAACCGAAAATCTACACCAAAGGACACATAGAGAGCAGGCCTGTAATGGTGGCTCTCCCATGCATCCTTTCCGGCATTTCGCTCCAAAAACTGAGCGTTCGTGGTCAGCGTGGAGCCCACAGCGGCTGTGATAATGCGCTTGGTCTGCCCGGGCTGAGAAAAATCATACTCCAAGCCTGCGCCCACCACCAGCGAACGCACGCGGAAAATACGGTCGCCTCGCTCCGTGTTCACCGCCCAGATGCCGCCACGGCTCGCCACAAAGGGGCCGATAGCCAGCCTGTCCGTAGCCTGATACAGGGCCTCCAACTGGTACCCCTTGAGGCGCACCGTCCAATCTTGGCACGGCTTCCATGTAAAGTTCACCACCGGCACGGCTAAATACTCAGCAAAGCGCGGAGAGGCGGCCACACCCACGGAATAGGTAAAGCTATCGCTGTGCTTTACGGTGTACATGACGATGCCGGTAACATCCAGCCCCGTTCGCACGGCATCACAATCAGAGGCCAGCTCAGGAGCCACGCCATAGGTCCAGTAGTTGCCGCTAGGCTCCGTGGTGATGAAAATCACAGGCAGCGCAAAGTTATACAGCGTATTGTGCGCCAAATCCAGAGAACCGCCCGTATTGGCCACGGTAATCTTAGAGTCAAACTGCACATTCACCATCGTATTGCCCCAGCCGGTACGGCGGGGATCAGAAAGCGGTAGAGTCAGTGCATAACTCTCCAAGCTCAGCTCAGAGCCGCGGCCATGACGCTCCCCCATGCGAGTGAACCACTCAAACTTTCCATAACTCGGCAGTATTCCGGTATCCGGCAGGCCATAGTGCCAGCCCGCCGCCGTTTCCACGGTGGACGTACCGGCTTGCGCTGCCCCCGCGGCACATGCCGCCAACACCGCTGTGCGAATTAGTCTCATGTGCCCCAATATACCACATTCGTTTGATATTAGCAAGTGTTATATTTATTTAAGTTTTCTTGAGCATTTTGAAACGAGTTGCATTACTGGCTGATATTCAAGCACGAGTTAACTTCCCCTCACCACAAGCAAATGACATAGACAAAATCTGCACGGCCACTGTTCCCGACCTCCTTCCACGCGTAACCCCTCTTATTCCTATGGAGCAACAAGGCTTCAGCCACCATCTGGTAAAAAAACACAGCACCGACTCCCCCACTTGGCTTTTTCCGACTCACTAAGTAGAATAACACGCTTCCCCTTCACAGATAAACGCCAACAGCAGCTATTTTCCGCCCCAAAAGGCGCAAGATTCTCTAATTTTTTTGATAAATCGCAAAAAAAGCTAGCGTTTACTCTAATTTTATGCTAAACTGAAGGCGTCCCGAAGAGGGAGAGAGTATATCATCATACAGGAGTGCAAAAAGCTATGAACGATCTCACTAAACCTTTCAAGCGTCTGCCGGTGGCCCTCATCGGCACTGGTTCCTATGTACCTGAAACCCGCCTCACGAACTCCGATTTGGAGAAGATGGTGGACACCTCGAACGAATGGATTATCGAGCGAACAGGCATTGAAGAGCGCCGCATCGCCGCCCCCGGCGAAAGAACGAGTGATATGGCCACTCAGGCTGCCAAGCGCGCTATGGAGGCTGCAGGTGTCACCCCTGAGGAGATTGACCTCATCATCGTAGGTACTGTAACTCCGGATACCTTCACCCCCTCCACTGCCTGCTATGTGCAGGCCAACATCGGCGCTGTGAACGCCGCTGCCTTTGACATCTCCGCTGCCTGCTCCAGCTTCCTCTTCGCACTGAAGACAGCTGTGCAGTACATCGGCTGCGGGCAGGCCCGCACGGCCCTCATCATCTCCTCTGAGAAGCTCAGCCACATCGTGAACTGGGAGGATCGCAGCACCTGCGTGCTCTTCGGTGATGGTGCCGGCGCCGCCGTGCTGCGTACCGGCACGGGCGAGGAAGGTGACAGCGCCATTCTCGCCTCCGACATCGGTTCTGACGGCACACTCACGGACCTCCTGCTGGTACCCGGTGGTGGCTCAGCCATCCCCACCACGGAGGAAAACATCCACGAGAAGCTCTACACGCTGGCCATGCGCGGCAATGAGGTGTTCCGCTACGCCGTGGCACACATGAAAGACTCCGCGCTCTCCCTCATTGAGCGCACCGGCATCAAGCCCGAAGAAGTCGCCCTCGTGATTCCCCACCAGGCAAACCTCCGCATCATCAATGCCGTTGCCCAGCGCCTCGGCATCCCCGTGGAGCGCGTCTTCATCAACCTTCAGAAATACGGCAATACCTCCGGCGCCGCTTGCGCGATTGCACTGGATGAGGCCATCCGCTCCGGCAAAGCCAAGAAGGGCGATATCGTCCTCATGGTTACTTTCGGAGCCGGCCTCACCTGGAGTAGCGCCGCCATTCGCCTGTAAATCAAGCGAGTTACCCGCTTAGGCTTATCCCCCTGCCCCGGGCACAGGCTGAACTTGTGCCCGGCAGAGGAAGCCAGAAGCAAGCCTTGGAACTCGCAGTCCCCTTTGTCCTTCCGGATTACTAGCTACGTTACTCGAAGCTCAGCTTTCAGCACTGAGCTCGCTACTCTGTGCTCTCGTAGCACGCGAGAAGAGCCGCTGGTATTCCCCCGCACCTGCCCGGCAGCCTTTGCCTTTGTGGTGGCCCTCGTGGCAGAGCAGAGTAAAACCCCGCGGCGCATCTGGGCCGTGGCGGATGCCCTGCCCATGCAGGAGCGCGTGGCCGCCGAGCTCCCGCTGTGGGATACCCCCTGCGTCTTCATCCCAGAGCGCGAGATTCACGTCAATAACGGCCTGAGCGACCCGGATCTTGCAGCCGAGCGACTGGAAGCCCTGCGCGCTATCTCAGCCCCACCCGCAGCCCCGCAGGTGGTGGTCGTCACCTCCGCCGCGCTGAACCAGCCCGCCCCCGTCTTTGCCATGGCGGCAGAGGGTACGACCATCTGCCTGAAAACCGGTGAGGAATACTCCCTCGAGAGCCTTTGCAAAGCCTTTACAGACCATGGCTTTGAGCGTGTGGAGCAAGTCACGACCCGCAGCCAGTGGAGCCTCCGTGGCGGCATTCTGGACATCTTCCCCCTGCAGTCTCCTTGGCCGCTGCGAGTGGAGTTTTTTGGGGATGAGGTAGAAAGCCTCCGCGCGTTTGACGTGGATAGCCAGCTCTCCTTCCGCAAGCTGGCGGATGCCGAGCTCGTGCTGGATGAACCGCCGACAGACCGCCCGCTGCGGGATTTCATTTCTGAGGAAGACTGGGTAATTTCCCTGCCCGGTTGTGGAGAAGCGGGTGACGTGCTCGTGTTCGAGAACCCGCCGGATGTGGTAGATGTGGTACCCGAGCTGGATGCGCTGAACGAAAAAGCCCCCCTCGCCTTCTTCGGCACACCATTGGGCAGCTTTGACACCGGTGACTTCGTGATGCAGGAGGCCCGCCGCGCCCTCGCTCGCCAGAGCCTGCTGAAGTGGCGTGAGGAAAAATGGCGTGTGGTCATGTTCTTCCCGCATGAGGGTGAGAAAAAACGCTTTGAAGAGATATGCGGTGAGGATGAAGCATGGCGATCCGTGCAGAGCCGGGACGGCGATCTCCCCTTCGGCTTCACCGTGCCGGGTGCCAAACTGGCCGTGCTCTCCGCTGCAGAAATCTTCGGCCGCTATTCCTCCCCCCGCGCCCGCAAGCGCGATGACCGCGAGGACCGCCTCCGCCGCGAGCGCGCCCAAGCCCCGCTGCGTGAAATCGCTCCGGGAGACCTCGTCATCCACTCCGCGCATGGCCTCGGCCGCTTCGTCGGCATCGTGCAGGACGACAAAACAGGCGAGCAGGAACTGCACATTCAGTACGCCGGCGGCGTGCTGCTGCGCATCCCCCTGCAGCAAAGCCACCTCGTGAGCAAGTATGTGGGCCTCGGCGCCAAAGCGCCTGAGCTCTCCCGCTTGGGCGATGCCCGCTGGCGCCGCGCCTGCCAAGCCGCTGAGCGCGCCGTGCAGGATTACGCCGCCCAGCTGCTGGAAGTACAGGCCGAGCGCGAAAGCAACACCGGCTATGCCCACCCCGCGGATTCCTCATGGATGTGGCAGTTTGAATCCTCCTTCCCCTACCGCGAAACGCCGGACCAACTCCGCGCTATCAATCAGTGCAAGGCGGATATGGAAGCCCCCCGCCCCATGGACCGCCTCATCTGCGGCGATGTTGGCTTCGGTAAGACAGAAGTGGCCATCCGTGCAGCCTTCAAATGCGTCACCGGCGGGCGTCAGGCCGCCATCCTCGCCCCCACCACCGTGCTGGCGGACCAACACTACCGCACCTTCCGCAGCCGCATGAGCGAGTACCCGGTCCGCATTGAGCTCCTCAGCCGCTTCACCCCCGCCAAAAAGGCGGCCGAAATCATTGAGGGCATGCGCCGTGGCGACGTCGATATTGTTATCGGCACCCACAAACTGCTCGGAAAAAATATAAAATTCAAACTTTTATAAAAATGCCTCCACATCGGGATATAAAAATGGAAATTCCTAAAGATGCAAAACTCCAATAACAACTCCTCCATTGATAGACTTTCCAAGGAGTTTATCGCCCAACATCCTAACACTTGTGCAAATTTAGTAATTAGTAAAAATCAAAAGTATTTTTATTTGATACAGAAAACAATACCCTTTCTAAAATCACC
>CALABM010000005.1 GCA_937885815.1 uncultured Verrucomicrobiales bacterium | reverse complement strand
CCCGCCACAAGGCCATGGACATGATTGGTGACCTCATCCTCAACGGTCGCCGCATCCTCGGCCACGTCATCGCCGTCATGCCCGGCCACGGCATCAACACCCAGATGGCCTCCGCTCTCCAGAAGAAGTTTGACAGCATGGAAGCCATGAAGCCCAAGCCCTTCATCTTCCCCTCCGGTGATACCGTGCTGAACACCTGTGAAGTCATTAAGCTCCTGCCCCACCGCTATCCCTTCCTCATGGTGGATCGCGTTCTCGGCTTCGAGGGCGATACCAAGTGCGTGGGCCAGAAGAACCTCACCATGAATGAGAACTTCTTCCAGGGCCACTTCCCCGGCAAGCCCGTCATGCCCGGCGTGCTCCAGCTGGAAGCCATGGCTCAGGTGGGTTCCATCCTCATGCTCCGCCTGCCTGAGAATCAGGGCAAGATTGGCTACTTCATGAGCTGTGATAAGGTTAAGTGGCGCAAGCCCGTGGAACCCGGTGACGTGCTTATCATCGAAGCTGAACTCGTCAAGATGCGCGGCGCTATCGGCGTATGCAATGGCCGCTGCCTCGTAAATGGTGAAGTCACCTGCGAAGCAGAGCTGAAATTCATGGTGGCAGACGCCTGATACAGCTCTTTTTGCAGAAAAATCACAAAAATCAAGAATCAGTGCTTGACAAGCACTGATTTTTGAGTATCATAGCTGACCCCGACCGCGTGCAGCGGCCACAGCACACTTCCAAAAACTTCAAACGTAACCATACATCAATATGAGCAAGAGAACATACCAGCCTTCCAAGCGCTGCCGCAAGCGCCAGTTCGGTTTCCGCGCACGCATGGCTTCCAAGAATGGTCGTGCCATCCTCGCCCGTCGTCGTGCCAAGGGCCGCAAGCGCCTTCTGCCCAAGGGCGTTGAGATTCAGTACAAGCGCCACACCGTTCAGCACGGTGTTTAATACGGCACTGGTCAGCAGGTTGGTCGTTATGGCAGCATAACCCTGCCCGCTGATTAGGAGAAGCAACAAGCAACGTCCTGTTGTAAGATGCAGCTCAAGCGGAGTAACACCATGAAGCGAGCTTCGGAGTTCGCCATGGTTCGCAACGCTGGCAAATCTGAAGCAGGGCGTTTCCTTATTCTCAGCACAGCTCCTCTGGAGTCCCCCTCAGCATCCTCACGTTTCGGTATTATCACCACCAAGCGCATTGGGCATGCTGTTGTGCGTAACCTTTTGCGCAGGCGCGTACGCGAAATCTTACGCGCCCACGCAGCCCCCCTCGCCTCCGGCCTCAGAGTCGTCATCATCGTGCGCAACCGTGCCGCTCTTACCGACTACGCCGGACTCGAGAAAGATTTTCTCAAACTGCTGGCCCGTCACCGGAAGCAGCATACCGTCGGCACTTAGCTCCATGCTTAAACGCCTCGTCATACTACCTGTCCTATTTTACAAACGCTTTCTGAGCCGCCCACTGCACACACTGGCCGGCCCCATGGCAGGCTGCCGCTATACCCCCAGCTGCTCCACCTATTTCATTCAGGCCGTGGAAGAACACGGTGCACTCAAGGGAAGCCTCATGGGCATCTGGCGCATTTTGCGCTGTAATCCCTGGGGTGGCTGCGGACATGACCCCGTCCCCCCTCGCCGGCAAAAATAGCACCCTTTCTGAACCCGTAACGGAAAAAAATTATGGATAAAACATCAGCCATCGTCGTAGGCTCCTGTATAGCCCTGATTGCCGCCAACTGGTGGTTCTCAGGCGAAAACGAGCCCCAGCCCGCGGCCACACCTGCCCCGCAGGCCCAGACCGCCCCGGTTCTCCCCGGCAATGAGGAGCAAACCGCCGCTCAGCCCGCCACCACGCCTCAGGCCACACCGGCCACGCGCGTGCCTCAGGAAATTGCTTCCCTCACCTCTCGTGATGCTGAGGGCAACCCCGTGGCCCGCTACTCCTTCACGGATGTCGGCGGCAGCATCGCCCGCGTGGACATGCTCGGCCAGGCCATCAACAGCACCAAGGAGGAGCTCCGTGGCGACGTCAGCATCAACGGCAATGTCCCCCAAGGCATCGGCAACCTCATGTTCCGCCTCAGCAATGATGCCGCACCTGTTTTTGATGACACCGTCTACGAGTTCAAGCCCGAGCTCTCCGGTGAGAATAAGGTAGCTCTCTTCGGCCGCCGTGGTGATCTCCTCATCCTCAAGCTTTACACCCTCGTCCCCGTACAGCAGGGTGACAAAACCGTGGACGGCAACGCCTACACCATCTCCCTTCAGGTAACGGTGCAGAACAACGGCGGCGTGGCCCTCAGCGGTACAAACTGGGGCGTGTATGCCGGCGGTATGAGCCAGATTAACCACTCCGAAGGCCCCATCTACACCCACTACATCATGCTCGAAAACGGCGATTTCGAGAAGGAAAACAACGGCTCTTTTGATCCCTTCTTCGGCTCCGCCAAAGCCCGCATTTACGAGACAGATTGCACGGACCTCCGCTGGGTGGGTACCATGAACCAGTACTACGCCTCCATCGTCATGCCGGACTCCACCAGCGGCAGAAACGCCTTCTACGCCGCACCCGCCTCCTACAAGCTTCCCGTCACCGGGGAACAGGTGGAAGGCGTGGAAATCGCCATCGGCATGCCGGATTTCACCCTCACCCCCAAAACTGCTGATATTCAGGGCGGTTCTCAGTCCTTCAACTACCGTATCTTCACCGGTCCCAAGCTGAATCTCATGCTGGAGGACATGACGAATGACATCCCCAGAATCGAACAGATTATGGACTACGGCTGGCTGTACCTCATCAGCTACCCCATGAACTGGCTCATCAACGTCTTCCACAGCTGGTTCGGCAACTGGGGCTGGGCCATCGTTGCCATGACCTTCGTTGTGCGCCTCCTCATCTGGCCGCTGTACCGCAAGAGCTACATGAGCATGAAGCGCATGAGCCTCCTGCAGCCCATGATGAAGGAGCTCAAGGAGAAATACCCGGATGACCAGCAGAAGGTCTCCATGGAAATGATGCGCCTGTACAAGGAATACGGCATCTCCCCCTTCGGCGGCTGCCTGCCCATGTTCCTGCAGATTCCCATCTTCTTCGCCTTCTTCTACGTGCTGCAGACTGCTGCAGAGCTCCGTGGCGCTCCCTTCCTCGGTTGGGTGACGGACCTGTCCCAGATGGACACCGTCTGCACCCTCCCCTTCACCATCTTCGGTTGGGCACCCGTCATTAACGTACTGCCTTTCATCATGGCCATCTCCATGATTGCAATGATGAAGATGAGCCCCCAGGCCGGTGATCCCACCCAGCAGAAAATCATGAAGTTCATGCCCGTCTTGTTCTTCCTCTTCTGCTACACCTACCCCAGCGCACTCGCTCTGTACTGGACCACCACGAACATCATCTCCATCTTCCAAACCCTCATTATCCGCCGCATGCCCCAGCCCACCCTCGAAAAGGTGGATCCCAAGAAGAACCGCCCCAAGAAGGGTGGATTCCTGGACCGCATGCAGCGCATGATGGAAGAGCAGCAGAAAGCTCTCGAAGAGCAGAAGCGCCAGGCCGCCATGCGTGATGCCAACAAAAAGTAACACCCAGGCCCCTCGCTGAAACTCTTCAGCCACCTCACAAGCGTGTCCACACCCCGTGGGCGCGCTTCCTTTTTACCCCGCGTGCCAACATAAAACAGGCATTCAACACCGCAGGGCTTCACAGCGTTTAACCCTTCATGAAAGCATTTTCATACTTCACCGCCTTCATCATCGGCGCGCTCGCCCTCACCGCCTGTCACAACCACCGGCACAACGGCGCCCCGCCACCACCTCCCACAAACAAACCGGCGCACAGCATCCCCTCGCCGAACGCCTTCCCTCCCCCCATCGAAATGTGGTAAACCCACGCGCGTAGCCTCCGGCCGGCCTTCTTGCCATACTACAGCAGTGCCCCGGAGCAAAAAAAACGGCTTCCCGAATCCATAGCCCGGGAAGCCGTAAAAATCTCAGCTGAGGAGCGCCATCAGTAGGAGCCCACATCCACCTCCTCCGTTTCAACCACCACATAATAACGCAGCTCACGCAAGGCCGGCAAACGGCGGAAAAACTCCTCATACAGCGCCGCGCGCTCCGCAGAGCAGCGCCAGCCACGCTCCGTGCGGAAAGACTGGCACTCCGCATGCACGCTGGCGCTCTCTTGCACGCGAATAAACGTCTGCAGCAGGCAAGTAAGGCGCACGCGCTCACGGGGATCCTTCCTCAAGCGAACATCCAGCTCAGCCAGCACCGCGCGCAGCATCGGCAGCGCCACGTCATCATCACTCTCCGCAGCGGAAGCCGCATAATTCACGAAAAAATCCAGCGCAAGGGAAACATCTGCCCAGCGCTCCTCCCACTTCTCCCTATCCACATCCGCAGCATCTGCATGCAAGCGCAGCAGCACACCCAGTACCTCCTCACCACCCATCGTGGCCACCAGCTCACGCGCAGCCTCCGTATATGGCCCCTCTGCGCCACGGCACATGCGCCACAAGCGCCCCGCAGCGGATGATGCTACACTGAGCCCGGAAAGCGCCGGCGGCTCCACAGCGGCCCCGTAGCGACGATGCTGCGCACCTTCCATCTCCTTCTGCTCCCACATCAGCACATCCACATAGCGCAGGTACTCCTCCAGCTCACGCTCATTCATACGGGGAAGGCGTCGCCACTGCATCTGCAGCTCGCGCATAATCTCCACCACACGCTCCCGGCCCTCCTGCCGAGCCAGCGCAAAATCCAACTGCCAGAAAAACATAGCCGCAACTGCCGGCCAGCGGTACAAGCATA
>CALABM010000004.1 GCA_937885815.1 uncultured Verrucomicrobiales bacterium | reverse complement strand
CGCTTTCTACGCCGAGGCTAGGCTTCTATCGCATCGCCTACACCTGCGGCAGCCATTCTGGCCTGCCTGGGCTTGTGCGCTGTATACTGGGTGAGGATGGTAGCTTCATTATGTGTCAACCTCCAGTTAATCCTTCCGAGAAAAACAATCAATAATGACCATGCCCACCATCCCCCGAATCCTTGCCACCACAGCCCTGTGCCTTGCGGCGGTGGGGGGAAGTAGCTGTCAGCAGCCCCTCACCTTAGAACAGGCATTGATTTGTAAAGATACAGCTGCCGTTGAGGCCGCATTGAGTGCCGGAGCCCCGTGCGACGTGGTAGAGGCCTGCAATGCTATCTGGAATACAAACGCGCCGAAGGGCATCACAGAGGAGCAGCGCGTGGCTTGTTTGGACACATTACTGAAATACCGCCCGGAGTTGCTTAGAGATTCCAAGTTCTGCGAATACGCTATGGAACGCGCCGTCAATTTCCCCTGTGCCGGCACGCTGGAATATCTGCTTAAGAAAGGTGTACCGGCCACACTGGTCACCAATGGTGGCACCGGCTGGACTCTGCTGGATTATGCTATCAGCATTGACTTCAAGGAGGGTGAGGCCCTCTTACGACAATACGGTGCCACCGAACACCCAAACGCTGATTCCTGCGTCTACCCTGACTTTGAGGCATTGATGAAGAATATGTAATTATTCTGGCCGAACGATAAGCAACGCACAAAAAGCCATCTTGCAGCCTAGGATTCCTCCTAGGCTGTTCACTTGTCAGCTCCGGCTCCCGTCCATCGCTTGTAAGTGGCTTTTTATTCCCTTGCAAGCGATGTTTCATTTTAGGTTGCTACTCGCTGAAAAATGCACCTTAAACGCCTGATTCTGTGTAGCTTGCCAGTTCGAAACATCTTTGCTCGTCACAGAGTTGCTATCGCCCCAAAACCGCCTAAGCTCACAGAATCAGCGGATTGTAGATTCGAGGCTTCTTTAGTGACCCTGACATGAATTCGTACTTAGAAAAAGGGGCTTAGGCGTGCTTAGGCTTTTTGGCCTTTTGGAGCCGTTTTGCGCCCGGCGGGGCGGTGCGCGGGCTTGCGTGCGAGCAATGCCTAAGCGTTTGTAACTATTGAAAATCAATGCAAAACAAAAACAGAACCAGATTGTTTTCTGATTCGGTTTCTGGGATTAAGTGGAGCATAGTGGTTTAGAACCGCTGCCCTATTACAAGCAATCCGAATGAAGCGGCAGATACAATTCCCTCTATGCAAGCAACACCTATCCGCACGGTTACTCTGCTCCCCATAGATAAAAAATTCTTTTTCTACTGTCATTCCGTCATTGTGTCACTAAGACCATGCAGGGATAGAGAAACCCGCCAGTCTGCGGAGGTCAGAATGGCGGGTTTTCCAGCTACTTATCAGGCACAGAGAGGCAGTTCATCCTGCTGCTCGGGTTCATGACGGGGAGGAACGGGATTGAAGCTATGAGGGAGTCCGGCTTGCTCCAAGAGGATCGGATCTGGCTGAGCGATGGCACAATGAGAGGTATTCATGGTCAGCGGATTCAGCCAGGCTTCATTCAGAAGGAGAGTGAAGTGGCGATAGCCATTGACTAGCTTGCCCTCAATCAGATGAGGCCAGCGTCTGATGCACTCTGACAAGAGAAGACCCATCTTGATGGAAGATGTGCTGTCGGTACGACTTTCAAGCCATTCCATGATGGAGCGGAGCTCTTCCTGCGTGAGAGCCTTGTTCCTGACCCGATCCTGAGTGAGCGGATTCACGTAACACTTACGGAGACGAGCCATGAGGTCACCTGCCTCATCCAATTCAGAGAGAGTCTGGAGAACAGGGGGCGACATGTAGCCATAATCCGCGACGGTGTGGCGATTCTCAAAAAATAATGGAATCACAGAAGGCTTCCATCGTAAGATAAAAGGAATTCAACGGCGGGGCTATGGCTACAGAA
>CALABM010000003.1 GCA_937885815.1 uncultured Verrucomicrobiales bacterium | reverse complement strand
CCAAGGGCTCCACTTCGAGCGAATCCTCTCCTTGCAGCCCGTTTTTTGCGCCATCGGCAACAAGTATGCAGGAAACTCGCAACAAAATGCCTGCCGCGAGCGTCTATTTATTAGAAAAAAACGCATCTTCTGCTGTTTTTTGTTGCGGATTCGCGGCTGGGATGTGTTAATATAAGTCAAGAGAAAGATGAAACAACAATCTCACACAATGAAAGGTAAGAACGTAGCGGCTTCTCTGGTCGCGGTGTTTCTTTGTTTTCTGATAATGCTGTTGCTGATGCCGGCGGGCTGCAGCTGCGCGCTGGCACCGGAGCAGTGTTGTCAGGAGCGTATCTATGCGGCGGATGTGAACTCCGTCAACCCGGAGCTGGAGGGTAAACTGGTGAAATTGAAGATCACAGAGATTCATTCGGATGCGGAGGTGGAGGATTCCTTGTTCGGTATACGGGGCAGATACCTTGTGCTGAGCCGTGATGTTGTTGATTTTGGCCGTGAGAGTGAAGGTACACAATTTATATGCAAGGAAGATGTAGATGTCCTTCTGTCGGAGGGAATGATGGATGGCATTCGCTCCAGCCACTTTTCTCCGGCAAAAATGCGCTCGGGAGCCTTTACTCTTTTGCATGCGGGCCGATTCCTTACCCCGGATAGGGAATCTCCTCTGCTGCCGTTGCCGCCACGCGAGCAGTGGCCGGAGGTGTTGCGGAACAAGGGAGAAACGCCGGACCCCGGTATTATAGTCTGGCGACATGCCGAACAGCCCACTGAGCTCTTTGCTCATTTGCGCTTTCGGACTCTGCCTCCCGGTGTTCTGTCCTACCCTCTGTATGTGGTAGCTAGACAGCGAGGAAATACGCTGGATATGAGCGATGCTCACGCCGCTAAACTGTTGGGCGAGTTCTTTGATAAAACCCAGGATGTCGGAAATTTGGATGGTTATGACGGCTTGGGACTCACCCTTTCATTCATGGCTGCAGTAGTTTGTACCCCAGCGGCGTGGGCTCTGTTGACCCTGTTCATTCGTCTTTGTCGCTCGCTCTCAAAGCAAGGAGCCTGGTCATGGACCTCGCTGTCTGTAGTGGTGGTAGTTTTGCTTCTGCTGAGTCTCCATCAGATGTTGCCGCTGATGATAGATTTCCCGGTATCGCCCATTGTGTTATTTTTGCTTTTGTTACCACTGCTTATATGGTGTCTGAGCCTCTGCCGACCCAGTTTTTCCTGCCGCATGGCGGCTCTGCTGTATTTGCCGACTGTCATTTTCGGGCTGGGCGTTGTGCTGCCCTTCGACTTCCGGTGGGAGTTCCGTCTGCCTCTGGCGGTGTTATCCGTTCTTTCCGCGTTAGTTGCCGTCTATCTCTCCCGTAGGCACTCTCGGGCAGTAAGCCTCCAATGAAGAAATCTCCTCTAAGATGAGACTCGATTCGTTATGACCATGCCCACCATCCCCAGAATCCTAGCCACCACAGCCCTGTGCCTTGCGGCGATGGTGCTGAATAGCTGTCTGTGCTCAGATTTGCCGATAGTTGTTAACGCGATAGGGCGAGAGGAGGCCAGAACCTACGGCAAGTATCAATCCCCTCATGAGGTTGAGATCTATCGTCTCGGCGATAACTACTATGTGAAGTGTGATTTGAAGTTCATCCCGCAAGAGTCCGGCTTGTTCACTTGGCATGATATGTATGCTCCGGTATCATCGCTCTTTGCCTTCAATAAATGCACGCCCGAGCTTATCGAGGCCACTCCCGCCGAAACATACATGGTGCTAATGACCCAGTACGGTTTAAAGCTTTTGTTGCAAATTGATGCTGATGCTCCGCCGGAAAGCGTTCCGCGCATGATTCCTGTGGGGCAATTTGATTTTACCCATGCCGTACGATGCAAGCCGAATCCTGACCCTGATTGGGCTGATGCGCTTTGGACCGGTGGCCTTGTCAATATTATTTACAGCACAGAGCGCTGCTCAACCCTGCATTATGCGCTGCGGGCTCTCTACTGGGCATCTTGGGCTGTGGAAATCCCCTTTGTTGTCGTTTGCAACACCGCTATTTATACCGTGGCTATACCGGCCTCGGTCATAGGTGAGGTAACGCAGCAACAACACGAATCCTCCACGATATACGAGGTTAACTGAATCAATGCGCCTGTGGTCTAGGAATATATAATCAATTTTCAACTGTTAAGATGAAGTAAACAAAATCACGCGTGGGAACGATTAGCGCAATTTGAAATATTTGTCCTGCAAATTGCAATTTACCGTTCAGAATCTTCTTCACATCCTTTGAACAGCCCGCCCGGAAACCACGACAGAGCAAGCCCCTCTATACATCGCTTGTAAGTGGCCTTTTTATCCCCTTGCAAGCGATGTTTCATTTTAGGTTGCTACTCGCTGAAAAATGCGCCTTAAACATCTGATTCTGTGTAGTTTGCCAGTTCGAAACATCTTTATTTGTCACAGAGGCATTATCGTCTCAAAAATGCTTTATAGCGTAAGCTCTGCCAGCTCTGGATTTGATGTAGCGCTCGTAAGCAAACGCCTTTTCTTTATCTCGGAACGCAATAGCTGTTTCAATATACCATGGGGCAAACTTGGATTGTATGCGGAACATGCCCGGAGTTATGCATAGCTAAGCGCTCCTGCAAATCCTGTGTCACGCCCGTATAGTGATGCTTGCCGGTAGCAACATCGCGGAGAATATAGACGTAGTGAAACGAGCCTGGCATGGCGCAGATTGGATTTTTTACCGGTTATGATATATGCAACGGTGATATGCCCGCCGCCGCGGCATTGCCGCTTTGGCGTGGCAGCTTCCCTTTTTTATCTCGTTATCACTTGATAAAAAAGTTGGCTTGGCAAACCAAAAGGCTTGCCAAGCCGAAGTTTTTTCTCCGAAAAAACGGAGGCTGGAGCATAGCGGACTCGAACCGCTGACCCCTTCAATGCCATTGAAGTGCTCTACCAGCTGAGCTAATACCCCGCTTTGTTTGGGTGCTCCCGGGTGGGAACGGGAGGAGTATACACCGAAGTTTTCGGTTTGGCAAGCAAAAAATCACAAAAAATTGATTTTTCTTCAAAAAAAGGTGGAAATGGCATAATAGTTACAGGCAAATGAAGGCGGAGCAGCGTTTTGCGCTCACGTAACGCTCTATGGATAAGAAACTAAGGAAAGCGCAAACAAAAAAAGCTACGGAATATCAAATTTTACGATTGACAAAACAGCTGGAGGGCGCTATAATTCGCGCGTCCTTGGAACCAGACGTAAAACCGGTTCTTGGGTCCATAAGGGTCCATTTCATAGGGTAGTTGGGCTTCCCCTGGTCTTCGGATCAGGGGAAGACTCTTTCAAGGGTACTGGCTCCGCTGAAGGAACAGCTTGCAAGGGGCGCGCCGGTGGGTGCAGTGGATAGTTTTATGATTCCCCCATTCAAAGAGGCTCAGAGGGGCCTTGCAGCGCGTTTGTGGCGTGGATGAGGGGAAGGAGAGCAAGCGGGATAGCAGCCCCCTGCCCTGCGGCGCGTTTTATGGGGATATCGGAGCGGCTGCAAAATTGAGCAAAAAAAACCGGCCCTGTCTCGGGAGGAGACAGGGCCAAAGTTTCAACAAATACCCAAGAAGGGGTATCAGAGCACCTCGGGGGCGAGGGAAACGATCTTCATGAAGCCTTTTTCACGAAGCTCGCGTGCCACGGGCCCGAAGATACGGGTGCCCTTGGGGTTGTTGTCCTTGTCGATGACTACAACGGCGTTGGAGTCAAAGCGAAGCACGGAACCGTCATCGCGGCGGATGGGGGCGGCTGTGCGGACAACCACGGCCTTCACCACGCTGCCCTTCTTAACGGAGGCGGTGGGGATAGACTCGCGAATGTGGCAGGTAATGATGTCACCGATGTGAGCCTGATCGGTACCGGACTTGCCGATAACGCCGATCATCTTGGCGGTGCGGGCGCCGGTGTTGTCGGCGACCTGAACGAGGGATTCCATCTGGAGCATAGTATATGATGTCCTTTCCGGTTTAGTGTTTGATGATTTCCACGAGCTCCCAGCGCTTCATCTTGGAAAGCGGGCGGGTCTCACGAATGCGCACGGTATCGCCAACCTTAGCGGTCTCGTTCTCGTCATGAGCATAGAACTTCTTGCTCTTCTTAACGATCTTCTTGAACACGGGGTGGGGAACGCGGGCCACATACTCCACAACGATGGTCTTGTTCATCTTGGTGGAGACAACAACGCCTACACGGGTCTTACGAAGGCCCTGGGGCTTGGTCGTAGTAGTTTCTTCGCTCATTGTATAAGTCCTTGGGTTACTTCGTTATCAGTTCTGCTCGGCGGTGCTGCCCTCGCCCTGAACAGTCAGGGCGCAGGCGAGCTCCTTGCGGACGATGCGGAGGCGCTGGTTATTCTCCAGCTGACCGGTACCCTGCTGCAGGCGCAGGTTGAACAACTCCTCGCGCAGACCACGGATGTGGGCGGCGAGCTCCTTAGCGGGCATACCGCGGAAGTCTTTAGCTTTCTTGACAGGCATAATATCTGTAATGTTTGTTGTTTACTGGTTTAGGCCTGGGGCTCCACGCCCTGGCGGTATACGAAGCGAGTGCGGATGCCGAGCTTATTGGAAGCAAGGCGGAGAGCCTCACGGGCAGCGGACTCGGTAACACCGCCAACCTCGAACATGATGTTGCCGGGGCGGCATACGGCGATCCAGCCCTCAACAGCACCTTTACCCTTACCCATACGGGTATCCGGCGGGCGCTTGGTGAAGCTCTTCTGCGGGAAGATACGGATGTATACGCGGCCACGACGGCGCAGGTAACGGTTGATGGCGATACGGCAGGCCTCGATCTGGTTGTTGGTCACCCAACCACGAGTCAGCACCTGAAGGCCGAAGTCACCGAAGGCAACATAGTCACCGCTGGTAGCATTGCCGCCGCGATTGCCGCGGTGCATCTTGCGGTGGTTGTCCTTCACTCTTTTAGGCATTAAAGGCATAGTTTATATCTCCTGTAATCGTTAAAGGTTCTTATGATGTGTCGGGGTTCAGGCGTCACGGCGGTCACCGCGGTCGCGACGGGGGCGAGCCGGGCGGTTGGGGCGGCCGGAGGGAGCGGCACCGGCAACTTCCGGGCGCTTGTTGATCCAGCACTTGATACCGATGATACCGTACAGAGTGCGAGCCTCGGCGAAACCGTAGTCGATGGGGGCACGCAGGGTCTGAAGCGGCACTTTACCCTCACGGTACTGCTCAGCGCGGGCGATGTCAGCACCACCCAGACGGCCGGCGCAACGTACGCGGATACCCTCAGCGCCGAAGTCCATAGCGAGCTGAACGGCACGCTTCATGGCGCGGCGGAAGGAAACACGGCGCTCAAGCTGAGTGGCGATGTTCTCGGCCACGAGCTGGGCGTCGAGCTCCGGCTGGCGGATCTCCATGATGTCGAGCTTAACCTGAGCGCCACCGCAAAGCTTGCTGAGAGCGGCAGTCATGTCCTCGATGTTCTTACCCTTGGGCCCGATGATGAGACCGGGACGAGCGGTAGCGATGGTAACGCGGACGCTGTTCCAGGCGCGCTCGATGGTGATGCGGGAGATAGCGGGAGTAGCACCCTTAAGCTCTACGTTGAGCTTAGCGGTGTAGTCCTTGATGAACTTACGGATTTTGAGGTCCTCGTGGAGCTTGGTGGCGTAGTCCTTGCCGGTAGCATACCACTTGGAGCGCCAGTCTTTAGTGACGGCCAGACGGAAGCCGATAGGATTTACTTTCTGTCCCATAGTGTTTGTATGTGTGCTTGTGTTGTGGTTATGCCTCGGCGTTGGCGAGGATTACGGTGATGTGGGAGGTGCGCTTGCGGATCATGTTAGCGGAACCGCGGGCGCGGGCCATCGTACGGCGGAAGGTAGGACCTTCGTCGACCATGACGCTCTTGAGCACGAGCTCATCAGCGGAGAGACCATTGTTGTTCTCGGCATTGGCCACAGCGGCCTTGAGCGTCTTGTTGAGGAGGTAGGCGCCCTTCTTGGGAGTGTAGCTGAGCACGTCGGTAGCCTGAGAGACAGACATACCCTGAACGGCGGCGGCTACATCGCGCATCTTCTTCGCAGAGATGCGAGCGTTCTTGTATACTGCTTTAACTTCCATTGTTATGGTATTTGTTGAAGATTTAATCGTTAGTTGTCACGGAAACAGAATCACCGATTTCGACGGAGAGGGCTGAGTTCAGCTGGCGCTGTACGAGGAGTCCTGCTACTGTCTTTCGAACGTCTGTCACGATTGCTCGTGCGATAGCTTGGTCTCCGCGGGTAACCTGCATGGGCATGCCCACTTCCACCTTAGCCTCTCGGCCGGCATTGATGACGATGAGACCGCTTTCAGAGTCTATGCTCAGTACGCGGGCATCTGTCAGGGTGCCGGCGAGCTCGTTCTGCGGGGCCTGTCGGAGCCCGAGGGCTACTTCGACCTGACGCAGGGCGGCTTCCAGTGCCTGGCGGGCGGCGGCGTCCTCTACCAGCGCGCCACGGACGTATGTGTCCACAGCGGAGGTGAGTACCAGAGCGCTTTGTCGCAGAGTTTCCAGCTCGGCATTAGCTGCTTCCAGCTGGGAAACGGTGTCGATGAGGCGCTCCTCACCGCTACCCAGGGCGGCACCTCCGATGGCTTCCAGGCGAGAGCGAATGTCTCGCAGCTGGCGGCGTGCTTGGTCAGCATCAGCCCTGGAGAGGGCGTAGCTTTCCCGGAGGGTGGCTACCTGGCGTTCGAGTTGTGCGATTCTGTGTTCCGCAGCACCACTGCCCTCCTCGCCTTCACCGGCGGCTGCACCTGCACCGCAAAGGGCGATGGCCAGCAGAACGGAGTTCAGGCGAGGTGTGAGCATGTGGCAGATTGCGGGTTACTTATTACTTCTTGCCGATACCGCCGTGCGCCTTGAAGATACGCGTCGGGGCAAACTCACCGAGCTTGTGGCCCACCATGTTTTCCGTTACATACACGGTGGTAAAGCTCTTACCGGCGTGTACGAGGAAAGTGAGACCGACGAAATCCGGAATCACCATGGAGGCGCGGCTCCAGGTCTTAATCGGCTTGCGATCCCCGCTCTGAAGCTGGGCGTCAACCTTGTCGAGAAGAGGCTGGCTTACGAAGGGTCCTTTTTTGAGGGAACGTCCCATTGTTGTAAATAATATTGAAGGTTAGAAATTACTTGCTCTTGCGGCGCTGTACGATGAATACGTCGCTGGGCTTGCGAAGACGGCGGGTCTTCTGGCCCTTGACATGACCCCAGGGGGACTTCAGGTGCTGACGACCACCACCGGACTTGGACTTACCCTCACCACCACCGTTGGGGTGGTCGACGGGGTTCATACACATACCACGCACGGTGGGACGGATGCCCATCCAACGGGTACGACCAGCCTTACCGGAGGACTCGTTCATGTGCTGGGTGTTGCCCACCTGACCGATGGTGCAGTAGCACTCCACGCGGAACTTGCGGACTTCGCCGGAGGGCATCTTCACGAGGGCGTAGTCGCCGTCACGGTTGGAAAGCACAGCCTGCTGACCGGCAGAGCGAGCAATCTTACCACCGGTGCCGGGGCGAACCTCGATGTTGTGGATAGCGGTACCCAGGGGTACGTTCTTAAGGGGCATGGCGTTGCCAACCTTCGGGGCAACGTTCTCACCGGCCTGAACGGTCATACCAACAGTGAGACCCACGGGAGCAAGGATGTAGCTCTTGGCACCATCGGGGTACTGCACGAGGGCGATGCGGCAGGTACGGTTCGGATCATACTCAATGGCGAGCACAGTGGCGGCTTCCGTGCGAGTGCGGCGGAAGTCTACCAGACGGTAGTGCTTCTTGTGGCCACCGCCGATGTGGCGGGTGGTGATGCGGCCATTGTTGTTACGGCCACCGCTCTTGCGGATGGGCTCGAGGAGGCTCTTCTCCGGCTTGCACTTGGTGATCTCGTCAAACGAGGGCAGAACCTTGTAGCGGTTGGACGGAGTTGTAGGCTTGAATGACTTGAGGGACATGATAGCTTACTTCTATTGTCTTAATGGGTTCTTAAATTAGACGAGGTCGAGGGTTTCACCGGCGGCGAGGCGCACGTAAGCCTTCTTCCAAGCGGGAGAGGTACCGGCGTCCTTAGTGCGGTTGCGGCGCACTTTGCCGTCATAGTTAGCGGTGCGGATGGAAGCGACCTTCTTACCGAGGCACTTCTCTACAGCCTGCTTGATTTCAAGCTTGGTGGCCTTAACCGCCACTTCAAGCACAAGCTCACCCGTTGTCTCGTGCAGCACGGCGGCCTTTTCGGACACGCGGGGCTTCTTGATTACGTCGTAAATGTCGTTCATGATTACTTGGTGCGGTTGGCGATGGTTTCGAGGGCGGACTCAACGATGACGACCTTGTTAGCGTGCAGCAGCTGCTCCACGTTCACCTCAGCGGCAGTCATGAGCAGGACTTCCTGCACGTTGCGGCCGGCGAGCTTGGTCTTTTCATCAAAGGAGTCGGCGATGATGAGGATCTTCTTACCGGTGGCAATCTCAGCCACAGCGGCGATGAAGCTCTTGGTCTTGCCGTCCTCGATGCTGAAGGAAGGAACGGTGCAGACCTTGCCGCCGGAGATGATGTCACCGAGCACGCGGCGGAGAGCCAGCTTGCGGGTGGACTTGTTCACCTTCTTGCTGTAATCGCAGGGACGGGGGCCGAACACGACACCACCACCCACGAAGATGGGGGACTGGTGGTCACCGTGACGGGCGTTACCGGTGCCCTTCTGGCGGTAGATCTTGCGGTTGTTACCGGCTACCTCACCACGAGTCTTGGTGTTGGCGGAACCGGTACGGCGGTTAGCGCGATAGGCTGTTACCAGGTCATGCACGGCCTGGCTGCCCTTCTCGGGCCCTACCGTCACGATATTCGCGGCGGTAGCGGCCTCTATGGTCATTTCAGTTGCGGACATAGATAGGTTCTCCTAGTTCGTATTTTATTTACCGTTCTTCTTCTTGGCCGGGCGAACAACCACGTAAGAGCCCTTGGCGCCGGGCACGGGGCCGGACACGAGGATTACGTTGTCATCCTTGCGCACCTGAACGACCTTCAGGTTCTGCACAGTCTTGCGCTCGTTGCCCATGTGACCGGGCATCTTCTGGCCCTTCCACACACGGGAGGGAGTGGCGCAAGCGCCCACACCACCGGTACGGCGGTGCATCATGGAGCCGTGGGTCATGGGGGAACCGGAGAAGTTGTGACGACGCACAACGCCCTGGAAGCCCTTACCCTTGCTGGTGCCGATTACGTCCACCCAAGCGCCCTCCTCGAAGAGTTCGCAGCCGGGGTGAGCAGCACCTTCAGCAGGCAGCTCGGAGGCATCTACGCGGAACTCCTTGAGGAGCTTGGCGGGAGCGATGCCGAGTTTCTTGAAGTGGCCGGCGACGGGCTTGGAGAGGCGGCTCTCCTTCTGCTCGTCAAATGCCACCTGGATGGCGGTATAACCATCCTTATCAGCGGTCTTGATCTGGCCGTAAGTGTTGCCGGTCACGTCGATAACCGTGACGGGAATCATGGCGCCGGTCTCCTTGTTGAAGACGCGGGTCATGCCAACCTTCTTACCAATAAGTCCTAAAGACATGTTAATATGAAATCTGTGTTTAAGGTTCGTAATATGGTGGGATCAATCGCTGGATTAGATCTTGATGGTGATGTCCACGCCTGCGGGCAGGTTGAGCTTCTTGAGCTCCTCAACCGTGCGGGAGGTAGGCTCCACAATGTCAAGAAGACGCTTGTGGGTGCGGATTTCGAACTGGTCGGCAGATTTCTTGTTAACATGGACCGAGCGGTTCACAGAGAACTTCTCGATACGAGTCGGCAAAGGAATCGGTCCGGCGACTTTTGCACCTGTACGCTTAGCGGTCTCGACGATCTCGGAAGCGGAGCGATCGATAGCGCGGCTGTCAAATGCACGGAGACGGATGCGGATTTTGGGACTTTGCATGAACGTGCGGTTATGTTTAGGTTAGTAATTAGGTTGGGTTATTTGTTACCACCGCGAGCCTTGACAATTT
>CALABM010000002.1 GCA_937885815.1 uncultured Verrucomicrobiales bacterium | reverse complement strand
GGCGCCCGTGCGCTTGGCGGTCTCGACGATCTCAGATGCGGAGCGGTCGATAGCGCGGCTATCAAAAGCACGGAGACGAATGCGGATTTTGGGACTTTGCATGAACGTGCGGTTATGTTTAGGTTAGTAATTCAGTTGGTTTATTTGTTACCACCGCGAGCCTTGACGATGTCGTTGACAAGGTTCTGGGGTACTTGTTCGAAGTGGGAGGGCTCCATGGAGTAAGAGGCAAGACCCTTGGAGAGGGTACGGATGTCGGTGGAGTAGCCGAACATTTCAGCCAGAGGGACATCAGCGGTAAGTACGCACTCAGCACCCTTGTGCTCCATGTTCTTCACCAGAGCGCGGCGGCGGTTAAGGTCGCCCATGATATCACCCTGGTTCTCGGCGGGAGTCACGACTTCCACAGCCATGATGGGCTCCAGAAGTACGGGGGCGCACTTGGCGAAGGCGTTCTTCATAGCGAAGATAGCAGCCATCTTGAAGGCGTTTTCGTTGGAGTCCACTTCGTGGTAGGAGCCGTCAATCACGTCTACCTCCACGTCTTCCACGGGGTAACCGGCTACGGAGCCGGAGTTCATGGCTTCATTCAGACCGGCGTACACGGCGTTCATGTACTCCTTGGGAATGGCGCCACCAACAATCTTGTTGGCAATCTTCAGGCCGGTGCCACGCTCGCCGGGGCGCATGGCGATAACCACGTCACCGTACTGACCACGACCACCGGACTGCTTCACGAGCTTGCCCTGTACGCGGTCAGCGGACTTGGTGATGGTTTCGCGGTAGGCGATCTGGGGCTTACCGGTGTTGGCCTCCACCTTGAACTCGCGCTTAAGGCGGTCCACGATGATGTCCAGGTGAAGCTCACCCATGCCGGCGATGATGGTCTGGCCGGTCTCTTCATCGGTCTTCACGCGGAAGGTGGGATCCTCAGCAGAGAGGCGCTGGAGAGCGTTGGACATCTTCTCCTGGTCGGCCTTGGTAAGGGGCTCCACGGCCATGGAGATAACGGTGTCCGGGAAGGTGGGGGGCTCGAGGGTGTAGTCGAAGTCATCAGCGGCGAGGGTGTCACCGGTGGTGGCGTTCTTCAGACCCACGATAGCGGCGATATCGCCGGAGTATACCTCGTTCACGTCGGTGTGTACGTTAGCCTGAATCTGGAGGAGACGGCCTACGCGCTCACGCTTACGGGTACGGGGGTTGTAAACGGTGTCGCCCTTGCGGATAACGCCGGTGTACACGCGGATGAATACGAGGGAACCCACAAACTTGTCAGCCCAGAGCTTGAAGGCAAGGGCAACGGGCTTGTCAGCATCGGAGGGGATGATGTCAAGGGTGTCGAAGGTCTCGTAGCCATTCTCGTCAAGACCGGTGGGAACGGTGCCGGTAACGGTGGCAAGCTTGGCCTCAAGGGGAGAGGGCAGGTAGTCAACCACAGCGTCAAGCAGGCCCTGAACACCCTTGTTCTTGAAGGCGGAACCGCCGGTCACGGGGATGAACTTGTTAGCGATGCAAGCGCGGCGGATAGCGGCCTTCAGGGTGGGGGCATCGATGGGTTCCTCCATGAGGAAGAGCTCGGCGAGCTCGTCGTCCACGTCAGCCACAGCGCCCTTGAGCTCCTCAAGAGCAGCTTCACCAATCTCCTTCAGCTCGCCCTCAAGCTCCTTCACCTCGTAGGTGGAGCCCATGCGGTCGGAGTCGCTGTAGAAGATAGCCTTCTGGTTTACCACGTCGATCTGACCGCAGAGCTGGTCCTCAGCACCGATGGGGATGAGAACGGCAGCAGCGTTGGCGCCGAGCTTGGTCTTGATGTCGTTAAGAACGTTATTGAAGTTGGCACCGATACGGTCCATCTTGTTCACGAAGCAGATACGGGGCACTTCGTACTTGTTGGCCTGACGCCATACGGTCTGGGTCTGGGGCTGTACGCCGGCCACACCGCAGAACACCACGATAGCGCCGTCCAGCACGCGCAGGGAGCGCTCCACCTCAGCGGTGAAGTCCACGTGGCCGGGGGTATCAATAACGTTGAGCTGGAAGTTCTCGTTCTCGAAAAGCTTGCAGCAGCCTTCGGCAGGTAATTGTTTCCAGTTTGTAGTAACGGCAGCGGAGGTAATGGTAATACCGCGTTCCTGTTCCTGTTCCATCCAGTCGGTCGTCGCAGAACCCTCGTGGGTCTCGCCGATCTTGTGGATCATGCCGGTGTAGAAAAGGATGCGTTCGGAAAGCGTGGTTTTGCCGCCGTCGATGTGGGCAGCGATACCGAAGTTGCGGTAGCGCTCAAGCGGGGCCTTGCGGTCAGGACTGCTAACACTAGCCATAAATTAAATAAGTAATATGAATGTTTTGATTTTCAGAGATTACGAGAAAACTCCGCGGTGTGATTACCAGCGGAAGTGAGCAAAGGCGCGGTTGGCCTGAGCCATCTTGTGTACGTCATCGCGCTTGCGCACGGCAGCACCCTGATTGGCAGCGGCTTCCTTAATCTCGTTAGCGAGAGCCTTAGCCATGGGGATACCCTTGCGGTTGCGGGCGTAGTTGATAATCCAGCGCATAGCGAGGGCCTCGGAACGATCGGGAGCAACCTCAAGCGGCACCTGATATGTAGCACCACCCACGCGGCGGCTCTTCACCTCTACGCGGGGCTTAGCATTCTCGATGGCGCGGGTCAGCACCTCCAGGGGGCTTACGGTATCGGTACCTTCGTTGGCCAGATCAATAGCCTTGTACACGATGCGCTCAGCCAGAGCACGCTTACCGTCAAGCATCACCTTACCAATGAGGCGGCCTACGAGCACGGAATCGTAACGGGAGTCACGACGTTCAATCTTCTTATAGACGCGTTTACGACGAGCCATAATAGTTTATTCTTAAAGGTTCAGGGGGTTACTTCTTCTTAGCGGGAGCTGCGGCACCGGCCTTGGGGCGCTTGGCACCATACTTAGAACGGCCACGACGGCGCTTGTCAACGCCAAGGCAGTCCAGAGCGCCACGGACGATGTGATAACGGACACCGGGAAGGTCCTTCACACGGCCACCACGCACAAGCACGATGGAGTGCTCCTGCAGGTTGTGACCCTCACCGCCAATGTAGGCGATAACTTCTTCGCCATTGGTAAGGCGCACTTTAGCTACTTTACGAAGAGCGGAGTTCGGCTTCTTGGGCGTACGAGTCATCACCTGAAGGCAGACGCCACGACGCTGCGGACAGCTATGAAGAGCGCGAGACTTCGACTTCTCTTCCGGTACGATTCGTCCTTTGCGGACGAGCTGATTAATGGTCGGCATGTTTCCTATTAGTTTATTGTTTGTCAGGGGCTTAGAGAGATTTAGCTGTTCCTTATTACCTCGTGAGAACTAGCTGATTTCTCCTGTAGCAAACCCGATAAATACTTCCCCCTCTGTACATTCCTGCACTATAGGGGTGACCCAGTTTACCTTATTTTAACGATTTGGCAAGCCTTTTCTTATGAAAAATCAAACTTTTTTGCATTTTTTATGCTTATGGCACGATTTTTTCTCATTTTCGCGCGCATACGCGATAAAATTACAGTTGTTATCCCCCTGCTCTGCCATGCGGAAGCCCCGCCGCGTTTTGGCGCGGCGGGGCTTGGAAATACCACTTAGTTCGGAATAAATCCTTCGCGGATTAAATATCCCAAGCGTCCAGCCATTTGAAGGAGACAATCCTGAAGCGACGCCCGAACACAGTGTTGGCAGCCGTCAGGCCACGGGCCTTTCTGCCATCAGGCTCGAACTCGCGCACGGAGGGATCATTCGTGGGATCCACGTATTCCATGGTACGCTGCACCACAGCCTCACACCATGCCTGAGCCAGAATGGCCTTGCGGGCATTGCGTACGCAACCATAGGCGCGCACGGTGAAGGTATCATCACGCACAGTGAGAATGTTGCCAAGGGAGGCGAGCACGTCACTCTGAATGAGATAACCGGGAGCAGCCGTGTAAATGGAGCCTTCCTCAGCTTCGCGGAAGCGGTAGAGAGAGCCACCGGTAGCGGGAGAGGTTGTTTCATCCATGAACATGCTGTTGATGTCCGTGGCATCAATGGCAGCCTGAAGAGCGCCGGTGAGGGCAAGCTTCTTGTCAGAGCTATCCAGACGGCGGTTAATGAAATCAGACATACTCAGGAAGGGGCCACGCAGTTTTACCTGACGCACAATCTGCTCTGCCAGCTCACGAATCTTACCGGAGTCCAGCTTACGCACATCGCCCCAAGCGGCTGCCATGCCGCCGTTACGCAGTTCCGTGGAGCCCTGCATCATGCTATAACCACCGAGAGCATCAATACTCTGAGAGGAGGTAGAAACCATGAAGCGGGAGAAGAGAACTTCAGAGTCATTCTTGCCCGGTTCCACCAGAGCGAGGTCGCCATTAGCATTCGTCACGAGCTGACGGCGGGCAAGGCCCTGCAGCACGGAGGCCCATGCCTCCACGGAGGTGGAGTTTACATTGAAGCCACCATCAATCATGAGATACTGGGCGATGTACATCCAGCCATCATTATCCATGATGCGCTTCACGATATCCTCATCACGATAGGGGGTATTGCTGCGCACATAGCGAGATACCGGCAGAGCCTCCTTACCGCTCAGGAAGTCCTCCAGCACCTGACGGGCCTGCATCTTGTTTCTGCCGTTCGGCATATCAGAGATAGAGGAGCAGAACCAGCGATCCCACAGAGCATCATTAATAAGAAGACCATGGTCAAAGAAGTCACCAAAGATTTTCTCATTACCACCGGTCTGGCTGAAGATATTGGTCTGATGCTGGGCATACACTTCATCCGGAGCCATACAGGGGTCCGCAAAGGAGTTACCGATACCTACACCGGGCACACCACTTTGGTACTGCATGCGGCGCATAGCTGCCTGAGTTGCGAACTCACCACTAGCATTGGCATTGTACCAACCGGGCTGCAGACGCATACCGGCGAAACCAGCAAGGGAGAAGGGAGGATGCACGGGCAGCTCAAGCACAGATACAAAGGATACCTGCTCACCATCACTGGTAATACCCAGCATACCATTGTTACCCACGCTGTCCATCGGGCAGGCGTTCATACCAGCACCCACGTCCAGAGCAGCCAGCTGATACGGGTGATACTGGCGCTGCTGATCATCCGGGTTGATAATCATGCTGCCCCAGAAGGCAGGGCTAGAGTGCTGCCAGCTCTTGGTACGGTAATCCTTCCCCTCGAAGATACGGGAATCCAGATTCCGGTTGGCGGACTTGGGCACAATACCCAGAGCTGCCACGAAGTACGGCACGGTACTATCACTCTGTGAGCCGTCTGCACTCCAGCGGGCGTCATTGCGGTCAGGGTCACAGAATACAGTACTTACGTCCGTATTGTTCGGGTCATACCAGCCAAGAAGACCACGGTGCGGGCTCTGTCCACGCTTACCGGCGCCACCATCAGCTCCGCTGGCTTCAGCCATGCTGTTGTAACCATTGAACACGGTAATAGCTTCAGGATTTCTGGGGGCGAACCAGTGACCGTCCGTATTCAGACCACCAAAGCCGGCATACTGTCCCAAACGCAGGCCCACATAGAACTCACCATTATCAAGGTTTGTTCTGGAGGCCACACCCGGCTGATCAGCCCTACCTCCACTCATGGTGTAGAAACGAGCGCGATACCCGGAAACAGAGCTTGCATTATACCCAACCGTCCAAGGATTACTATAGGGCTTGGTGTATGAATCCGTAGCACGAGCCTGACCGGGGGAGAAGAACAAAATCTCACCGGGAGCAAACTCGATATCCGAGGTCTCACTATTCAGAGTAGCCTGGAAATAGTCACCATAGTCCAAACCGAAGCCGGTGTCGCCCGTGCTCTGCTGCATGGCGTAGTGAGACCAACCGTAATTCCATGAGCCGGCCTTCTGCACAGCCTGAGTTTGCAGCCAGGTAGCCTTATACGGAGCGGACTGAGCCCAGAGCTGGCGACCACGAATCTTCATGGGAACATTGTACGGATTCCACCACAGGAACATGGGCGCAAAGCACATGTAAAGCTTGTAGCACTGATCCTTGTCGGAAGTCGTAACACCCGAATTCTCCTCCGTCACAAGGCCGAAGGTATTCATGAACGCGAGCATCACAGGCGTACGAGCATAGCCGGCGCTCTTACTCCCCTGCTCCAGCATGGCACGGCTTTCATACACAGTACCATTAGCCCCCGGACTAAGAGAATCCGGATTAGAGGCCAAATCATTGGGACTACCATGAGGATACGCCGTACCACTCATGCGGGTGTGGCAATCATCTACACTACCGATAAGGCGCGCGGTAAAGTTATCAGAATCATTTGCGGAACCATCCGGCCAGCAGTTATAGAAAGCGTGCAAATTCTGCCAAGAGCCGATGGGCAAGTTGGATTCCGTACCCCGCGGCACGTCGCGACCTTCAGCAATGGGACAGTCCTGATTAGAACGAGCGGCGAACTCAGTGCCGCGGAGGGAATCACGGCTCAGCAGAAGGCAAAGGTCCTGCTTCAAACCACCAGTACGCACATTGATGGGCAGTGAGTAAGATGTGGTAGTGACGTCAAAGAAATACGGCATACCGGCATCCTGAGAGGAGTTCGCTACCAGCGGAATGCTGGCCATCGTAAGAAGCTTGTCAGGATTCTCGATTCGCTCCGGCAGGAAGGAAAGGTAATCACAATCCAAGAACATGGGCGAGGGCGTATTCCAAGTACGGCGCAGAACACTAATCGGGTTATCATTCTGCTCCGGGTCACGCACGGTTATCTTACTCTTCTGGTTCTCGCCACCAATCCACCATGCATAGCATGCAGAGTTCTTACCGGAGGAAGGCATGGAAATCAAATCAGCATACACAAGATGGCGACCGGTAAAACGGCGGCCGAGCGTACCTTCACCCACCATGCAAATTCTGTTACCGGGGTCACGGCTGCCAAGGGTGTTCACGGCGTTCACATCCGTGAGCTCAGAGGGGCGGCGTGAGGATATAAGCCAACGGCGGAACATGGAGGCACGCCCCGGCTCGTACGTATCCTTAATGCTGGAGGGCTGCCCATCCGCCACAGAGCGGCCGTAAATAGGACCAGACCAGCTATCCCACACACCAAGAATATGCTGAGCCACAGCGCCTTCTTCCTGCGACACGATGGCCGAGCTGGCCGTTACGCGGCGATCCGGCCCCAGTGTAATCTGGAGTTCAGCCAGAGCAGCATCCAAGCCCACCAGAGCCTGTTGACGTGCTTCTGCCTGCAGGGCGGTCTGCATTGCTATGCGATTCTGGGATGATGCTATGGCCAAAACGCCCACCGCCAGAAGGGTGAGCAGCATCATCAATGTAAGCGAAGCAATAAGAGCGAAACCATGTTTCTTCTTCCTTATCAGCTTCTTAGGTAAAAGTGTCTTGTGTTTGAGCTTCATACACGATTTGCAAGTACCCTACTACTATACACTACGGCTCGCAGGCGTCAAGCAAAAAAACACATCCAAACCCGCCCATTCCCCGCTTACTTTCAGAGATTAAACTGATTCATATTGACGACATTCGGGAAAGGTAAAAGAAAAAAGCTCTCGCATTTTTCATGCGAGAGCCAAAGGATTTTTCTTCCTATAATATATATATAAAGGCAGCTTTATTTAGGCACACCGGCCTTTGCCACCTTGGAAAGGTAAATAGCCAGCTTAGGCACAGCGTCAAACAGCTCCTTAGTCGCGGGAGAGAAGTCCAGCTGCTTCAGAGCGTCCGGAGTAATGGCAGTGGGGTTCTTCAAATTAGCCATCACGAAGTTCTGAATGGTGCTCACGGCGCCGCCGTCTGCCAGCAGTTTATCCAGAGACTCCTTCAGGGAGGGAGGACAGTTATTCTGCAGAGCGGCTACTACTTTTTTGCGGATGGCCATTGCGGCCAGATTCTGTAATAATCCCATATCAGCTAATTAGTTCACGGTTACGGATAAAGTATAAACACGGGCAGGAGGATTATCCTTCTCCCAAGGGCGGGCGTACACAAGCTTCACCTCACCTGCTCCTTGGCTCACGCCGGTGATGGTCACAGCAGTACGCCGGGGGCAGCCCACCATCATCCTGCGATTGCTCGGAAGCTCCACCTCTTCGAGAGCCACCTCCACCTTCACCACCTCCGGGCTCTCAGCCAAGCTCCACAGGAAGCCCGTGGTCGGGTTACCATCCAGATACACGGTGGTAGACTCACCTACCGCCAAGGCCACGTTTTCATCTGCCGCCTGAGCGGAAGCAGCCAGCACGGCTGTACCGAACAGAGCCAACGCTATATTACGTATCATCATATCCACCTTATATCAGCATTTTCGAGTAAAGTCAAGCAAGGGCGCATATTCGCAGGCAATTTTCATTTCAAAGCCACCTCAACCACCGCGGCACAAACTCCGTTCTTTACTTTCACCCCCGCTATGTGCTATACTCTGCGGCATACCATGGCATTCACACACCTACACGTTCACACAGAATACTCGCTGCTGGATGGGATGATTCATACGAAGGATCTCATCAAGCGCTGCGCCGAGCTGGGCATGAACTCTGTCGCCATCACGGATCATGGTAATGTATTCTCCGCCATTGAGTTCATGGTGAACGTGAAGAAGCACAACAAGGATATCCTTGCCTGGAACAAAGAACACCCGGACGAAAAGAAACCGGTATTCAAACCCATCCTTGGCTGTGAGATTTACCTCTCCCCTACCCCGCTGGATGTAAAAAAGCAAATTCCCGGGCGTAAGAAGTACACCCACCTCGTCCTGCTGTGCGAAAACAACATCGGCTGGGCGAACCTCATCAAAATTGTCTCCCGCGGGCACTTGGAAGGTTTCTACCACAAGCCGCGTGTAGACATGGCCACACTGAGGGAGTTCAGCCAAGGCCTCATCTGCCTGACGGGCTGCGTGGGCGGTCCCTTGCAAGAGTGGATTCTGCAGGATCAGCCGGAGAAAGCAGAAGAGGTGCTGCTGGAGCTTATTGATATTTTCGGCAAAAATAATCTGTTCGTAGAACTACAAGACCACGAAATCGACGAAGAGCGCCGCTGTACCCCGGAGTTGGTACGCCTCGCCCGCAAGCATGATGTGGGGCTGGTTGTCACGAACGATGCCCACTTCCTGAAAGAAAGTGACCATGATGCGCATGACATCCTCATCTGCGTGGGCACCGGCAACAAGCGAATGGATGGCAAGCGCATGCGCTACCCCCGCAGCGTTTACTTCAAGAGTGAGGAGGAAATGCGCGAGCTCTTCCCGGAATACCCGGACGCTTACGAAAACACCAACATCATCGCAGAGCGCTGTAACACCTCCATTAAGCTGGACTCCACCTCCACGGAGCGTTACCCCGAGTTCGCCCCGGATGACGGCTCAACCCGTGAGGAATACCTACGCAAAATCTGCTACAAGGGGCTGGAGGAACGCTACGGCAAGGAGCGCGTCGAGAAAGACAAAGACCTGCGCGAGCGTCTGGACTACGAGCTGAGCATCATCAACATGCTCCGCTTCCCCAGCTACTTCCTCATCACTGCAGACTTCATCAACTGGGCCAAGGACCACGATATCCCCGTGGGGCCGGGCCGTGGTTCGGCCGCCGGTTCGCTGGTGGCCTACTGCATGAAGATTACCAACATCGACCCCATAAAATACGACCTGCTGTTTGAGCGATTCCTCAACCCCGACCGTATCTCGATGCCCGATGTGGATGTTGATTTCGATGAGGATGGTAGGGCCGATGTGCTCAACTATGTGGTCGAGAAATATGGCCGCAAGAGGGTGGCGCAGATTGTAACCTTCGGCACGATGGCACCCAAGATGGCCATCAAGGATGTGGCCCGAGTGCAGAAACTCCCTCTGGACGAATCCAATCGATTGTGCAAACTCATCCCAGACAAGATTCCCGACAAGAAGTTGAATTTGCCCAACGCCATTGCCTATGTGCCAGAGTTGCAGGCCGCTGCTAATTCTGACAA
>CALABM010000001.1 GCA_937885815.1 uncultured Verrucomicrobiales bacterium | reverse complement strand
GATGTTCGGCGCCGCCTCAATGAGTCTTTCAAGTTTCTGCGTTGTGACTAATGCGCTGAGATTGAACATGATGGATATATATGATAAAAATGATGAATTAATATGTACGAAAATTGAATCGTTTTATACAACTTACGATGATAAGACAGCACATTTGTATTTCTCTAATGTGCTTGGCGAAGTTGATAGTTATGAAATAGTATATATAGAAGCTAATCCGGACCAATCTTCTCAAGGAAAAATATTAGGCTCTATAATATTTTATATGTCTATTTATGAAACATATATCAGCATTGCTGTTTCTATTGTATTATTCATTTTTTCTTTCTTTTTAAAATGTAATATTTATCAATTTGAAAAGAAAGAAATTGTTGCAATAGGCGAAATCGGACTTGAAGACTTGAGCGAAAACGAATATAGAATTTTTAAAGCGCAGCTGGATATTGCAGAAGAAACGAAAATGCCTGTCATCATCCACACCCCCCGCAAAAATAAAGCGGAAGTAATAGATGAGATTTTAGATATTCTGCCGCAACACATTTCACCTGAATATGCCGTAATCGATCATATAAATCCGGGTGTTGTTGAAAAGGTAATAGATACCGATTACACTTTGGGCCTTACCGTCCAGCCGCAGAAGATGGATAAGTTCGATGCGATGATGCGCTGGCTGGCGGAGGGGGATGTCAATACCCTCAACATCATCCACTACATGCACGACAAGTACTGCTACGAGCGCATCGAGATGGCTCTGCACGACCCCGAGATTCTGCGCACGATGGCCTGCGGTATCGCCGGTCTGTCCGTGGCCGCTGACTCCCTGTCCGCCATCAAGTACGCCAAGGTGAAGGCTATCCGCAACGAGGAGGGCCTTATCGTGGACTTCGAGACCGAGGGTGAGTTCCCCTGCTACGGCAACAACGACCCCCGTGTGGACGACATCGCTTGCGAGCTTGTCACGAACTTCATGAACAAGATTCGCAGCCTGCACACCTACCGCGATTCTCTGCCCACGCAGTCCGTGCTTACCATTACCTCCAACGTGGTATACGGCAAGAAGACCGGCAACACCCCCGATGGTCGCCGCGCCGGCGAGCCTTTCGCTCCGGGTGCCAACCCCATGCACGGCCGCGACAAGAACGGTTCCGTGGCTTCCATGCTTTCCGTGGCTAAGCTCAACTATGACGATAGCCAGGACGGTATCTCCTACACCTTCTCCATTGTTCCCGGTGCTCTGGGCAAGGAGGACGAGGAGCGCCGCACCAAGCTCGTAGGCCTGCTGGATGCTTACTTTGCCGCTACCGGCCACCACATCAACGTGAACGTGCTGGAGCGCGAGACTCTCATGGACGCCATGGAGCATCCCGAGAAGTACCCGCAGCTTACCATCCGCGTGTCTGGCTACGCCGTGAACTTCATCAAGCTCACTCCCGAGCAGCAGCGCGAGGTAATCTCCCGTACCTTCCACACCAGATAATCTGAAACTCTGAAAACTATCTCAACCTGCAAGGCCGGGACTCGGTAGCACCACAAGTGCCCGAATCCTGCTTTGCAGGTTGACAGTAAATAAGGATAAGCCGCCAGAAAGCTCATGAAAACGGAAACTGAACGGAACAGCGAGGTAAGCACCCCTCTTGGGCTGGTGCATTCTGTGGAATCCTGTGGCACCGTGGATGGGCCCGGCGTGCGTTTTATTTTATTCCTCAGCGGTTGCAGTCTTCGCTGCCGCTATTGCCATAATCCTGATACCTCCTTCGTGCGCCGAGGCAAAGAGCGCTCTGCCGATGAGGTGCTGGAGGAGATTAGCCGCTATGCAGCCTTCATGAAAGCTGCAGGAGGCGGGGTGACTATCAGCGGTGGTGACCCCTTGTTCCAGCCGCGTTTCACCCGGGCCATCCTGAAGGGGTGCAAGGCCCAAGGGCTCCACACCTGCATAGATACCTCCGGCCATCTCGGTGCATCCGTGGATGATGAAATGCTGGAGGATATTGACCTTGTGCTGCTGGATATCAAAGCTTGGAATCCTGAGGTGTATCAAGAGCTGGTGAAGCAGCCCTTGCAGCCTACTCTGGATTTTGCTGAGCGTCTTGCAGCTGCCGGTAAGCCGATGTGGCTGCGCTATGTTCTGGTGCCCGGCATTACAGATAATCCGGCGGATGTGGAGAAGCTTGCCCGCTATGCTGCCGGCGAGGAGGAGGAGTATCTTGAGGCGCGGCAGATGGGTCCCGACAAGCGCTACCACTGGTCCTCTACCCATGCTATGCTGCCGCTCTCGGTAACGTGCAGCGCGTGGATGTGCTGCCATTCCATCAGATTGGCAAGTTCAAGTGGGAAGAACTTGGCTTAGAATATACTCTGGCGGATGTGGAGCCTCCCGAGCCTGAGCTCACGAACTCCATTAAGGAGATTTTCCGTGCGAATGGCTTTGCCGGTTGTACTTACTGAGCCATAGTTCCGCTGTCCTCTTTTTCCGCCACTGTGGCGGGTATGATTTGCCCATTGCTGATAATCTGCAGCTTTGTTCCCGGTTCGGTAAAAGCTGCTTTCACATAAGCCATGGCGTAGCTATGTGCGCCCGGTGATGGCGCTGAGCTTGTTACTTTCCCGACTACTTCTCCCTTCTTGTTCTGTACCTCATTTCCGATGCCGGGGGTACGCCCCGGAGTGTGGCATCTGAGCGGAATGAGCAGGGCATCAGCCGGTAGCTGTGTGTTTACTGCATCAGAGCCGGTGTAGTTCTTTCCGTGGGCGCAGAGATGAGCCAAGCCCGCGTGTGCAGGAGGAAGCTTATGAAAGTCTTTCGCTGCATCTCCGTGGCCTCGGGATATTCTCAGGTAATTGCGCGTCAGCACACCACAGGGTACGGCTCCTGCAGCCATGCATTGTTCAAACAAGTTGATGCCGCTTGCCGCCGGGCAGAAAATCTCTATGCTTCCCGTGCCGGACAAATCCGCGTTTGAAAGTATACAGTTCAGCCGTCCGCGCCGGAACTGACGGAAGGTGCCTTTGGGCGGGATGGCCGTATCATAGAAGACTCTGGAAAGAACCTTGTGAGAATCCGGCCCGCTGAGGGCGATGATGCAGAGGGTATCCGTCTCATTGGTGAATTGTAAATGCGTGTTTTGGAGCTCTTTGCTCAGTATTTTGTAATCCGAATCAGCTAGGGAAACTGAACCTATGAGCATGAAACGCTCACTGTTTTCCCTCATCAGAGTGAATCTATCCAGAATGGCGCCGTCCTTGCGCAGCATGAGCGTTTGTTGCAAGGCTCCATCGCTGCAGGAAGCAATATCGTTGGAGAGGTGTTGCTCCAGCCAGTCGAGCGCACCCTTGCCGGTCAGTAAGAACTTGCCGAAATGAGAGATATCGAAGACGGCGCAGGAGGCTCGAGCCGCGATGTGTTCGTTTATCAGGTTCGTGTACTGCTGCGGCATACTCCAGCCCCCATCGTTACTCATGCGGGCTGACAGTCGTTCATGAAGGGGGGCAAGCGGGCTTTGTTTCATACGCCCCCATTCTGTCCCATATCAATGCCGCTCGCAAGCAGTTAGCGCCAACTATTAGCGTTATTCCTTGGCTGAGCGCGGGTCGATAGCATCTCTCAGGCCGTCTCCGAGGAAATTGAGGGAAAGCAAGGTAAGACAGAAGAAGACTGCCGGGAAGATGAGAAGCTCCGGTGTGACTTCCATGCGGTCCGCACCTTCCTTAATGAGTGTGCCCCATGATGAGTTCGGCGCCTTGACGCCCAAGCCGATGAAGGAGAGGGTGGATTCCGTGAGCATGATGCCCGGCACGGCCAAGGTGGTGTATACCACGACGGTTCCCAGCAGGTTCGGTGCAATGTGGCGGAAGAGGATGTTCAGATGACTCAGGCCGAGAGATTGTGCGGCCATGATGTATTCCTGAGCTTTAATCTCCAGCGTCTGGGTGCGGACAATACGAGCCAGCGTGAGCCACCCCAGCGCACCGATGGCGATGAAGAGCGGCACCAGCCCGAGAATGGGCGCCACGGCTTCCCGTTTCCAGCCCGTGAGCTCCACAATGGCCGCTGTTAGTTCTCGGCTGGGCTCTTCTATGCTCAGGGAGAAAACAATCACCAGCACGATGAAGGGCAGCGCGAAGAGCACATCCACTGTGCGCATCATGAAAGCATCCACTTTGCCACCGGCATAGCCGGATATCAGGCCGTATATGAGGCCTATGATGAGGGCCACGACCGTGGCCACCAGTCCTACCAGTAGCGAGATGCGGCCGCCGTACAGCACACGTGCCAGAAGGTCACGTCCCAGCTGATCCGTGCCGAACGGGTGTTCGAGGCAGCAGGGGCCCGCAATGTTGTTCAAATCCGTGGCGTTCGGGTTCGGGATGATGGGGAAAAGCGGCAGCACGAAGCAAGCCAGCACCATGAGAACAAGGAATGCGAGCGCGGCCATGGCTGCGCGGTTGCGGGTGAGGCGCAGCCAAGCGTCTTTCCACAGTGAATTGCCTTGAATGTATGTTTTTGCCGCCATGATTTATGCCGTGCCCTGCGTCCGCAGGCGGGGGTTAAGTGCTACGAGAACTAAATCCACCACGAGGTTGGCCATAACTATCAGCACGCCGTAGCACAGAACAAGTCCCTGAATGAGGAAATAGTCTCGGTCTGTCGTGGCATTGACGAAGTGCAGGCCCATGCCTGGTACTTGGAAACAGGTTTCCACCACGAAGGACCCCGTAATGAGGGCCGCAAAGGCCGGGCCCAGATAAGAAACGGCCGGCAGCAGACCGCTGCGCAGGGCGTGAACGAACAGCTGGCGTACCGGGCTGGCGCCCTTGGCGCGAGCCGTGCGCATGAAATCCTGAGAGAGTACTTCCAGCATGCCTCCTCGCGTCAGTCGGGCCAGATAGGCAGCATTGATGAGGCCAAGTGTGAGAGCCGGGAGCACCGCGCAGAGGGCGTTATCCCAGCCGGCTACACTCAGCCCGGGAATATGCATGCCAAGCGTTTTGCCCAGTACGGGGCCAATGACGAAGGCCGGTACGCAGATACCCAGCATGGCGGCAAACATGAGCACTGCATCCGGCCAGCGGTTCTTGCACCATGCAGCCAGCATACCGGCGGGAATGCCTACAATGATGGCAATTCCCATGCCGAGCACACCCAGCCACAGGGACACGGGGAAGGCTTCAGCAATGATATCGCTCACCTGAATACCCTCACGCACGAGCGAGGGCCCGAAATCTCCGGAGGTGAGGATATTTTTCCAGTAATTGAAGTACTGCACGAGAGCACTCTGATCCAGCCCGTAAAGGGAGTTCAGTTGCTCCAAGACGTGCTGAGGCAGCTTGCGCTCACCAAGGAAGGGATTCCCGGGTAGCATACGCACCAGGAAGAAGGTGATAGTCTCCAGCACGAATATCACGAGGGCGCCCTGAAGCAGTCGTTTGAAGAGTAACTTAATCATGGCTTCTGACTTCTACGGCATCCAGAGGGAAATTATCCAGCAGGCGCGGCTGCCAGCCTCGCACGTGACGGGGTGAGCGAAGATAGGTTCGCTCGCTGTGGTATAGGGGAATAACGGGGTACTGCTGCAGCATGAGCGCCTCTGCGCGGCTCAGGTGGGCACGGCGAGCTGTGGCATCACCCGTGCTGCGGGCGGCTTCAAGCTCGGCGTCAAACTCAGCAGAGCCCCAGCCGGTGCAGTTATTACCACCACCGCTGCGCCAGAGCTCCACGAAGGTGGCGGCATCCAGATAATCACCACTCCATGAGGAGGAGGAAATATCATACTCCATGTTTTGCTGGGCAGCCTTGTAAGCCGTCCATTCACAGGAGCGGATGTCTACGTGAATTCCGAGCACTTCTTCCCACATGGCCTGAATGGTTTCTGCCATCACTCGCTGTACATCGCGCGATGTGGTCATGAGTTCCAGTACGGGGAAGCCTTTACCGCCCGGATATCCGGCCTCAGCCAAAAGGCGGCGGGCAAGCGCTGCGCGCTCGGCTTGTGTGGCCGGTTCTTGCGGGGCTGTGGCGGCATAACCGGCACCGGGCGGTGTAAATGTGGTGGTGGGGGCTCCGGCACCGCGCACAACGCGGCCCACGAGAGCATCTCGGTCTATGGCCAGATGCAGCGCACGGCGCACGCGCACATCGCTGAGCGGAACACGCGTGGTGTTCAGGCGGTAAAAGATGGTGCAGTAATAGGGATCCTGACAGTAAGCATCCGGGCTGACGTTGCGCGCATGAGAAATCATCTCCGGCGGCACGTTATTGGTAATGTGGAGCTTGCCTCCCATGTACATGCGTGTTTCCGTGTACCCATTGACAATGGGCAGGAAGCGTATGCCGCGGTTGCGCAGCTCATTTGCCCTGGGGTAACGGGGATTGGGGCGCACGCTCAGGTAATTATTGCAGCGGTGCTCGTCCAGAACATATGCACCATTGCCCACCCAGTTCTCAGGGCGCGTCCAGAGGCTGCGGCGGTCCAGCATGCCACCGAGCTCTTCCACGCGGTGTGCCGGTACAGGGTACCATGTGAAGTGCAGCAGCAGGCGGGGAAGATGCGGGGTAGGGCCGCTCAGCGTCAGCTGTAGGGTGTAATCATCTATGGCCTTTACGCCTACTTCATTCCATTCGCACTCACCTTTGTTGTAGGCCTCTGCGTTTAGCAGGGGATAAAGCATTTCAGCATATTTGCCTGCAAACTGGGGGTGCAGTAGGCGCTGATAGGCATACACAAAATCGTGAGCCGTTACCGGGCGTCCATCGCTCCAAGTGGCGGCTTTATTCAGATGGAAAGTCCAGGCGTCGGCGCTTTCATTTTGTTCCCAGCGTTCAGCAGCGGCGGGAAGCACCTCGCCATCTTCCGTGGCGGAGGGGCGCACAAGACCTTCCAGAAGTGTGGAGATAATTTTGCCATCTGCCACGGCAGTGGCTTTGTGAGGGTCCAAGCTCTGGGGCTCTGCATTGTTACCAATGACGAGGATGCCATCATGAGCAAAACGCTCGGCAGAACTTTGCTGCTCACCGCAGGCCGCCAGCAGGCAGCTCATAGCAGCGGCGATGATGATTTTCCTTACTCTCACGGCGCGGAGTCTAGCATATTTTACCCTGTACTGCAAGTCCGAATGCTGCCTGCATTACTTGCCTCTGTCCTCAGGGAAGTTTCTGTAGCCAATGGGCAGGGGGCTGTGGTGATCCAGCAGGCCGCGATCATAGCGGCGGGTGGGGGGCTTCATATTGCCGATGGTGGGCACGCCCGTGAAGAAATACTGGAGGTAATAGGTGCCGTTGTAGCCGAGTTTGTGGGCTTCTCGAATCATCTGCAGGATGTCCGCTTCATCCAGCAGGTCTGGGTGTACAGTGGTTCGGATTTCATACGGCAGCCCGGAGGCTGCCAACAAGCTGAGGGTCTCAGCAAAGCGTTCATAGAGCACCTTTCCACCCGGCAGCTGCCAGCTGCGGGTGGAGGGCATCTTGTTATCCATGGCCACGTAGTCAATGAGCTTTTGCTCCAGCAGTTCTGCTACGATGTGCGGGTTGCTGCCGTTGGTGTCAATCTTCACAAGATAGCCCATGGCCTTGATTTTACGGCAAAGCTCAACAAGGCCCGGTTGCAGGGTAATCTCACCACCGGAGAGCACCACGGCATCAAGGAAGCCTTCACGCTCCCGCAGGAACTCCATCTCATCCACCTGTGTGGTTGATTTCTCTGTTACCAACTCAGGATTATAGCAATAGGGGCAGCGGAGATTGCAGCCATTGAACCACATGATACATGCGGCCTTTTTGGGGTAATCCAGAAAGGTGAGCGGAGTGATGTCTACCGGGTGGCGGTGGGTCATATCATCAGGGGGCAGAGAAGCCCTGCAACGGCTCAGAGCGAGCTGGCGCTTTGTTCTATGCCGTTACAGGGCTTGGCCTCTGTACAGAAAATGAAATTGCTGTATCTGATTACTTGAGGATGGCATCGCAGCCACAGCCACAGCCGGGCTCTGCGAAGTGGGCGCGCTCCTCGAATTCGCCCTGTTTGCCGGCGTTGAAGGTTTCAACGGGTCGGTGGTAGCCCATCACACGGGTGTATACGGTGCACTTGGTGCGCTCGGACTCGTGCTCGGCAAGAATCTGTTCATCGGTCTTTACAACCGGCTTTACTTCAGGTTCCATGGTGATGTGTAAGGTTAGAGTTTTGTTTCGTTCGTTCGATAAGATTAGAAGAGGGGAAGTTCCGGCTGCTCTTCTGCGCGGGCCTTAGCGATAAGCTCCTCGTCGCAGAGCGGGCAGTAGTCATGGCGGCCCTTCAGGTAGCCGTGCTTATCGCACACGGAGAAGAGCGGCGTGACGGTGATGTAGGGCATCTTGAAGTTGGTGAGCACCTTGCGTACGATGTCGCGGCAGGCTTCCGGGGAGGAGATAGCCTCGTTCATGTACATGTGGAATACCGTACCGCCGGTATAGCAGCACTGCAGCTTGTCCTGCATCTTAAGAGCCTTGAAGAGGTCATGCGTGTAACCGGCCGGCAGCTGGGAGCTGTTCGTGTAGTAACGGTGGCCGGGAGTACCGGACTGGATGATATCCGGGTAGCGCTTGAGGTCTTCGCGGGCGAAGCGATGGGTGGTACCTTCGGCGGGGGTGGCCTCAAGGTTGTAGAGGTTACCGGTCTGCTCCTGATAGCCACGGATACGCTCACGCATGAAGTGCAGCACTTCCTCAGCGAAGGCGATACCTTCGGGGTTCGCGGTGTTCATTGTGTCACCGGAGAAGTTACGCAGCATTTCGTTGATGCCGTTGAGACCGATGGTGGAGAAGTGGTTGCGAAGGTGCGGCAGGTAGCGCTTGGTGTACGGATAGAGGCCGCGCTGGTAGAGCGTGTTGATGAATACGCGCTTCTTTTCCAGAGTATCCTTGGCGAGGTCCATCAGCTCACCGAGTTTGCTGTACATGAGGTTCTTGTTGCCCTTGTACAGGTAGCCAAGGCGGGCCATGTTGATGGTCACAACACCGATGGAACCGGTCATTTCAGCAGAACCGAACAGACCGCCACCGCGCTTGAGCAGCTCACGCAGGTCCAGCTGCAGACGGCAGCACATGGAACGCACGGCATCCGGCTTGTAGGCCTCCTCGTCAATCACGCGGTTGCCGTTCTCGTCGAACTTGTACTGAGAGCCGATGAAGTTCTGGAAGTAGGAGGAGCCAATCTTAGCTGCGTTCTCGAAGAGAAGCGGCACATTTTCGCCGTCCCAGTCGAAGTCCTCCGTGATGTTTACGGTGGGAATGGGGAAGGTGAAGGGCTGGCCGGTGCTGTCACCCTCGGTGAGCACTTCGTAGAAGGCTCTCTGGATAACCGTCATTTCCGGCTGGAAGTGCTTGTAGGTCAGCGCGGTGAGACTTTCTACGCCACGCTCGCGAGCCTTGGCAAGAAGGGTTTCATCCTGAACGCCTTCGAAGATGTGGGCGCCACCGGAGAAGGGGCTCTGCTCGCGAAGGTCGCGGGGAACAGTCCAGTCAATCGTGACGTTGGTGAAGGGGCTCTGACCCCAGCGGGAAGGCACGTTCAGGTTGTACACGAAGTTACGCAGAGCCTTCTTAACAGCCTTGTAAGGAAGCTGGTCCTTGAAGAGGTAGGGGGACAGGTAGGTATCAAAGGAGCTGAATGCCTGTGCACCGGCCCATTCGGACTGAAGAATACCCAGGAAGTTGGCCATCTGGCCCAGAGCTTCACGGAAGTGCTTGGGAGGACGGCTGTTCACGCGGCTGCGCACGCCGTTGAAGCCCTCGTTGAGAAGATTGCGCAGACTCCAGCCGGCGCAGTAACCGGTAAGGCAGTCCAAGTCGTGGATGTGGTAGTCGCCATTGCGGTGGGCGGCGCCTTCCTCGGGGGTGTACACCTGATCGAGCCAGTAGTTGGCGATGACCTTACCGGCGGTGTTGTTCACGAGGCCGGCGTTGGAGTATGTGGTGTTAGAGTTTGCCTTAATACGCCAGTCGGTGTTGCCGATGTACTCCTCGATGGTCTGCTTACAGTCTACCCAAGTGTTACCCTGGTACACGCCAGCAATTTGCTCACGCTGCAGCTTGTGCAGGAAGCGGTACTTAATGAAGTTACGGGCCGTCTCAAATGCACCGGCGCGCATCAGCTCACGCTCAATCGTGTCCTGTACCTTCTCTACAGGAAGGTATTCCTCCTTCTTCAGAGCGTCAAGTACGTTGGCATAGACGAGGGGATTGTACTCCTCCTGTGAGGCATGGTATGCTTTCTCGATGGCCTGCTGTACTTTGTAGGCTTCAAAGCGTTCGCGTTTTCCGTTGCGCTTGATAATCATGGCGTGCGTGTCGTGAGAGTCTTAATGGTAAAAGTTTTTGTGGTGGTTCACCCTCGCGCTGGTGTGCTCGTGTGTTGCCTCCCGGTTGCGTTTGCACCTGCGAACTCACGAGCGTCTCCCGCCCATGCCTGCGCGAATGCTGTGGTTACCCACCGATGGCCTCTTGAGGTGAACGCCGCAGACTTTAACATATTTTTTCTCACCTTGCAAGCAGAAAAATGAGTTCGCCGTATCTTTTTAACTTCTAAATATGGCACAATGAGTATACTTGTACCACAATATATAGTGTGTTTAGTTATTCACAAAATTAGAAACAATCTAATAATTAGCGCCGCGCTGTGAGTTTCAAAGACGTTGAGGATACAGCAAGGCTGGGAGTGGATAGCAACGCAAGATGTGGCTGTATTTTTCTTTAGTGCTTAAAAAATGACACAAGATGTGGGGGTGAGAATTTTTTCTGAAAAAAATCCTTGTGCTAGTGGGGAATCAGGTGTTTACCCAGAGCGTTTTCAGATAATCCTCGCCATCGAAGTCAAAAGTCATGGGCGAGGATGTGAGATGTGCACCTGGTGCGCCAGAGGCGACGAGGCTACGGAATTGGCTGTGGGAGATCTTGCGGCAGTTCGTGGTGCAGAGAATCCAACCGTGGGGAGCAAGGCAGGCCATGGCCTTCTTTACGAGGCTGCCGTAGTCTTTTTCGACTCGCCAGATGCGCCCTTTCTCATCACGCGAAAAGGTGGGAGGGTCCAGCACAATGGCATCAAACGTGCGGCCTTGACGTGCGAAACGATCCAGCCAGTGAAGGGTATCACCTTTGCAGAAGAAATGGGCTGAAGGGTCTATGCCATTGAGCTGCATATTCTCCTTACACCACGTCAGGCAGGGCTGGGCTAAATCCAGTGTGGTGGTGGTGGCGCCGGCCAGCGCCGCGCATACGGAGAAGGCTCCTGTGTATGAGAATGTGTTCAGCAGGCGCATTCCCTTGTAGCATTTGCTGCGGACGGTGGCGCGGTTGTCGCGTTGGTCCAGAAAGATACCCTGAGAGTAGCCGGCTGCCATATCCATGATGTATCTGACGCCGTTTTCTTCTATCTCAAAACGCAGCGGGGCTTCCGGACCGCACAGGTGCAGGGGCGCATCCTTCACGTCCTTATCCAAGCGCTTCAGGTAGACAGGTCTGCCGGTTTCTTCCAGCAAATCCCTGAGGCCGCGGGGTACGGCTGTATCACGCACGGAAACGAGTAGCCTGTCCGCCAGCGCATCGATGAAAATTCCCGGCCACGGGGTGCCGTCCGCCACGCGGTAGGCGTTGGTGTGTGCAGGCAGACGGGAGACTTTCTGCTCGATGAGGTTTGTCAGGGCGGACATGGCTTGTACTGTGCTGTACTGGCTTAGGCCAAGGCTGCGGCTGCTTTTCTGATGGTGGCAGCCATGGTGGAAAGAGCATTGGCACGGGTGGAGGCGAGGTGCTCCTTCAGGCCGCATTCATCCAGTCGCTTGAGGTCTGCGCTGAGGATTTCAGCGGGAGTGAGTCCGCTGAGCAGGCGCACAAAAAGGGCGATGAGTCCTTTAGTGATAAGGGAATCACTATCAGCCATTATCTGCATGCGGCCGTCCTTCAGCTCAGTACCTACCCACACACGGCTCTGGCAGCCTTTGATAAGGTTGCCCGGCTTGCGGTACTCTTCCGGAAGAGCGGGGAGCTTGCGGCCCAGAGAGATGATGAACTCATACTTCTCCGTCCAGTCCTCAAATACGGACATGTCCTCCAGCAGCTCTTCTATGCGTTCGTTAAAACTCATGATGGCGGCGTGTTCAGCAGGAGGTGGCTAAGGTGTACAGCACAGCCTTCTGGGCATGCAGGCGGTTTTCTGCCTCCGTGAAGATAACAGGGGCGTGAGCCTCCAGCACTTCATCCGTAATTTCGTAACCACGATAGGCGGGCAAGCAGTGGAAGACGCTGTGGCCGGGGGCTGCGAGGCGGAGCAGCTCATCATTTACCTGATAGGGGAAGAATGCCTTTTCCTTGGTGCCCTTTTCGGACTCCTGGCCCATGGAAATCCATGTGTCGGTGTTGATGACAGTGCAGTCCTTTACAGCCTCCTCAGCATCCGTGGTGCAGATGATATTCGGGCAGTCAAGGGCAGCAAGAGTTTCTGCCTTGGGTAGAGCGAGCTCAGGACCGGCGAGGGCAAGGGTGAAGCCCAAGCGCTTGGCTGCCCACATCCAGGAGCGGCCCATGTTATTATCCACATCACCCAAGAAGGAAACTTTCATGTCTTTCCAAGAGCCTACACCGTACTTCTCTTCCAGTGTGAGAAGGTCAGCCAGAATCTGGCAGGGGTGCTCTTGGTCAGTCAGCGCGTTAATAGTGGGAAGCTTAGAGTAACGGGCGAAGTCCACCACCTCGTCCTGTCCATAGGTGCGGATGACGGCACCATGAATCATGCGGCCCAGCACACGGGCTGTATCCTTAATGGGCTCGCCACGGCCCAGCTGGATATCACGCGTGGAAAGGAACATGGGTCTGCCGCCCAGCTCAGAGATACCTACCTCGAAGGAAACACGGGTACGGGTGGAGGACTTGGAGAAAATGAGTGCCCAAGTCTGTCCGGCAAGAGGCTGGAGGCTGTGGTTGCCTCGTTCTGCCTTAAGTTTGTGTCCGAGTGCGAGGAGGTCTTTAATCTGCTCGCCTGTCAATTCTTCGATGGAAAGTAACTGCTTCATAGTAATGTGCCGACTGGTGGAAGTTCACAGGCTAGCACAAGAGAGAATGGATGTAAAGCATGGAATGAGTCAGTTCTGCAAAAGTGTGTGGCTTATAGACATCTGTATGGTGATAAAGCCGCAATCCGGCTGTGCCATTTTAATTGTAAATCCTGTCAGTCGTGTTGTCATTTTGCGGCGGCGGATGACATTTTACTTGCCAGCTTGGGGGTGAAGTGTTAGCATACAGCTATGACGACGCCTGTATTAGCTCAGTTTGGTTCTCCCGGTCAGTGGATGATTTTTATCGCCATTATTCTGGTGGTATTCGGGGCTCGGCGTCTGCCGGAGATTGCGAGGAATCTCGGCAAGAGCTTGGGGGAGTTTAAGAAAGCTCGTCGTGAGTTTGAGGAGGAGCTGATGAAGTCCGAGGCTGAAGCACAAAAGAAAAATGCTGCCGACCCGGAGGACAGCAGCAAGGAAGACTCTGAGAAGTAATTGCGGATTAGCGCCTATCAGCGCTGTGGCTCAGGCCCGAGCATGGCCTCAAGGAACTTGCGGAGTGGCTCGGAACCATAGCAGTTTTGCTCTCTATGGCGAGCGGCTGCTGCGCGGAATGCCTCAAAATCAAACTGCGGAGCAAGATTAGTCATCAGCATCAGGGAGGTATCCTGCGTTTCTGCTATTTCTCGCAGTGGGGTGATTTCCCGGATAAGTTTTGCCATTTCAGTCGTTGCGGAGTCCGCTGAGGCCTTATCGCTGATACCGACCATGAGTTCCTGCATTCTCACAAGGTTTGAGATGATTTTCTGAAGCGCAGCTTGTTGCTCTTCTTCACTGTAAACCGGGCGTGATGCTGTAATGTCTGCCCAGATTTCAGGCTGGTATTTTTTGCCGTCCCTGATGAGAGTCATGGTGTAGACAAGGTAGCGGCGCTGCTCCCTTACTTCCAAGCGGTGGCTGCAGATAGTCCAGTCTGCGAAGGATTCTGAAGCGAGTTCTGTGACAATTCGGAAGCTTTCGCGAGAATCTGTCGTCTTGATAATCCAAGCGGTATCAGCCGTCAGCCCGGGGCCGCCATCAATGCCCTCCATGGCTTCTGCCGGCCAGGTGGACAGATTTTGCTCAGCCTCGTTTCTGAGGATGGTAAGCATATCATCATTTATCTGTGAGGGGAGGAGGGCATCTTCCGGGCTGAAGTTCAGAAGTTCAGCCAGAGCAGGTACTCCGTAGAAGTGGGAGTCCTTCAGGCGGTTTATGTGGGAGGCAAGCTGCATCTGCAGGATGTTAAGAGGGGTATCCGGTGCGGCATCTGCTGACAGGCGCTCGCGGAACAGCAGCTTGAGATTAACTACGGCATCAAGTGCGGAGGCGGAATCCTGCACTGCGGAAAGTATTCTCAATCTTTCTGCTAAGTACACTGCTATTAGGGCGCTATCCGGTTCTTCTTCTCCACGGATGTATGGAACATCCGTATAAGTGCCGGGATCTGCGGAGTCAAAATTATTCGTTCGTGCAGCATCCGGCTGCTCTGCATATGTAAATGCGGGAAATAGTATAAGCGCGCAAGAGAGAGAGAGTTTCATTCTGCCATGAATGTTACAGAGCAAAATCTGCTGAGTCAAGAAGAAAAAGATGTTTCGGCTTTTCTGAGAGTAATTCTTGTTCATGTGAACGCAATTCGATAATTTTTGTGGTGGACAACTCGGGGTTGAGCGCTTATAATGTGCGCGGATATGCTGAGCCGTTGTTTCAGAACAGAAGAGAGCCGCGCACGCTACTGGGTGCAGCAGGCTGTTGAACTGTGCTCAGGCATTGAAGATGAGTCGCTGAACGAATATGTGGAGCCCGTATTGGCTGCAGATGCCGAGCTTGATAGAGACCGCCGTATCATTGTGATAGGTGGTGAGCGTTGCGGGAAATCATCTCTTCTTGCGGCAATAGCCGGTTATCCGTTGATTGCTCGGGTGCCGTTGCAGGATGACTACGTGTGTTGGCGTTATCGCAGCAAGGATGGTGATTCCACGTGTTCCCGTTTCATCCCTCTGGAGAGTCTGGAAGGGCTGGAGTTAGTGGACACTGTATCCTGTGCGGATGAAGGTGCTGCTGCCACCGCGCGGCAGTTGCTGAGCCGGGCAGATGTGGTGATTGCTGTGGTGGATGGTCGCAATTATGAGGCCTCACCCGTTTGGCCTCTGTTGGCCGCTCTGAGTGACGCTCGAAAGGCTGCGACTTTGGTGGCCGTTACGTATACAGAGGCTTTCGGTGCTGAAATGGCCTTGAACCTGAAGGAGTCCCTCCGCGAGTTCTGCAAGAGTCAGGCGGGGGTGCCTCTGCCTATCTGTTTTGTTAATCCTAATAGCTCTAGGGAGAATCTTGAGACTTTCGTTCAGTTGATTCAGGAGGCTCTTGCTCAGCCCGTTGGCGTGCGCAGTGCCATTCGTCACCTCGTAGAGTGTGGTAAAGAGCTTACTCGAAAGCAGGCTTTTGTTCTCAATGCGAGAGACCGCGTAGCAAGAACGGATAGCGGTTTTCTTGCCGGTATCGAGCAGGAAATTGATTACTTCCTTGCCCGCCAGAGGGAAGGTGTTACCAGCTGTACGGAGGCGTATGCTGAGGCTTTCATGCGCGCGCTCCCGACAACTGTGAGCAAGCTGCAGCGAACCTTGGGGTGGTTTCTCTCTCCGGTAACGCTGATGCGATTGGAATTCCTGGGAGCCGGTACGGAGAAACACCTGTACCGTACCTTGCGAATGGAGGCCCTTACCCAGCAGGAGGTGAGTGATGATAACTTTGTGCTTTCATGCATGAGCCACTGGCGAAGTGTGCGCCCTCGCATGAAAAAGACGCTGGAGTGTGAAATTGGCGAGTTCCCGGATGTTGCACTTCGCGATGAGCTGGAGCAACTCCGTTTGCGGATGGGGCGCGAGCTATATAAAGTCTTTACGGATATCAAGCTGCGCAGTAGTTACAGCCGTGTGTTCAATGCCCAGGTGGGGTGGATGCGTGCGTGCTGTGGGCTTATCTGTCTGTTCTTGGTTCTTGCCGGCATTCTGGGGCTGCTTGGCCTTGTGATGATGGCGTTTATGACACTGGCGCTTTCCGGTGCTGTGTGGGTGCTCGGCTCGCTTGCTCATTGTATAGCGGTGCGGAGAATGTGTGGGGATATTGTTCAGCTTTCCTTGGAATTGCATGAGCGTCTGAGCGCTTCTATCGGTGATGAAGTGGAAGGGCTTCTTGTGTCACGAGTGGCGGCATACCGCCGCCTCTATACGGCGCCCCGTGAGAAAGTTGCGCGCCATGAGGCCAGTCTTAAGCCTCTTCAGGATAAACATAAGGACATTAATATGCAGTTGAATGCTGCAGCGCCGAGAATGTGATTGCTTATGGCTTGCATGTTCCGGCATAATCTGCTAGAATGCATGCAGTCATGGAATATGTTGAATGCGGCACGGATGGAGTTTGCAGAAATAGCCCTATTAGGGTGATGTTCTGTGTGATGGCCTATGTGATGATGGCCATGTTTTCCATCCTGTTCATGCTCGGACTATTAGGGCTGGCCGGTAGTCTTGTGCCGCAGTATAGATGGTTGCTGCGGGGGGAATATTGTTATGCGCAGGAGTGGACGCCGGTGCAGAGGAAAATTCTGGCGGCATTCGCTCATGACCTGAGATACAACAATGAACCCTTGCTGCGTGCTCCCGTTTATCGAGCCCAATGCTTGCAAGGGGGGCATTCCTGTCCTCATACGGATACGTGGGAATACGCGTTCATGAAAGATGCTGCTGTGATGCCGCTGGCTGCTGAGGCTGATGCTGAGTTTCGTGAGTTCGTTCAGAATGGCAGCTTGGCCACCGCCACATCCGGCAGAGCATATGGCTCGTTGGCTCATGTAGCGGTGAGGTTAGGGCATCTGGAGGCGGCTCGCATTTTCTTGGAAAGAGGATGCCCTGCACAAACAATCTTGGATGAACAAGGGGAAAGCCTTCTTACGCTTCTCTTTGCGAACTCTGCTTCCTGTTCTCAGGAAGAGGTGGACACTTTTGCTGAGTGGCTGAAGAGCAGTGGCGAGACCATGAGGATGGATGCCGCTGCTCAGCGTTGTATTCTTATTGCTTTTGACAGCGTAGGTATGCTGAAGAAGATGATGGAATACGGCTTGAAGCCTGAGCTGTGGGAGGATGGTGGTAAGACGCAGCTGCCGTTCATTCATCTGGTTAATCATAACGCCGGGGTGCTGCCTCTTGATTATCTTTTGGATGAAGGCATCATTACGGCTGATGACCGCCGGGGGGAGAAGACCTATTTACAAGCTGCCGTGGAGAGTGATGAAGTGAGTGAAAAAGTGATTCTTAGCCTTCTTAGCCACGGGGCGCATCCGGATACTGTTCCAGAGTCTGGGGCGGCAGAGCATACTCCGTTGAATATGTTGCTTAACCGCCTTGCTTCTGCTGAGACTCCTCAGCCGCAGCTCCTTTCTGTTCTTCGTTTATTGCTTCAACATGGTGCAGAGCTTCAGAGTTTACCTCAAACTTGGGCAAACGAACAAAATCATCAGCAAGCTGTAATCATTACTAGCGGGAAGTCCTCGCATTCCATCTAAATAACTTGATACCTGGGCATTATGAAAACCTCCTTTTCTCTCATCCCTCTTATTCTCGGGGCCTCTCTTTCGGCGCAGGAACTCACTGCAGAGCCCGCGCAGGAGTCACTCAGCCCCATTCTCATGTTCGTGGCAGATCGTCCCAGCGCTGATGCCGCCGCTCCTCGGATTCGTGCTCTGATTGAGCGAGTGGGTGCGGACCGTTTACGTGTGGATAGCTATGATTTGCAGCTTCTGCGCAGCACGGGATGTTTCGGCTCGGCTGACTTGCAGGCCGTCATGAACGCCTTTTTAACCCGTCTCTCAAATCAGGAGGTGGCAGAGCTGCGGCCTTTCCTCGCTGTGTGCTCAGATATGTGCCAGGCCATGGATGACCTGACAGAGACCTTGAAAAACGTGCATAATAAGCGCTCGGCAGATGAAGCAGCGGAGATGGCAGATACCTTCCGTGCCTACATGACATCCTGCGGTGAGCGTGTGGCCGCTCTGCCTCAACCGAGCACGGAATCCGCCCGCATGGAGTTAAACCTGAAGTACAGGCTGGCGATTCGCCGCAGCACGGCTTCACTGCTTCAGGTATGGGGCGAGTTGGCTCTGCGTTCTCCCGAGTATTATAAATCAGAGCACCTCGTGGAGGGACTGATGGTGGTGCGAGATGTGCTGGAAAACATGAACATGCAGGTGGATCCCTCTGTTATCCCCGGCGTGATGAAGGCCGCCGGAAGCATGCAGAGCCTCATGCAGCAGTGGATAGCCGTCATCTCACTAGTGCGTGATAAGGACAGTGCGGATGCCGCTGCTGTTCAGTTGGCTCGCCTGCGCCGTGAGCTTGCCACGGTCGCCATGCATGCGGGGGTGAGCCGCAGCTATGAAGAGGATTTATTCTTGTTCCATCCCACACTTGAGGTAAAAGCCCATGTCATTGACAGAGTGTCTCATTATTTTCAGGAAGAAGTGACGCCTGCCTATTATGGTTCCGAAAGCCTGCGCAAGGTGCTCGAACATGAGGACTGATACAGCCGGAATTATGGCTTGCCATAGGCTAGGAAAAAGAGTAAGATGACGCGCATGGATGTTCCGTTCATACTGAGAGCTGTCTTTGAGATAGTTGTTCTCTGGATAATATTTTACCAAATATACCGCACCTTCAAGGATTCACGCGCGGCGGCCATTATGGCCGGCCTAGTGTTCATCATAGTCCTTGCTGCCGTGCTTCTGGAGCTTACGCATGCAGCCGTGCTGCAGCAGATTGCCGGTTCGTTCCTCGGGCCCGGTACGCTTCTGCTTATTCTTTTCATCCTTTTCCATCCGGAGTTAAGAACCGCTTTGGCCAAGCTGGGCGCCAACAGAGTGCTGGGCAGACTCTGGGACCGAGAGAAAAATGAAGACTTCATTTCCTGCGTCTGTGACTCCGTATCCTTCCTTGTGAGCAAGCGCTATGGCGCGCTCATTGCTATCTGCAGGAATAATAAGCTCTCGGAGTATGTAAAAACAGGTACCGAACTGGATTCTATCTGCAGCCGAGAGCTCATAGGTACCATCTTCATGCCTAAGACGATGCTGCATGACGGCGCGGTCATTATCAATAATGAGCGAATTGTGGCCGCAGCCTGCATCTTACCCGTTTCCAACCGAGAGTTGAAGGACCGCTCTCTTGGGCTGCGCCACCGCGCCGGTATTGGTCTGGCTGAAGCGTCTGATGCCGTGGTTATTATTGTTTCTGAGGAAACGGGCTCTGTATCTCTGGTGGTGGGTAATGTGGTGCAGCGTGATATTTCTGTGCAGATGTTAGCCGCTCGATTAACTGAACTTATTTATAGCCATGTCTCTACTGAGAAAAATACGCAGAGTGTTAAATCCTGAGCGTCGCAGTCTGCGCTCGCGATTGACTGAGAACTGGAAGCCCAAGCTCATTTGCCTGTTACTGGCAGTGCTGGTATGGGTATGGGTGGAAGTTCGCTATGTGGAAAGTGATGATGAGTGGGGGCTGGATGAAATCCGACTTTCCATTCCTGAATAAATGAAGCCTATGCAGAACTTTTATATAATTGGCACGGACAGCGGAGCAGGTGTGACGTATGTTACCTGTGCTCTTCTCAGGGATTTAGCTGCTCGCGGCATGGATGCCATGGGGTACAAACCCGTAGCTTGCGGCGACCGTAAGGAAGCCCGGGAAATCCGCACGGCCTCCGGTCAGGAAAATTATCGTCTGGAAGCTATTAACCCTGTCTACCTTCGCACTTTGGCGGAGCCTAATGTGGCCGCGGAGTTTGAGCACAAGAGCATCTCTCTTGCTGAACTGGTTCAGGGGTATGAGCAGCTGGCTTCTGCCCATCATATCGTGCTGACGGATTCCTGTGGTGGCTGGGAAACGCCGCTAGGCGCAGGGGTGAGTGTGGCCCACCTTGCTGAGGCGATGGCTCTCCCGGTCATTATCGTGGCAAATAACCGCCCCGGTGCGGCGTCACTTGTAAAACTTACGGCGGATGCCATTCGTTCTCGAGGGCTGAAATGCCATGGCGTGATATTGAATCACATCAGCGAGGAGTGGAGCACGGCTTCTGTTACGAATGCCCACGTCATCAGTGAGCTCTGTAATCTCCCCATTCTGGCCGAGCTTATTCATGGCCAAGATGAGTTGGATTCCTGTGAGATTCTCGGATTCTGAAAATAATGAAGCCTGCCATTCGGCAGGCTTCTTTTTTCCTGTAAAGTGGAGTAGGTTATCTGGCTCCGGCTTGGCGGAGTACCTCTGCTGTCTCCCTATGGCGATCTCCCAGAGCCTTGCGCAGTGCGGTTTCTCCATCTTCGTCCACAGCGTTCACATCTGCTCCTGCTGAGATGAGTGAGCGGACTACAGCCGTGTGGCCTTCATCTGCCGCCATCATAAGGGCTGTTTCAGCGTCATCATTACGCAGATTCACGTTTGCGCCGGCCGCAATCAGATTGTTTACTGCGCGGAGATTGCCGTCATCAGCGGCCTCCATCAGTGCAGTTTCTCCATCGTCATCTGTCGCATTGATGTCAAGACCTCCGGCGAGAGCCTGCTGCAGTTGTTCTGCTCCGGCTTTGGCCGCGCGAAGAATGACGCGCTGCGGGGCATTGTAGGGGGTATCAGCCTGAACATAAGCTCCTGTCCACACTAATGACAGTACGGCGCCCAACATAATATGAGTGATTTTATTTTTCATTCTGTTATTTCTCCTTTCTCTGTGGCCGGGCCTTTATCCCCGCCGCAACTTTGTTTTATTCTAAATTAACCCTCCTGTCAAGTAAATTATACAAAAATTATAGGAATAACAGTAAACGAGTGATTTTTATTGCCAAAAGTGGGTAAATAGACTATTCTTGGGCCGGATATGAACGAAGGTGTGAGAATCAGGAAGGTGATGGTAGCTGTATTGGCGGCGTTATTTCTGGCACAGTTGGGCGGGGGTGTGTATGATATGCTGTTCAGCAATTATATGAGTGATGTTCTGCATCTGGATGCAGAGCAGCGAGGGCTGATGGAACTGCCGCGAGAGCTGCCGGGGGTGCTGAGCTTGCTGGTGATGGGGGCGTTATTCTTTCTGAATGAGGTAAGGCTGGCGGCGGTATCAGTACTGTTGGCGGCCGCCGGAACCTTCTTTATGATGCACCTTGGTTCCGGTACGGGGCTGTGGGCTGTAAGTCTGTGCGTGGTAACAGCCAGTCTAGGGCTTCATATTCTGATGGGCACGGTGGATTCTATTGTGATGCATACAGCCCGCCCGGAAAATCGCAGTCTTCGTCTGGGGCAGATGAGAGCACTTGGTACCGCGGCCACCTTAGTGGGTGCGCTGGCCATCTGGTTGAAATGGAAGTTTAATGACAATTTTGCATGGGACTACCTGTTTATCATCATTGTCTTCATTGTATCTGCATTACTGCTGTTCTGCATTAAGAGCCCGGAGTTTCCCCGTCGCAAAAGCATTAAAGAG